>JAISWI010000052.1 GCA_031270865.1 Oscillospiraceae bacterium
CAATAAACCGTATTGAAATATTGCGTCATTAAACTCTTGTTTTCTACGTCATTCGTGGTATAATGACGATGTAAAGTATGGCTTGGAGGTAAACGCCATGAGGTTGTTTGATTATAACGAGTCCCCTCTGGCTTTGTTGACGCCCGACGTCGTGTCGATGGTTGCGGACATCCATGAACACAAAGGACGGCAGGGGCTGTTCATCGAAGCGCACGCGGACGCGCTCAAACACCAGACTCACCTGCGTAGGTATGGGGGAACGACAATTCGTTGAATTGGGCGAGTTGCCAAGCCTTAACCAGCGCTACCAGCAGTTCCCGATTCGGAATGACAGCGATGTTTATTGAAAAATGTGTTGCAAATGTAAGCGCAATTGCGTATACTGTTACTGGGAGGGATGAACATGCCGAAAACCGCCAGCCTTAACCTCCGTCTGCAGCCGCAGTTGAAGCGCGAAGCCGAAACGTTATTCTCGGCGATCGGTCTAACGATGTCCGACGCGTTCACATTGTTCCTGCACCAAGCCATACAAGAAGGCGGTCTGCCGTTCACTCCGCATTTGGTCGGGTACAACGCAGATACGCTTGCGGCTATGCGGGAAGCAAAGGACGTTGCTCGCGGCGTGATTCCAGCGAAGACATACCACAGTGTGCGTGAAATGGCCGATGATCTGGACGCGGAGGAAGCGGGTGATGTGGAATGCTAACTCTGCGCGTCACTGGCCAGTTCAAGCGTGACCGAAAGTTGGCGGCAAAGCGCAGGCTGAATATCCAATTGCTTGACCAAGTGATTATGACGCTGTTGGAAGAAAAACCCTTGCCGACTTCGATGCGTGATCATTCGTTGGGCGGCGCTTATAGCGGTTATCGCGAGTGCCACTTACAGCCGGATTGGATACTGATGTATTACGTAGAACGCGATAACCTCGTCCTTGTTGCTTATCGCACGGGTACGCACGCAGACCTGCGTCTTGAATGATTGCGGACACAGTCATGTTGTTATTGACAGTACCGTTTTGGTACATATAATAAAAGGATAGGCTTCCCAACACCTCCCTGCGGTGATGCGTAAGGTGTCCTATGGGGAGACGTTTGTACAGTGTAGGAGACTTGGCGCGTCGTAAATATTTTTGGCGTGGCGATATACATATTGGAGCGTAAATGTTCTGTAAGCGCGTGGAAACTATAGAAACTAACGTTAGAATACAGGGGATTGGGAGTGGTTTATTGGCGTTTAGACACACAACAATGAAGCATCATAAAGGTAACAGATGATCTATGGCTGTGCGCGTCTCAAAGAGACACGAACCATCCCGGTTACAATCATACGAACGACCGCTCAGGATACCGCTGGATTCCGCTTTCATCATACGCAATCTGTGATATCGTCCCGGTCATTCGACATGCGGTAATGCTTTTCTCCCACAAGCGACACGTTACGACGGCTTCGAATACATACAAGAGAGTGTGTATATAATATAGGTGGACCCCAATTATGTGAAGGAGGACGCTGTCTAATGCATCAGCGGCGGGAGTACGTACGGGACTACAACAGGAGAAACTATGATCGACTGAGCCTGATTATCCCCAAGGGGCAGAGGCTTTTGATCGACCGCGCGGCCGCTAACGCTGGCGAATCACTCAACGCGTACCTCATCCGGTCGTTGCTGGACAAGCTCGGTCTGGACGCGTGGCCAGAGTTGGGCGAAGCTGACCAATCGGACGCGACGGAGAGGGCTTTTGCTCAAAATTGAGCGAAAGCGCGAGCGGTCATGGTTGTGTAAGTTGTTGAAGAAAGACGGGATTCCCCCGCTGGTCGAACGGAGCGAGACGCTCTCGCCGGTTGCTTCGGCATAACCCACAGCGGGTAGATATCGCGGCGGCGTGGGTATCTGGCTTGCCGATACTCATACCCCGCGCGTCGAAGGCCCCGTGCCAAAACACATGACAGGAGAGGGGACAGGATACAATATAACATGTATATGGAGGCACGCAAATGGAAACGGCATCGGCAGTGTTCGAAGATCGGCAGATTCGCCGGGTATGGAACAAGACTGCTGGGACGCTCTGAGCGGTTGACCCGGCTTGGATATGGTAACCCTCCCAATATCAACGCCAAATCGTCTTATTGCGCTGGAAACGTAATAAGACGTATTGGTGTTAGTCCGCCAGTCAATGCATATGATCTGAACGAAGCACAGGCAATATTCATCGCGTCGTTACTGGACAACAATGAGCTCGTCCTTGACTTCAAGAAGATGCTGGCGCACATCCGATTCGTGACAGTAGTGACAGATGCTCTACGACACTCGCTCTGCGGGTTCGTCCTGTTCTTTACCCCGAGCCTTTGACTTCAGGTTCTCGAACCGGTGCAGTCCCAATTATCTCCTTGCGGTTTGATTTCTGTTATGGTATTATACTTATGTTTAATCTCCACACGACTGGGGACCAAGTGCGCTCGCCCGCGCATTGGGTCCCCGTATTGTTTATGTGGCCAGAATGACGCAACGATTCGGCAACAAGCAGTATATCCATAGGGTTATGATTTCGGCAAGTGATGACACCTTGCCCATTGACACACTCATCGCCCATCAAGTAGAATACTGTTTGGCTGAATCTATACCCACGAACGGAGTTAAGGACGCGATTTGCCGCGCCTTGCTCACGTTCGTTTTGTTTTTGGGGGAGCGCATGGACTGCAAGAAATGCAACGGGGCCTTGGTGACCGGAGCGGATTTCTGCCATCACTGCGGCGCAAAGCAGACGCGCGAGGTATCCAAGCGCAAACGCGCGAACGGTCAAGGCACTGTCTACAAGGTGGGCAGGACTTACCGCGCCGAAGTGACGGTTGGATTCCACGACGACGGGCGGCATATTCGCCGCGTCAAGGGCGGCTTCGCCACAAAGAAGGAAGCCTATGACTATTTGCCCAGCCTAAAGAATGTGTTGCCCCAAAAGCTATCGAACATAACTTTCGCCAAACTCTATGAGGATTGGTTGAAGATGTACGAGGATCGCATCTCCAAGACGACGCGCGGCTGCTACGCGGCAGCGATGAATCATTATAAACCGTTGCATATTCAAAGCTTTGTCTCAATTAATACAGAGCACCTTCAGCAGTGCGTGGACGCCGAAGCGGAAGGCAAGCCGCTGGGCATCCGCACGCGCGAGAACATGAAGGCTCTTGCTGGGCTTATGTATAAATACGCGCGGCAGGTAAATATTTGCGATAAGAATTATGCTCAATTCATATATGTGGGCAAGCGCGAGGATACCGAGCAGGAACCCTTTACGAGAGCGGAAGTAGAGTCGATCCGCAAAGCGGCGGGCGTGGTGCCGTACGCCGACTATATTCTATGCCTGATCTATACAGGATACCGCCCGACCGAATTGTTCCAGTTGACGCGCGAATCTTATAACGCGGAATATAACTATCTTATCGGCGGCATCAAGACCGACGCTGGCAAGAACCGGATCGTACCCGTATCGCCGAAGATCGAGGCTATCGTCCGCGAACGCGCTTCATCGGGCGGACAGTATCTGTTCCCGCGAGTGAACGGTGAGATTATGACGCTGAATTACTTTAGAGACGCGATATATTATGGTGTGCTAAAAACCATCGGCGTACGCGCGTTAACTCCGTACAGCTGTCGGCACACATTCGCGACACTTATGAAGGACGTGACCGCGCCAGAAGTGGACAAGGCAAAGCTTATGGGTCATGAAGACTACAATATGACAAAGCATTACACGCACAGCAACATATCGTCCCTGCGCAAGATTACCGATAGTATATAATCGTTAAGTGGTAATAAAGTGGTAGTAGGAGTGGTAACCGCAGTGGTAACGGGAGAGGATTTTAGAGTATGCTGGAGTACTTTTGGTAATTTCAGCGGAGCGGGGGCAAAGAAAAAACCTAGCGGAATGGCCATTCCGCTAGGTTTTTCTGGTCTGGGTGGCGAGATTCGAACTCGCGGCCTCTTGAACCCCATTCAAGCACGCTACCAAACTGCGCCACACCCAGGTACATTGGCTAGTATACTACAGCTTCAGCCAATATGCAAGCGTAAAATTAAACAATTCGGCGGGGAGCTGACTGGGTTATAGTTTGGATAATATAGATTCACCGCAAAGCCGTGTAATCAAAGCGGGGGTGGTAATCACAAAGCGTCTCAGAGGTAGAAATACACGAACTTTGGATTGTCACGCCTTGGCTGGGCAAATTATAAATAAGGAAACGTTTGGGCATGCGAAAAAGGTGGCGCCTAGTCAGGTGGCACCGTTTACTTTATATGGCGTAAAAGGTTGGAGAAGAATGAGATTCAGGCACTCAAAGAATTGCCTATAAGGAGATCCTAGAGTGTTTGGATATGCATTACATAAATGACAAGGTATGGATGAAACACGATGATTGCAACCTTGCCTCGCCATACAATGGGCAGTTGCATCTTCCTTTGCTATCAATAGACAAATCATTGCCCAGGCGGTAATCAGGGAAGATATTTACCTCTGCGCACATCTCCTAAGTTCAACTATAAGTATGCCCGACAGCTCCCGTATGGCTTTCTCGCATAATTTCCTGTGCCAATAGTCTAATATAGCGGTCGTGAAGCCCCGCTCCGCGTAAAACTCTTTCATGCGCTGTGCACCCACACGTGTTCTTGTATCATCCGCAACCAATTCGCTACTCGATATTCGTTTGCCAATCCTCGCGTATCTATTCGTACACCTTTAATCCACTTGAGATGCATTATACAGCTATAGCATAACAAATAATTCTTTAATAAGACCAATTTCCTTCTTTTTTAAGTCAAATAATATTTTATAAAGCATTACTTTAACAATTTCTTCTGATGCTCTCTATTTTATCGATAAATACATCAGGGGTTGGGATTTTTTGTAGTGCCTTAAAAATTCAGTTATGGGCATCTCTATTCCCAGCTTACCCGTCAGATATTCACTCCTTAGATTATAACATTTTCTTACGATCGCTTAGAATTGCATATACCCTTGGATCAACTTGCAGATCATTATAGTTATGATTTTCGATCAACATATCATAGACACTTATTCCAAACACCCCGCAGTCATAAATATTATTTTCGATATGATTAAATTCGGATATGTTTTTCGAGGACAAATAATCACTTATATCAGCTTTTAACAAGTTCATGGTATATCTCACGCTCTCCTGATAACTCAGAAATAACAACCCGCCTCTATGTTAGAGCAGGTAATCGTCAGATATAAATTGTAGTTTATACGCTTTTTCCATGTCTTGATACGAAACCATTTGATCATCAAAATGTGCGTTAACATAAAGTCTTTTGTTAGAAACGCATTTATTAAACCATCACAGCCATAAAAATATAGTTTATGTAAGGAATGTCTAGCATTTATGAAAAATCCATTGAATATGCCATATATATAATACCGCATATTCAGCATTCTTTTCAGAAATTGTACGATCCCATATCTAACGAATATGTCTATAGTATCTCGCTTAATCACTTGACTATAGATAAATGGGCATCTAAATGCAACTTTATACTTTGGCCAAAAATCCAGAACTGACACTTCCCTAATCCATCATTATTCGATAGGAACAATTATATATAATTACTGTACAGCCAATCAAATATCTCCGTTTTATTATTTAGTATTGAAAGTATATTCGCGTGCCATGTTCATGATGTAGTTGATAGCATACAATTGGGTAAATAAAGTTTGATTTCCATAATATTGCCTCATTTTTAACTTTCGCACTGGATTGATGTGTCGTTCAGCACATATTATTTGCATTATTGGTCTATAAAACCTATAACGAATGAATACCTACTATATCTCACTTGAGTCATAGAATCCGTAGGCAAATCCTAATTAATCAGCAATTATTCAATAGTTTTTGCATAATCATCAGAAAATAGTCAAAACTTTTATTTCATTCCATTTAATCTCTGTATAAACGCTGGCAATCTGATCAATTAAAATAGGCTTACAAGTTATCGAAAACTTTATCGCCAGATTAAGGGCAATTCTTGTATTTTACAGGTCATGATGTCGGTGTTCTCATTTACCAATATCTCGCGCAATATTAGCTGCAGCGGGTATCTACTTCGCGTACGAAGGAATATCATCGCGTCAAACCACGCGTTCCAATGGCCAACGCCATAGAAAAGCGCCATAACCGCCACCGTCGCCATTGACAACGGCAGAACGATCCGGAACAGTATGACGATATCATTCGCGCCGTCCATCCTCGCGGATTCCTCCAGGCTGGAGGGAATACCCGCGAACGCCGAACGCATGATGATCAGGTTGTAAGCCGAAACAGCCCCGGGTATGACCAACGCCCACAGGTTATCGCCGATACCGATATAGTTATGTAAAAACAAGTATCGTGGAATCATACCGCCGCCGAAGTACATCGTAAAGATAATCATGAACATCATTGCGCTGCGGATCGCGAATTGCTTGCGCGAGAGAATGTAAGCCCCAAGCGAAGTCATAAGGATATTAAGCGTCGTGCCGCCAGCGACTACGATAAGGGTATTCCTGTACCCAGTCAGGATGTTGGGATTGCGGAACACCAACTCGAACGCCTTCAGCGTAAAACCGCCCTTGGGCCAAAGCAGCGCTCCCCGGTGTCCAATCAGTGCGCCGGGCATTGAAGTAGCGCCGGCGATTACATGAACAAATGGATATAACGTGATAATAGTCAGTGCGATGAGGAAAAGCGCGTTGATGATATCGAATACCTTCTCGCCCGCAGTCCTGCGCGTAACCATAACGAACGCTCCTTCCCTCAGAACAGGCTGGTTTCGTTGACCCTGCGGCTGATAAAGTTGGCGGATGTAAGGATTGCTAAGTTGATCACCGAACTAAACAATCCCACCGCTGAGGAAAAGCTGAAATCCTGCGCCCCGCCCAGGCCGTACCTGTAAACGAAGGTCGATATGACATCCGCCGTCTCATAGGTATTGGGATTGTACAACAGGATGATCTTCTCGAATCCCACCGACATGACGCGCCCCCAACCGGAGCAGCAACATCGTCACAATGGTGGGCGTAATGCCCGGCAGCGTGATATGGATTGCCTGTGAGAGCCTGCCCGCGCCGTCTATGACCGCCGCTTCATATTGTTCCAAATCAATTGCGGTCAGCGCGGACAGGTACACGATCGATCCCCAACCTATTCCCTGCCAGATGTCGACGCCGATATAGATGGAGCGGAAGTACTCCGGCTGAAGCAGCAGGTTTCGCGCCCGCGCACCGGAAACCACGCTGATCAGTTGGGTCGCGACCCCGCGCCTGCCGAAGAAATCAATGATGATACCGCAAATAACCACAGTGGAGATAAAGTGGGGCAGGTATGTTATGGTCTGCACAACGCGTTTAAACGGGCGCGACTTGACCTCGTTGAGCAGCAGCGCCAGTAAAATCGGCGCCGGAAATCCAAACAGAATCGAGTATACGCTGATGAGCAGCGTGTTGCGCAGCGTCCGGAAAAAGAACGGGCTTTCGAAATATGTTATGAAGTGCTTCAACCCTACCCATGGGCTTTGAGCGATGCCCGCGCCGACCCTATAATCCTTGAACGCCAGTATGACGCCGTACATCGGCCCATAATGGAAAAGCAGGAAGTATAAAGCGAGGGGCAACGCCATGATGTACAGCATGCGGTTGCGGGACAACTCGCGACGGACACGCCGACCGACCGCGCGGGCGACCGACGCGTCGGCCTGTTGGATGGATCGAACCATAAACCGCGCCTCCCTTACTGGAATTCAACGCGCGTCAAGTAGGCGCCAATACTATCCGGGGGAGGCGTGTCTCCCCCGGACAGCGTGAGCGAATCACCGCGCCTGGTAGCGGTCGTACGCCGCCTGATATATCCCAATCGTTTGCGGTACGCCCAGCGTGTTCATCCGCTCGACAAACGTGGGGAAATTATCCAGCGGTTCCTGCCCCATGATGAACTTGACAGTCATCTCCTTGCAGTAATCGCTGATCGCGGAACTGATCGACGCCAATTCAGAGGACTCGTCAGTGGTTGGCGTAACCATCGGCAGCCTATGCGTTCTCGCTATGTCGATGTACTCATTCCACAGCCGAACAGAGTCCAGTTGTACGGGGCGGGGCATATATTGTTCATGGTATCCGGTCTCGATGAATCCCGGGCAGGGATAGCTGGCCCGCAGATATTTCCACATGGCCTGCGCCATGCTCAGCCCGTCCGGGTTGTTCTTGAGCAGGTCGGTATAAATAGGCTCACCGTCAACATAATCGAACGTCAGGCCTTCCACACCAAAGCTCTTTAGCAAGCGTCATTCGTCGCCATACCAGAAGTCCAGCATGGCCGCCGTCTTCTCCGGGTACTTGTTCGCGGTGGTTATGGCGGCGGAGCCCGCGCCGCGATACTCCTACGCCATGTTGATCATGAACGGCTCATCGCCTTCCTCCAGCACTGGATACGGCACGCCGACCAAGTTGTAGCCCTCGATCCCTTTCGCCTCGACTGCGGTATATATGTTGCCGCCGCCGAAGCCGCCTGCGGCCTCGCCGTTGATCATGTACGCTTCCAGCATTTTCGCGTCGGACGCCGCGAAGTCAGGGTCAAGTATGCCTTTGTCATACCAGCGCTTCATGACGGTAAGGTAGTCGAGATAGGCGTCCTGGACAAGGCCGTACTTCACTGCGCCGTCCTCAACATAGTAGGACGCGCCGATGTTCCACACACTCGGGAGTATACCATCGCGTCGTTGGTCGCGATCGCTAGGCCGCTTACCAGGTCCTTTTCATCCATCAGCATGAGCGCGGTTTCCTCCCAATCCGCCAGCGTGACAGGAATTCCAAGCCCCAGTTCGTCAAGCCAGTCCTTGCGGATCATGAAACCCGACTGACAGTTATGCTCCTATATGGAGTACGCCGCGAACAAGCCGATCATCCCGTCGTCCGTGGCGATCTGCTTGGCCAGATCGGGCTGTTCCGAAAAGAACGCGGAGTAGTTCGGGGCATACTGGCCGATAATGTCGTTCAGCTCGACTATAACGTCGTCGTCCACGGCCTTCTGGATGCCGCCGGGATAATTATTCCAATCCTTTTCCATGACGTCGGGCAGTTCGCGCGAGGCGACCAGCAGGTTGAACTGCTCGTTGATCTGGCCGACCGCGGGATGCAGGAATTCCAAATCGACACCTGTGATCTCCTGCAATTTCCGCATGACAAGGTTCTCGTCCATTGTGGACAAGACGGCGGCGCCAGTCGCTCCCAAATCGATCCAGTGTGTTAGCTTGATGGGCTCACCCTCTGAGAGCGACGGCAGGGAGGACAACGCCAGCGTTAGGCACAGGGCTATCGCTATGGCCAGTGTCTTCTTCATATGGGATACATCCTCCTGTCGAGTATAGAGGTTTTGTTTCCGCGCTTCGCGCCGACCAGCGCGTTCATTTGAGGATATGGTACACGGGCGCGGCGGTGATATCAATCGTTAATTTGTGTACGATGGCTGATAAATTCTGACAAGGCGCGGGTTCATGGTTTATGATTCATGCTCGGTTTCTGATCTTGGGCGCAGTTCGCGGTATTTGCCCGGGGTCACGCCTTTGCATTGCTTGAACACGCGGATGTATGTCGCGCCGCTCGCGAATCCGCAGCGGGAGGCGGTTTGAGCGATCGGCGTCCCGGACAACAACAGCGTGGCTGAACGCTCGACTCTCAGCCTGTTTATATACTCGAGCAGTCCTGTGCCTGTCTCTTCCTTATACATACGCGACACGGTGCTTGCGCGCAGTCGGAAATGATCCGCGATGTCCGCTACGGATAGCAGGCTCTCATGCCAGCGCGGCGCTGGCTTCCATGTCCCGCGCCGGTAGTGTCGCCGCGTCTGTCTCGGATCCTGATACGCTTACGTCCAGCCGCAGGTGAAGCGCGTTTGACACGGCTTCCGCGCACGCGGCGGTTATGTCGTCCATGTCCCGCGTTGGCTCATGGTCCAATCCCAGCGCCCATGTAAACAGGTCGCGGTGGCGGGCGCTCATCATCCAAACATCCGGCAGCCGCTCCAGCAGCCTCATGCGGAATAACTCGCATACCATATCCTGTTGTTCGTGAACAACCCGCTCGCCGCCATCCGCGCTGATGTGGAAGCGCGTTATCCAGTACAGCGGCTTATCCAGTGTCAGCCCGTAGGCGTTGTAGAAGGCGCGTGTCTGCGCGTCGTATTGCGCGTGCCCCTTCAGGAATCCGTCCAGCAATTCTTCACGCGGCAGCAAGCGGCTTTCCTCTAGGCGTTTGCCCAGCGCGGTACGCGTCCTGGTATACCGACTATGAAAGGATCAACCGACTTTTGCGCAGGTAGATTAGCTGCTGGTACAAGAATGGATCGTTCAACGCTGTGCCCATGCGTCCGTTCAGGAATTGGAAGAGTTGGAAACGCTGGGTTGTGCTGCGGTCAATGGGGATGCCGCGCGCGGTTGTAAACTCGGGGTTGTTCACAAGCGGACTGGTCAGGCAGTCGGTGTACGCGACGCTGTACTCCATGCTCTGCTCCAGCAGTTGGAGTGACGCGCGGTTAGTTTACTGTATCTGCTCGCGCAAGGCTACGGAGGCGAAGTGGTACGAGAGCAGCGCCGCCATCGCCGGTATCAGCAGCACGACTACATAGGAAACGTACCACACGCGTCGAAGGCTGGGGGTAGGTGGCGCATGAGGGTCGCCTCCTAGTTGGACATATACCGTATTATAGCATGGTATGCTTGTATATGTATAGTTTATTTTAGGTATCCGTCAAACCCGTCGGCGCCTGTCAGCGCATGACACAATAGCCCTGAGCCGACTTGAAAAAAGAGTAGCGGCTTGAAAAGTTGTATCGGCTATTCAAGCGGATACGGGGGAGTGGGAATGGATACGCGAGGGCTAGTCAGCGAATACCGTCAGGCGTGTTGGTTGCGGGTGATATAAGAACACGCGCAAGGCGCGCGGCGCGTGAAAAAGTTTGCGCGGCGTGGCTTCACGCCCAATACCTTTATTTTTTTGCGGAGGAAGCCGCGCGAGAAGGCCTCGCGGGAGCTGCCAGTCCTTCCGGAACCAATCGAGCCGGATACATTCGCCGGTAGACAGGCCTGGTTTTAACGGAGGCGCCAGTATACCAAGCCAGCAATAAGAGCGCGAGGGCAAAAGAGCCGCCAGCGATGGCGGCTCCGTTGGGGGTATAGGATACGCTTACTTGTTGAAGCCCGCGCCGTCGTTGTACGCGGCGTAGAGGTCCAGCAACGGCTGGTAGGCTGGGACGTACTTGTCATTGATGAAGGCTTGCAGCTCTTCCAGGGAGGCCTCGCCCGTGATGTACTTGGTGCGGATCTCGCCCCACGCGTCCGGGATGCCGACCTCTGTGATCGTTACCTGGATATCGCCATAGCCGGGTACGCCGTTGCCGCTCAGGAAGGAGACGCGCCGCGCCGCCGCCCTCACGGTCTCTTCCGTCCCGTTGAATACGTCCAATTGCTCAGGCGTGTTCGCTGTGGCGACGAGCAGGCCCTTGTCCTGGCGCTGGTAGTTGATGGTCGCGTAGGAGGCGCAGTAGCTGGTCGCGTTCGCGATGATCTCGTCGCTGTCCTTGAACGCGAAGCGGGTTTCCGGATCCCACGTGGTGTAGGTGACACCCTCCAGGCCAACGAGCAGCAGCTCGTTTACCTTGTCGGTATAGCCGTCGTCCAGCACCTTCAGCGCCAGGTCGATCAGGTCGCTGTCCGCGTTGATGGCATAGTTGCCCCACACTTGAGGGTTGTACCAAACGTCGGCGACGGTCTCGCCTTCCAAGCGCAGAGGCGGGCCGGCGACCACTTTCGCGCCGGGGTTGCCGGTTTGGAACACGCCCGCCGGGTCGTTTAGGGCGGCCAGGTGCTCGGTGACCTTGCTGTTGTAAATCACGCCCATCTTGCCCGCCAGGAAGACGTCGTCGTCCTCGTACATCTTGGTGACGTAGAATTCCGGGTCCAGCGCTCCGGCGGAGTACATGTCCCGGCACCAGGCGAGGTACTCGATGTACGCGGGCTGCTGCTGGAGCAGCTTATAGGAGCCGTCGGCTTCCGGGACTTCCATGGGGTGTGTCCCGAACGCGCTGAGCAGCGAACGGTGTTCCGGACCCATCACGGTGTTCAGCGACCAGCCGAAGGTGTCGTCGGCGCCGTTGCCATCCGGATCCCGCGTGGCGAACGCCTCAACGACAACGGCGAACTCCGCCGCGGTCGTCGGCACCTCAAGGCCCAGCTTCTCCAGCCAGTCCGCGCGGTAGATTATCACGTCCTGCGGCTTGGTCTGCACGCGCGGCAGTGAGTACAGGCTGGAGCTGCCGTCGTCATTCAACACCTTCACGGTGAACAGCTCGTCGTCATTCAGCACGGCGAACGCGTTGGGCGTCCGCTCCGCGTTGAAGTACGGGTCCAGGTTTAAGAACAGGCCTTCCTTTGACCACTGCGTGTACAACGCGCCGGTGTCGCCGACATACATAAGGTCGGGCAGATCGCCGGAAGCCATGATCACGTTGCGGCGGTCGTTGAAGCTGGAGATCGGCGGCGCCTCAATCTCGATGGTGATGCCATACAGGTCGCCCCACGCCTTGATGACAGGGTTGTCCTCCACCACGTAGGTGGCGGGCAGGCGCTGGAGCATGGTCAGTGTCTCGCCTTCGGCCAGGGCGGCGGGCGCGGTCAGTGCGCTCATCGCCAGCAGCGTGGCCAGGACGACCGCCAGGGAAAGAGCCTTTTTCATAGGGGAGCCTCCTTTGGGAAAATTGGGATTTCCAAACGCCGCGCGGGCGTTTTGATCCGTCAGCGCGATCAGTACAGGGTGGCGCCGCCAAGCCGCTTGGCCAGCGTGTTGCTCGTGAAGATCAGGATGGCGCCAACCATGTTCTTGAACAGCCCGACCGCCGTGGAGTAGGAATACTGCCCGCCCACGACGCCGATGTTGTATGTGTAAGTCTCGAAGATGTCCGACACCGAGATGTTCAAGTCGTTCTGGAACAGGTAGATCTGCTCGAACCCGTTGTTCATAAGCCCGCCCACCGCCAGCACCAGCATGATGACGATCGTGCCGGAGACGCCGGGGATGGTGACATAGCGGATCTTCTGGAACCGGTTCGCGCCGTCCACCGTCGCGGCCTCGTAGTATTCCGGGTTGATACTCGCCAGGCTAGCCAAATATATAACGGTTCCCCAGCCCGCTTCCTTCCATATGTTCGTGCCGATGATCATCGCGCGGAACCACGCGGACGAACCCAGGAAGTTGACCTTCTTGCCGCCCAGCGCCTGAATCAGGTCGTTGACCAGGCCGTCATTCATTGACAGGAAGTTGACCACGATGCCCGAGAGCACGACCCACGAGATGAAGTGGGGCAGATACATCAGCGTCTGGCTGCAGCGCTTGAACCACCGGGCGTGGATTTCATTGAGCAGCAGCGCCAGCAGCACGGGCACCGGGAAGGACGCCACCAGCCGCATGCTGGACAGCGTGATGGAGTTGGTCAGCACGCGGTAGAACCGGTCGCTGGAGAACAACGTCACGAAGTGCTTGAAGTGGTTGAACGGGCTGCCAAAGACGCCCGTCTTGAACTTGAAATCCTGGAACGCCATAACCACGCCGTATATGGGGATATACTTGAACAAGATCAGGAACGCCAGCCCGGGGACGCTCATCAGGTAGAGCCAGCGGTTCTTGTAAAGGTACTTGCCCCAGCCCACGCGCCGCTGGGTGACGGCCGCCGTCATTGCCATCCGCTCATCACTCCTTCACGCCGCCCAGCACGAGGCCGGTCATAAAATACTTCTGCAGGAACGGGTATACCAGCATGATGGGCAGCGTCGCCACCACGATAGACGCCATTTTTAGCAGGAAGGGCGTGGTCGCGCGTTCCTCCGCGGCCATACCCTGCCGCAGTTCGTTTACGCCGCTCTCAAAGACCAGCTCCCGCAGCACCAATTGCAGCGGCCAGTTTGTCCGCTTGGTCAGGTAGATGATCGCGTTGAAGTAGCTGTTCCAATAGCCGACGATGGTGAACAGCCCCAGCGTCGCCAGTATGGGCAGGCACAGCGGCAACACCACGCGGACCAGTACCTGCAGGTCGTTCGCTCCGTCGATCAGCGCTGCCTCCTCCAGTGAGCGGGGCAGGCTCTCCATGTAGTTGCGCGTCAGGATCAGGTTGTAGCAGCCCAACAGCCCCGGCAGGATCATCGACCACAGGTTGTTCAACAGCCCCAGCGAGCGGATTAGGAAGTAGTCCGGGATCATGCCGCCGGAGAAGAACATGGTGATTATCCACAGCGTCATGATCACCTTGTTGCCCCGCAGGTCCTTGCGGGTGAGCGGGTACGCGGTGACCACCATCAGCAGCATGGACAGCGCCGTGCCGAACAGCGCGACGTACAGCGTGTTCCTGTAGCCCGACCAGATGTATTTATACTTGGCCACCATCCGGTACGCGTCCAGGGTCAGGCGGGAGGGAAAGAAGTCGAAGTGGTTCTTCAGGTACAGGTCGTACGGCGTGAAGGAGTAGATGATCACCAGCAGGAACGGCGCGAAGCACAGCAGCGCGAACGCCGCGCTGACCGTGTAGGACACCGCCGAAACCGCGACGTCATCCCCGCGCAGCCGGACGCGGTTCTTGTTTTTTCTACCGATTAATACCACGGAACCCTCCCTTTCCCGCTCATTATCCAAAGCGTGTTAAGCGCGAAGCCGCCTTGCCCGTTGTATGCCCACTACACCGCCCATACGTCCACGCGGACAGGGATGCCGCCGGAGAGGACAGCATAGAGCCGCCTTGCCCGTTGTACGCCCGCTATACCGCCCATACGTCTACGGGAACAAGGACGCCGCCGGAGAGAACGGCATGGAGCCGCCTTGCTCGTTGTATGCCGCTATACCGCCCGTACCTCCACGGGGACAGGGACGCCGCCGGAGAGGACGGCATGGAGCCACCCGCGGGACGTCACGCCCTCGCCTTTTTCGCGAGACGTAGGCATTGGCTTTCCTTCGGCGCGAGGCGAAGGCCAAACCGCCCGCCTTCGATCGCGCCTTCCGCGCCTGTGAGGATGGACGTGAACCACGCGTAACTGTCCGGAAGCGTAACGGCGATGGATTCAGGTTCCCGCGACAGGCTGATGATGATGAGCAGGTCGTCGGTATCGCCAGCGTTGATCAGGCGGCTGGCCTGCGCCTCCGGTTTGTTTGTCGCCACATCAGGCTCAATGCCCTTGCCCGCCGCGATGCCAAGAACGAAGTCCCGCGCGGCGCCAGCGTCTCCGGCAATGTCCCGGCCATGAAGGTGTTCGGAGATGGCGACCTTCGGCGCGTAGGCCATGCCCAGGCACACGCCTGAGAGGATGGCCTCGCCCTTGCCGTATTGGTTCCTCACTACCATCGGCGATCCGTCGTCGTATGTGGCGAGGACGTCGCCTGTCACGTCCCGGAAGGTCTCGCGGAACCAGCCGTTAGTCAGCGTGGCTCTCTGGCCGCCGAACGCGCAGGCGAGCGTTACGCCGCGAGCGCCGCGCATGTCGTCCTCACGCGCCCCGAACACCTCGGCGAACCCGGAGCCGGGCACCTCGTAGGGCAATTGCTTATCCGGCGTGTAGCCGCAGCAGTACGGGTCGGAGAGCAGCGTCCCGCCGTTCGCGACGTAGGTTTTGAGCGCTTCCCTCGCGTTTTGGGTGATTGCCCAGGCTGTGGGCAGGATCGCCAGTCGGTAGGGGGCGAGGGTTTCCAGCGAGCATAGGTCTTCGTGGAGGATGTCGACGGGGATGTTACGCTCCCAGAACACGCGGTAGTAGCCGCTCATGGATTCGATGGAAAGATTGCAGTTTTGGTTGTCGCACCAGTCGACCAGGTAACTTTGAACGCTGAAGATCAGCGCTACCTTGGCGGGGACTGTGGAGGATTGCGTAAAGAGGCTGGCGTTGCCGGTGACCGCCTTGCAGACGCGCTCAATGGCGCGGCTGGTGTCCGTAGGCATGCCCGCGTAGTCGGTCATGGCGGGGGTAGCATGCTCACGCCCGTGCGTCTCCTTGCGGTACTGCCAGTAGAGCATGCCTTTCGCGCCATGTCGGATGGACTCCCATGTCCAACTAGCCGTTGTTTCCGGCGGCACGCGCCCCTCGCGCTTCAGCCCCGCGCCGATGTCGCCGGGTCCCAGCTCACTCTGCCAGATCGTCTTGCCCTGTCCGGCGCATCGCGTCGCGTCCGTGCCCAGGCCCAGCGCGGCATTGGAGCGGTCGTCGCTGGGAAACGCGCTGTAGCCCCACATGTCCACCTGTTTGGCGTTCTTCCAGTCGTCGAAGGCCATCGCGCCCAGGTTGGCGCAGGTGACCGCGCCGCCTCCCCACGCGTGCGCGATGACGGGGCGGTGGCGCTGGTCGAGCGAGCGGATGAGGCTTGCGCGGTAGTCGACCTCCTCCGCGATGTTGTCGATGTGAAACGAGCGGAAGTCGCACATATCCGTGTACGCCATGCGCCAGGTTGGTGGGCGGACCTCGTCCCACTCGTTGTGGTGGCGGCCCCACGCCGCGTTCAGCGCCTCGAGCGAGCCGTATTTACGCCGCAGCCAGAGGCGGAACTTCGCGCGGGTCGCCTCGCAGAAGCAGAATACGCCCACCGGGTTCTGTTCCAGATCGACCCACACGTGCGGCTCGTTCATCGGCTCCCAGAACACGATTTCCCGCCGATCCCCGACGCTGGCGACCACCTGCCGGATGAACCGCGCCTCCAGCTCGCGCGTTTGCGGATGGTCGGGGCACAGTCCTGGCCAGCCGCCGGACGGCGTATTCAGGCGCGGCGCGGGTTCGAACGGGCGGCCCTTCACATCGACATAAAAATAGTCCTTGTACTTGCGGGACGCCCACTCCGGCGCGGCGTGTAGGTGGAACAAGAAGCCGACGCCCATGCCGGTTTCCTTAGCGCAGTCCAGGAAACGGCGCAGGTACTCCTCATCGATAAAGCCTTCGCGCGGCTCAACGGCGTTCCAGACCAGCCAGGCGCGTACCGTGTTGAAACCCATCCCCCGCATGTTCTCAAAATCCCGCAGCCATTGGTCGCGGGCGGGGGTGAATCCGCGCAGGTATTGAGCGCCGAACACAAACACCGGATGGTTCCCCCCTCGCCATAATTGTGCCTGAAACCCACTGTACATATATACAACATACCACAGCCCGCAAAGGATGTCAAGGATGGATTGGCCATTGCGCCGGGAATCGGCCAGTGGTATAATACCCGCGAAGGAGGCGCGCTATGGGGTTTTGTAACAACGCCTGGATACGCCCGGCAGCTCAGCTGAGAGCGCTGTCACGGGACAGCCTATATAAGGATACGGTCGCGCAAACGCGCGGTCGCGTGGATTATTGGAAACAGCATTTCTCCGAATCGCCCTCGCTCAAGGCCGGCTGGTTCCACAACTACACCTGCCCTCAATGCGCCGGACAGCTGGTCTACGACAGGACAAAGCCGCATGAGCACGCGTGCGGGCATTGCGGCGCTCTCGCGGAGGAAACCCAGGCCATTGCCGAGGCGTGGACGTACGCGCGGCGGCATGACATATCGGTGTCGCTGTTCGAGGCGGGGGTGCTGTACGCGGCGTTCGGCGACCCGTCGGACAGGGACTACATCCTGCGCGTGTTGGAGCGGTACGCCGCCGACTATCCGGACTATGAGGAATACGGCATGCACGCGGGGCGCGGCAAGATCATGGGCCAGGCGCTGGACGAGGCCGTATGGGGCTGCAACGCGTTGAAGGCCCTGACGCTCATCGGCTTTGACGGGGATTCGGAGCAGGGGAGGCGGCTGCGTCATCGGCTGTTTCTGCCCGCCGCGAGGCTGACGCTTGGGCAGAATTGGTCCATTCACAACATTATGCTCTGGCACACGGCGTTCGCGGTCGGCGTGGCGCTGGTCTTTCATGACGATGTCCTCCTGCGGCAGGCCTATACGTTCGACCTGGGCGCTCGCAACCAAGTGCTCAAGGGGTTCACGGAGGACGGGATTTGGTACGAGAACTCCACGGGTTATCATTATTACTCCCTGATGGCGGCGGCGAACCTGCTCACCTTCGCGATGGCGTATGGGCGCGAGGACGATGAGGTGACGGGGCGCGTTGCCGGAGCGTATACCGCGATGTTGAAACTCCGCTTCCGCAACGGCGCGTTTCCCGCGTTCAACGACGCGCAGCGCGACGGCCCGGACGTCGGCGTGAAGGGCCAGTTAACCGCGTACCGCCAAGCGGCGCGTCTGTTCGCGGGGACGCCTTACGCCAAGCCGATCCTGGACGCCATCGCGCCGTACCCGCCGGACGGATCGCTTGGCGATTGGCTGTACGGTTCGGATACCGCGACCGGGGCGTCCGATACCTTTGACGCGGGCAGCGTCCACCTGCCGTCCAACCTCGTGGCGGTTCTGCGTAACAACCAATTGGAAGCAATGATTAAGTATGGCAACCTTACCGCCAGCCATGCGCACGCGGACGCGCTTGGGCTATCCATCCCGCCGTGGTCGATGGACCTGGGCACCAGCGTTTACGGATCGCCCTACCACGCGGGCTGGTACACACGGACCGCCGCTCACTGCGCGTTCATCGTGGACGGCCAGAACCAGGACCCGCTCGCGCGGGGCGTGGGGGAGATGTCCCCGGACGGCTCGTCCTTCCAGGCGCGTGTGGATGGCGCGTACCCGGGCGTGTCCGCGTCGCGCGCGCTGCGGCTGGACGGAGACACGCTGCGCGATGTGTTGACGGTGAGCGCGGACGCCCCGCGCCAGATCGACTGGCTGTTTCACGCGGAAGGGAGCGCGGCGTTCATCGGCGAGCTATCCCCGTCCTGCCTGCCGGAGTCGGAGAACGGCTACCAATATTTTAAGAACGTGAGGAGGGTCGACGGGGAGTTTGCCGCCGCCTTCACGATGGACGGTCGGACGCTGCGCCTGCGCTTCACAGCCCTGCCCGAAGGCGCCGCCATCTATGTGATGGAGAGTCCCGCATACCCGGCTGACAAGGCCGCGCACACCATCCTGGCGCGTGTGAGGGCGCGGCAAGCGGAGTTTTCGGCCGAGTACACCGCCGGGTAAAACGTCCTGCGGGCGCTAGTCGCTTGAGCAGCCGCGGTTGTTCAGGCCCGCCCCTCTTTGTGTTGTAGAGGGGCGGCTTGTCATGGCGCTCAAGCCTCGAAGCCGTGGGTTGTTGGGGACGGGCTGACCACCCGCGCTCAACCCCCGCGAAACACCGGGCGGTTGGGTGCGTTGTTCTTATGCCGCGCGTTAATCCCACGCCGCGCGATCGATCCCGTGCCGCGAGGCAAGGCTTTGCTTTACCTTAGGGAACGCGGGAGGTTTGGGACGGCGCGGCAGGATTCGGTCGCGGCAAGGTTTTGGCCGCCGCTTGGCGGGGTGCGGAGGTGGGCAAGGTGGGCACTTTTAACACACTTATATTTAAAAAAAAACGTACTCTATAGAAAATAGCCCACCTCACCCACCTCCGCACCCCGCTCGCCGCCCGGACCGCGAAGGCCCCGCCTGTCACGCCCGTACCTCCTCTGACACTGTGGAAAACGATTCGGAGCACGGTCGCGTTGGGGGGCACAGCATCAGCCTTCGCCCGTGGAGCGACCTGTGCTCGACCACCAGCCCGGTCCGCGCCTCAAAGCGAGGCAGCAGCCTCGAGCCGACGTCCCCCGCGCGAACCCTTAGGCCCGTAAACCGCTCGTTGAGTTCCCGCGCGATCTGCGAAGCGGACCGCCACGTCCACTTCTCCTGCGGCGCGTCGACGTCGAAGGCGGTCAGGAACTCGTCCTCGCCGTAGAGGTCGGCCTCGAAGTCGGCGTTGTGGCTGTTGACCTTAGCCTGCTCGTCGCGCGTGAGCAGATACGCCTTAGGGTTGTATGAGTGGATTGAGCATATCTGCCGCCAGAACTGCGCATATCACTCTTGGGTGTGGTTAAATATCGCGGTTGTATCGATCCGCTTGACCGGGATCGTCCAATAGCGGCGGTTGCCGGTCTCGTCGCGCAGGAAGGCAACGCGAATCCCGTTGCGGGTGGCGAAAGGCCGCTGGCTGTTGCCCGTTTGCCGCTTGGCTAGGTGCAGCAGTGCAGCAAGTGGGGCTCTTTTATATGCATTTTATTTTTTTAATAATGTATACTATTTTCACCACGAACTTGTGCTCCTAGAACCCGCTCTCCGCCCCACTTTTCCTGCGTTTGTCGAAAAAGTGAAAACGGTTTCTCTTGGCTGATCGAGTCACACAGTTCTCTTTACTGTATACCTCACGACTACTTAGGCATGCCAATCATTAGGGAAGCCGCAACTATAACATCGGCATATCCAACGAACAACGAGGAGCCGCTATCCCTTTATCGCATATAAGCTCCAATAAAGATTGTTTTATTAGAAAAAACATACCTATTCCACACAATTCTTCATATTGCGACATAATAATCAATTGATAAAGCGATAATACTGTTTCATAATTATATATTACCCATGTTATTTGTGCTAACCTAACATTATGGACAGGAGCCTGACAGGTAGTATAGCCCATAGGGTCAGATCTTCTATTGCGCTTACCGCTATTCCAGACCCCGGAAAGGAACTGGGGATGGCAGTGATGGTCATAAAAGCGCGGGAAAACGTTACCGACGGGGAGTGGCTCGGCATGCTGGCGGCGAAGTGTGAGGCGAAATACGAAGGATATCGGATTAACCGCAAGCTCTTCGCGGAGGAAGTGGTAAGCTGTATGAATCACAAAGGATAGACGCAACGGACTTCAACGCTAAGACGCAGTTGAACCGGATGACTTACAAGCGATTTACTGCGCTCATCACGAACAAACCGTGTCTACGCGTTTCTGTTTACCGATATGGCCGACTGCTCGATCGACGAATGCAACAAGGATCTTTGCCGCGAAGGCGTCTCTGCTATCGGCAGACGTTTGAAGCAGGCCAAAGAGTGAGCGTTAGTAGCCTGCTTGCCGCGTATCTAAGGCAAGCGGTAGAACTCTTTCCCAAAGCGCACTTGCCGAGTGCAGGGCATTTACATAGGTTCATCTCAAAAACCGTGCTTTTTATGAAAAGTAACGAACCCCTGGAGCCCCTTATTTTGCTAGGCTGAGTGCGCGCGAAGTATCGTCTCCTGCTGACGTGAACGATCATAACGAACAAAACCTTCGATATGTTCTCGCAGTATAAATACCTGAACCCGATGATATTCGGGCTAAGCTTCTACTCGTTCAGGAAGCGGTACTTCGAAATTACGGGCTATGGGATGTATAAGCCTGTGCTGAAGAAGCGCATCCACAGCATCGCCATCCGCGTGACGAAGGCTGAATGCCTCGACCTGCCAGACGTGACGGATATCATCCAACATGTTGACCTCGAAACCGCCGCGCTCCGAATGGCTGACCGGTCTGGTCAACGTGTATGACATGGCCGCTATTAGTCTGCGTAAAGCAACGAAGAAATAACAGAGGGATAATGATTATGACAGCCACGACTATGCGGAATGCTTCCACCGCCGAAACCGTGTTAGCTAAACATCCGCGCTCCGGATTCCTTGCGCTGGCGGGCTTGGACTTCGCCGACATCATGACTGAGGAACTGGACGGTCTCGCGCTCACGTTTGAGCGGATCAAGGTACCGGGCGCGGGCTGGATCATGTTCGAGATGCCGTGCGGGGAAGGCGAACCCGAACCCGTCAATGAGTTTACGGCGGTGATCTTCTGTCACCACCCGTTGTTGTGCTACTATAAAGCCAAGTACACAGATGGGAACAATCCGCCCGACTGCGGCAGTTTCGACGGCGAGACCGGGATCGGCGATCCGGGCGGTGAATGCAAGAGATGCCCGCTCAACCAGTTCGGCAGCGGCGAGAACGGCTCCAATGCGCGCAAGCAATGGCGGCGCATATACCTGCCGCGCGAGGGCGAGGTCTTCCCGATGCTGCTCTCGCTGCCGACCGGAAGTCTGGGCATGTTTACCAGATACATCAAGCGTCTGCTCAGGAAAGGCCGGAAGACCAACAGCGCCGTGACGCGGTTCACGCTGAAGAAGGAAACGAGCAAGGGCGGCATCGTCTACGCGCAGGCGCAGTTTGTGCTCGACCGGGTGTTAACGCTGGAAGAAATACGGCTCATCGAACCACTCGCCGCACAGGTGAAGGAGTACGCGCAACGCGCCGCGTTTGAGACGGACGCTTCGGTTAAGGTTGAATGCACAGTCGATCCCGAAACGGGCGAGGGCATCACGTCTCTAGGAGGCAACTGATGTGTATATAACAATCACGGATTGCGGAGGGGGACGCCGGTACCTCTCCGGCGCGAGGGTGGTCGCGTTCAACTTCGAGACCAATCCCGATCCGCAATGGCGAGACAACTCCAAAGCCGCCCTCGACTCGCACCGCTCACACATTGTTGGCGTGAGTTTCTCCATCGCGTCGGGCAACGCAGTGTACCTACCTATACACCATATATATGGAAGAAATTCGTACGAGTTGGATATATTTACTGTTCTGCGCGAGTTCGCGGCGAACTCCACCGTCACCAAAGTGGCGCATCATCTGGCGTGCGAGGCTACGTTCCTGTATCACTTGGGCCATCGTGATCCAGCCGCCGGTGTATGATACCGCCGCCGCCGCGCAGCTGACGCTCATATGTCAGTACAGGCTCCGCTCTTTGTCCGACAGCGGCCTGAAGACGCTCGTGCCCGAACAGTTCGACGTCGAGCTTTCCACCTTCGATGAGGTGACCGCCGGGCGGCGCTTCGATGAGCTTGATCCCGACGATCCTGCCACCGTCACCTACGTGTGCGCCGACGCTGACTATGCGTTCAAGTTACGCTAGTTATTCAACGACTGGTTCGCGCGGTTTATGCCGAAACACCAGTACATTGTAGAGTGAATGAAATCTCCGACAGCCGTCTTTCGTGATGTCATGCGATACAACGGACTGTTGGTCGATGCCGCGCGAATGACCACCTGCCGTGAACAATGCAAGCGTGAGCGCGAACGCCTCCGCAACGAGATCGCCTTCATCATCGGCGACGTAGATATCGGCGCGTACGCTTCCACCAAGGCGTTCAAGTCATATCTCTACGACGGCCTCAAACTGCCCGCGCTAAAGGTGACCGACAAGAATCAAGAGAGGCGGCAGACAACGAGGCGTTCATCCTGCTAGCCGAATGGTGCCAGACTAATCAGCCCGACCTCGCGTCGCTGTTCAACATGGTCCTGGCCTACCGACGTTGGGGCAAGGTGTTGAGCGCCTATGTGGATGGATACGCGAAGCGCATCAACTCGGCCACAGGACGCATCCATCCCGACCTGCCGCCGCTGGCAACGGGGACCGGACATTTCGCCGCGTGGAATCCAAATCCGCAAAACCAGCCGTGCGCTGACGGGGACGACATGGCGTCCACAACTTCTTCGCCGCGCCTGATGGATGGACGCTGCTCTCGCTCGACTTCTCGCAGATTGAGCTTCTCGCATCGCCGCGTTCTACTGCCGCGATGAGCGTATGCTCGATATCTACAGGTCGGATGGAGATATACACGCATCGACCACGTGCGTTATCTATCACATCCCGATCTAAGGGTCAGTGAATAAAAACTCACCGCTATACAAAACGAGACGCGCGATATCCAAAAACCGCAACTTCGGCGTGGTCTACGCCCTATATCCGCAAGGACTGCGCCGGACGCTGGAGTTCAAGGCGGGACTGAACACCACGCTGGCAGAGTACGCAACCATCATCGCCAATTTGCAGGTCAGGTATCCTCAACTTGCAAAACGGCAAGAGAGCGCCAAAGAGCGGGCGCAAGGCCACCTATATGCGGAGACGTTTCTTGGACGGCGGCGGTACATCCCGAACATCGCATACGACGGCTGGAATAAACGCTCCTTTGCCGAATGTTGCGCGATGAATACACCTATCCAAGGCACAGCCGCCGATATCCTGAAGATCGCGCTAGGGCGTATCCTCGAGGGACTACTCGAGCGACCGTGGCTTCGCCCGTTGTTACAGATACACGACGAAGTCTTGTTGAAAGTACCTGTTGATAGGATAACAGATGCAACCAGGTTTGTCAAATCCTGCAGGGAGGCGCAGCCGTTCCAAGAGTTCGGTGTGCCCATAGTAGCCGAGTCCGTCGTCGAACATCGGTTTGGCGAACTGCACATCGTGAAGGTGTCGTTGTGAAGACTGGATACACGCTTCTGGATCTAAATCAGGGTCCTTGGTCCGTAGGGTCATGAAGCTCATTCTTGAATGCTGCGATGGCAATAAAAATTAGGAGGATATAACCCAATGAATACCGGACGAACGCTCCAGGAACTGGCCGTCGAAATCGACCGCCAGTCCAAGTCCAAACGCGACTTCGTGGCCAGCGCTAGCGCCATGAAGATGATTAATGGTTATGGCGCGCTGGACAGCCTAACCGCCAATCGGTTCGAGCCGCATCGCCGCGACACGGCGGATATAGGATCGTTCGGCATGACCGACCTGTTCCATCGCCAGTTGGGCGACGCGGTCGGCATACCCGCGAAGTATTACGACCACATGCGCGCCGCCGATCCCGAGCTGTTGTCGCATAACGTGAACCACTGGCTCCAGCGCGAGGAATCCTGACCACCGTCCGCGCACTGGACGGGACAACGCGTGCCTACCTCTCCGATCGTTACCGGACGATCGATAATGATCAAATCACACGGTACGCCCTGCCTATCCTGTCCGACATACCCGGCGCGCGGGTGAAATCGTGCGAGGTCACGGCAACGCGGCTGTACCTCAAAATCCTCAACCCAAGGCTGGAAGCGGAGATGCGCAAGGATGATATCATTCAGGCGGGCATCTGCGTCAGCAACTGCGAGGTGGGACTGGGCAGTGTGACCGTGATGCCGCCGGGTTCAGGATAACCGCGCCAGTCGCGGAGGTTGTGGAGGTCGCATCACAACGTTACGGCTTCACCAAACCGGAGACGGACGGAATCCCCCAGTACCTGATCGAGGGCAGCGACCTGACGCTGTATGGATGAACAAACACTGTAACACGCGAGTCGCAGGACGCTGACAGTTATGACCGCGCAACCGATCTCGAACGCGCGGGCTGGCTTATCGCGACTGACGCGGACACTTTGCGGCGGATCGGAGGCAATCCAAAGTGAGTCATACAATGAACAATCCCCTCCATGAGAGGCTATCGCATATGAAACCAGTTCCAGAAGCGGTCAAGCCTACGGTTCAGGGTCCGTAAGGTCGGCATAAACGGAAAGCGCGTGAGATAATAGGCGTGAAGATCGGCACGAGCGGTAAGCAGTACGACCTGTTCCACCGCCAGCTTGATATCGCGACAGGCATGAAAGTAAGCAAGCGCCGTAAAAAACGATAGCTCTGTGGTCTCGGGACCACAGAGCTATGAACAGAACCTAGCCGCTCGTAACATCGTAGGCGCGAGGATTAGCGTGAGCGGCAAACAGTCCACGTCATGTATTTCGATGAAAACTATGAGGAAGTGTATTGTTATGAGTAAACGCGACCACGCCGACTATAACGTCGCCATGTGGAATCAATCTCCTGTGTGGTGCGCAGAAACCGGATACTACTTACTTATGAGGTCCCAGGACCACATCGGGAAACGGGCATGCTCTACGAGGGCATGCGGCATGAGATGACGATCAAAAGCTGCTGTGCGGTCATTCACCATATTCCCTAAGCATACAGGATTCGACAAAATAGCCCTAACCGCGTTTAAGCTCCAACAACACATCCGCGCGTTATCGCAGCCTCTATGCCGCCTTCCGGTACGCGCAAACGCGTATGCCACCAGTGTTGGCATCTTTTCTTTGTAGAAAGTGTTGGATATCCGGTAATAGCTCATACCATTGGCCGCCATGTTGTATATTCTTCTTACTAATTCCGCTTCTTCTTCATCAATAATAAGCTTATACTTATTGTCTGGGGATATCATGTAGCCAAATGGTGGATAGCCGCAAAGATGTTTTCTCGCCAATGCCATCGTCCTTTTTGCTGACCGTACTTTCTTGGAAATATCTTTTGCGTAATACTCATTCAAGATACTTTTGAATGGGATTATCTCGTTATCGCCTTTATCGTTGTCAATATAATTATCCACAACGATGAACAGAATATCATGCTTGGGAAGGTACAGGTCGGTATAATATGTAACCCTCCGCGTCGACTTCATTGTTAAAGACAAGCGGCTTCCCCAAGTTATCCTTCATGTGTATTATTTTCATCTGTTGACCGTTCACCCATGCGTAGTAACCTATGATAAAATGGATAATCTGTTCATCTTCGATTGATTCCGTCGGGTTAGAAAGCGTATCCATACAAACCGGGCAGTAATAATTCGATACGTTCTCCCAATTCGAGCCGCTTGGTAAACACACCCATTCGCGTTGGCCATAGACCATACCGCCGCGCTTCGGGCAGCGCGTTCCCGAGTTTTCCATCCATTCACCCTGATGAGATATGCCGCTCATTCCTCGTTCTCCTCCTTAAAGATACCTAAGTTCATGCAGAGCCTACCCATCCGTAGTCCCTTTCCAGAACCGCCTCGCCACAATCGCGTAGCTTCGCGCCTAACCAAGGCATAACAATCCAATATTCATATATATATAAATTACAACACAGCCATATTGTTGGTGTCGAGCGTTATACTTGCTGAATGGTATTATAAATATAATATTACTTCGCTATGTAAGACAAATAATATTTTGCGAAAAGTGTTGATAAATGCGAGAATAAGTTATTGAATATATCTAAATAAATCATATGTTGTTTGTATAATTGGCTTGCCTTGTTGCTAGCGATCTTTTGTGGGCGAGGCCTAAAAGAAGCGGGACTTCTCGGCGGTTGCGGAGTGCTCAATGGGTTACCAAAGATCATGCGGTTTGTCTGTCATTCGCATTTTTATGCGTATAATGAAGTATTGTTGGCGCTTTTAGGCAGCAAGTGGGCGAAAAATGGTCAAACATATAACGCTATCAATAAAAACTGGTTGTCAATTGTTGGAAAGAATGGCACCGGTAAGTCCACTGTTATAAAATTGTTATGTAGGCTGTACCAGCCTTACGCAGTAACAATCAGGACAAACGGGATTAATCTAAATGATCTAATCCAAAATCAGTTGAGTGAAGCGTTTTACGTCATTTTCCAGGATTATTGACGCTACAATTTCTCGTTTAGAGAAAATATTGCGCGATCAAAATTGATAGTGTAGTTGGGAATACATGAGCGTTAATTAAGGGAAGGAGGTGAGTATGCCCCCTCCGTCCCGCGACGGAGGGGGCGGGGGGTTCCTCTTTACTTGATCTCGACGGTCGCGCCGACCTCGGCGAACTTCGCCTTGATCTTCTCGGCTTCGTCCTTCGGGATCCCTTCCTTGATCGGCTTGGGCGCGGACTCGACCAGGTCCTTCGCTTCCTTCAGGCCCAGCCCGGACACGACCTCGCGCACAACCTTGATAACCTTGATCTTCTCGGAGCCGGCTTCCTTCAGGATAACGTCGAACTCGGTCTTTTCCTCGACGGGTTCGGCTGCGGCGGCAGCGGTCGGGGCGGCTGCGGCGGCCATGGGCGCGGCGGCGGATACGCCAAACTTGCTCTCCAGCGCCTTTACAAGCTCGGCCAGCTCGAGCACGGTCATCGATTCGATGGCGGAAATGATTTCATCGCGGTTCATGCGGCTTCCTCCTTAATGTCGCGCGTTAAGCGCTGTTATGTTTTGATAGTAATCGAGGCGCGGCGGGTTACTCCTCGCCGGCCTTCTGCTTGCGCACGGCTTCGAGCGCGAACACAACCGAACGCAGTATCGCGCTGAGCGTGCCAACGAAGTTGGTGACGGGCGCGTTCAGGCTGCCCATCATGCGGGCGATCAGCACTTCCTTCGGCGGGAGCTCGGACAGCGCCTTGACGCCCTCCGGGCCGAACGCGCTGCCGCCGACATAGCCGCCTTTGGCTTTCAAGTGCTCATTCTTCGTCTTGGCGACGAAGTCGGTCAGCACCTTTGCCGGGGAGACGGGATCCTTCACGCCGAACGCGAACGCTGACGGCCCGGCCAAGTATCCGTCCAAGCCAGTGATGCCCAGCTCGTTGACGGCGCGTTGGACCAGTTTGTTCTTCAGGACCACGTAGTCCACGCCCGCGTCGCGGTAGAGCTTGCGAAGCTCGGTGACCTGCGCCACAGTCACGCCGCGATAGTCGATCAGCACGACGCTGTGCGCGTCCTGGAACCGCCGCTTGATCTGGGCGACAGTCTCCTGCTTGGCCAGGCGGTTCTGGCTTAGCTTGGGCACGTAATTTAGAACAGTTCCGCTGCTCATGGATTTCCTCCTTTCCGGATGGATGGGGACAATCGCGCGAAAAAACCCTTGCGCACACGGCGCAGGGTTCAACAATCAACACACGGCAAAGCCGCTGCTCGATCATATCCCTAACGCCTCGGCGGGCAATACGCCGTCTCCGGCATACCATTAAGCCACTGCGCCCGCTGTCTTAGGCACGGTCTTTCCAACAGTTATTATACCGCGGACGCGCCGGAGTGTCAAGAGGGTAACTTTGATAAGTTAAGGGAAGATTATAACAAACGGGAATACCGCTCTGCGGTTCGGGAATACAGCCACCCAACTTGAAACCCGGCATCTTCGCGAGTCTGCTCGTGTTTTCAGGTCGGGTGGCTAAAGCCGACATCGCCATGCCATAATCTGTCGCGGCTCGTCAATCGGCTGACGGGTTTTTTATGCCGCGTGATTCTTCCCAGCCGCCGTCACTCGCCGCCTGCGCCTGGACGCAGCGCGACGCGAATCATACAGAACAGGTCAAGCGGCGGCGCCTCGAACGAAACCTTACCGTCCTGTTCAGTGAACGGGATGGGCGTTTCGTCGGGCAGCAACAGCACATCCTCCACGCGCCTGCCGCTTAGCGAGGCCGCAACCCGTACGCCGTGCGCCTTTACGGGCGGCAGCGTCGTTTGGGTGTTCAGCAGGCTGATATTCATCATCGCCTGGTCCGCGAAGACGATGGCTTCGATGGCGGGCGGCGCGTCAAGCTCCACCGAGTATGAACCGCCCGACAGGAGATCGATCGCCGCGATGAACGCGTCCGACTGCGCCTTTTCCCCGCGCCGCTCGATGCTGGCCGCCATGTACGCGGTCTTGCCTTTGCCGTAATGGTTGACGACCATGGCGGGATGGCCTGTGGGAATGCCGGGAGGGTTGGAGTGTATGGACGCGAAACGGCTGTTGTCGCCGGGATCGGTATAGGGCAGGGTGATTGTCGCGTAGACCTCCGCGCCAGGGAGCGCTTTCACAACGCGCTGGCGGCCCATGACAGTCAGCGGATATTCCGCCGTCGCGCCGGCGAATATGGAGACGCCCTTTTCGGTCGGGGCCATGTATGTGACGGTCTGTTCCGTCTCGCCCAGATCTTCCAGGCCCAGCGCGTCGGAGAGGTTCGCGAGCCCGCTGAATCCGCTGGCGTAGACCGCGCCGCCACGCCGAATGTACTCCTTCAGATCCCTGGCTGCTTCGTCGGGGAGCCTTAACACGCCCGGGAGGACTATCACCTTATATCTGCCGATGGCGTTCTTTATGTTCCGGCAGCCAATGACCGTGTATGGGATATGCCTCTCCTTGAGCGCCTGCGCCGCGCCGACCATGCAGTCCTTATGCGGATACCCCTTCCACGCCATGCCGACGGCGGTTTTTCCGTTTTCGGCATAGTCCATCTTGGAGTTTGTGTCGAACAGCACGGCAACGTCGGCGGCGATCTCTCCGCCCAGGTACTTTTCATACCGCGCGAACCCGCGAAACGTCGGCGCTACGAGGTCATATACCGCCGGGTTAAGCGTCCCCGCGGGGTCCACCGCGTCGATAAACAGGAACGCGCCCTTATGCGCCAGCGCGACGCGCGACTGGAGATGGATCATCTCCGGCGACTTCATGGTGGTATGGTCATGCAGGCTGAGGCAGCGCGAGGTGTGGAACTCGTAGCTGCCGCACAGGGAGTTGAACAGCTTGCAGATGATGCCCTGCTCGGTCGGCCCGGCGTAGAAATCGCCGCCCACATAGTCGCAGGCGTCGGTGTGGCCCTCCGTCACGCCGAGCGCCCAGTTGGCCGTTATGGTTGAATACTGGTGGTTTGCCGTCACGCCGGGCTTGTGCCGCTTGACAGTGTCCGAGCAGAACAGCGCGAACTCACGCAGCCACAGCTCCCGCCTGGACTGGAAGGCGTTCCACCTGTCGTCGCTCCAGTCGATCACCGTGGGCATGCCGCCGCCCACCTCACGCTCGAAGCGGCCGCGGCAGTTGGGGCAGTAGCACACCTCCGGCCAGAACGTCATGTCAAAGAAAACGCTCTCGAAGTCGTAGCGCTCCGCCAGGTCCTTTAGTTGCGCTTCGATATAGCCGCGGTAGCCTTGCGAGTTGGGGCACAGAAGGCCGTAACGCCCGGATCGGTCCGTCCATGAGCCGCCGCCCTTATGCTGCCGGCTGGCGATCCCCTCGGCGTTGATCAGCCGCCAGTCCGCGTTGCGGTCGTAGGCCCAGTTATCATATATAACGGAGTAATATAGGATAACGTCCATGCCGTTTTTATGGCACAGCCCCGCCACCTCGCCGAATATATCCCGGCCCTTCAGCCCGGGATGCGCGTTCCCGAACGCGGACGGCCAGTAGCACAGCCCCACGTGGGAGTTGGCGTAGACCATCGCGCAGGTTACGCCGGCCCTCTTCAGGTTATCGACATAGGCCTCGGGGTCGAACGACGCCATGAACTCCGGGTTCCATCCCTCTATGTGCATGTCTACCAGATTGCGCCGGTAGTTTGTATTGTGCCAGCCTGGGCGCATGGCGGTATCCTCCTACCTGTCCTTAACCAAATGAGCCGCGTCCGGGTTGCCGGGGCCGAAATGCTTCAGCAAAACCAGCTCGTCAAACTCGCTTGGATTGTTGATAACCACGCCCCGCAAGGCGGCGTCGCGCGTGACGAACATCTCATCCCGCGTCAGCTGCCCGAACCGGATCATCACGGGCGACTCGATCGGGTTGCCGTTGATGGTTCCGTGGCCCTGCATCGTGATAAAACCATAGGCGTCCGCGTCGCGGATCACGGCCGTCCTGCCGGGCAGTACGGTCAGCTCCTTCGCGCAGAAGTCCGCGCAGCCGTATACCACCCAGTTTTCTCTGTAACCCTCATCTTCCTGCGCGGCGGTTTCCTTTACGGGCACGGGCAGGATATGGCGGTTTGCCTTGAAGTCGGGGTCCACATTCTTCTCCCAGTCGAGGATGCTTATGAAATAGTCATAGTCATAATGCTTGTCCTTTGGTATGTCCTTCTCCAGCGTGGCGCGGGCGTTGTAGCGGCCCTCAACCAGCGATTGGAAGAAGATGGATACGTCGCTGGCGCGTTGAGGCTCGTATGTCAGCACACTGCCCGGCGCGTGCAGGATGCCTGGCGGCACATCCCAGCCGGTGCCCAGTTCGAGGCGGTATGCCCTGGACAGGTCCAGGATGTTGTTATCGCCTGTCTTCTCCCAGTTTTCCAGGCATTGGCGCGCCTGCGCCCGCGTGGTGCCCGGGTTCAGGCCGAAGTAGGTATGCGGGAAATTGTTCCACACGTTGTTCTGCTGGAGCGGGAAGTAGTACCCCTCCGGCTTGCCCAGCATGCCCACGTTCGCCGCGTGCTCATCCATCAGGTGGACGTGGTGGGCGATCGGCCCCATATTGTCAAAGAATTTGGAGAACATCCGCCAGCCGCCGTACTGGTTCATCATCGCCTCACCCAGGACGCGCCCGCCTTCAAGCTCGATCGCTTCTTTAAAGAGGATCTTTTCCAGGCTGCCGCCGTTCCTTGCCACGACATAGCTCAGCCCTTCGTTGGCGATGGTATACTCCGCGTTGTCAGCCGGTGTGGTGGAGGCGAACCAACGCTCGTCTATGCCGCCCTTCGCCCCGCCGTAGGCGTAATAGTCGCGGGGATCCAGCTTGAGCCTGCGGCCCGGCTGCATGAAGTTACGCGCGACCCAGCACGGCGCGAACAGCAGCAAGCCGTTGCGCGCCTCGAGTTCACGCCTGATGATGGTTGACTTATCCATCGGATCCTCCATCCATAGGCGGACGGGCAGCTTAGCCGCCCGTCCGCGCGTATATGGTTGTTATATCACTTCCGCAGGACTTTATCCAACGCCCGCTGGTAGATGGCCGTGTATTCGTCGATCCCCATCGCGTCCAGCCGCGCCACATACCGGTCCCAATCCGTGTCGGGACTCTGGCGGCCCAGCACCATGTCGGCGAACGTGGACTTGATGAGGTCCTGGATGGGCGTGAGCAGTTCGGACGCGCGGCGGTCGTCTTCCTCGCCCAGTATGATGTTCGGGAAGGACTTCTCAGGCTCGAACCCGCCGGTCTGGCCGTACGCCTTCTCCATCATGATGATCATCTGCGCGTCGTAGTTCTTAAGGAACTGCTCGTCCGACAGGTACATCCCCTCGCGGACCGCGCGTGAGCGGAACTGCGGCGCCGTCCACTGCCACGCGAAGTCGTTCAGGTCGCCAAACTCGGCGATGTCCAGCTGCTCGTAGATCATCGGGTAGCCCGAGAAGCCGAGGCCCTCAACGGGCGAATCCCGCCACGCCACGTCCTTTAGCCCGTAGAACGCGGTGATGGTGCCTTCGGTGGTGTAGAACCAGTCGGCCCAGCGGACCGCCACTTCCGGATCCTTCATCTTGTCGGTAATTACCAGGTTGATGCTGGGGTTAACAAAGCGGTAATTCGCGTTGCGCTCGCCGTCAGGCCCTGTCAGCGGCGGGACGATGACGAACTCGTTGCGGCGCGGGCCTTCCGTAGTAAACATGCCCATGAAGTGGCCGATGGACGCGCCCAGCTGGTTCGGCTCGACGATTGTGAATCCCGTCGCCGTTATGCCGGTAAACACGTCGCTGGGGAACAGTTTCTCGCTGTACAGCTCAGCGATCCAGCGGATGGCGTCGCGGTAGCCTTCCTTGTTCGCGTTGAATACCGCCGTGCCGTCCACGTTCTGCAGGTAGACCCCTGACGCGCCCGAGTCGTTCCAATAGATGAACGGGTTGATGAGCGACTGCCAGTAGGTGCGGTCCCACGAGGTCGTGTCGAAGGCCAGGGGCATCTCGTCGGCTTCGCCGTTTCCGTTGGGATCCTGGTCGCGGAAGGCGATCAGCAGCCGCTTGAGTTCCTCGGTCGTTTCCGGGACTTCAAGGCCCAGTTTGTCCAGCCACGGCTGGTAAACGAAGATCTTGGACCAGACCTGGTGCTCATAATCAACCTCGGACGCGGGGAGCCCGTAGATGTGTCCGGTATCCGGATCGGTGATCCCCTCGCGCATCCATGGGTTCTCCTCCATCGCGCCCTTCAGGTGGATGGAATACTGGTCGATGTACTCCTCCAGGGGCTGTACGATGCCCTGGTGTCCCAGCTCGATCATCTGGGATTTGCTCAAGGTGTCGCCGACGAACATCTCCGGGTAGTCGCCGCTGGCCAGTATCGCGTTGAACTTCTCCGAGAACTCGTCCGTGCTCAGGTCATACTGAATGTCCAGCGTTACGCCGGTCAGTTCCTCGTACATGGTCGTGAAGCGGTTCTGTTTGAGCGGCGCGGTGCTGGCGCCATGGTAAGTCCCAAGCATGGTTATGGTGTATGGCTCGCTTACAACGGGCAGCGCGCCGTTTTCCGTCACCAAGCCATCCGCCAGCGCGGCGGCCGGGGCCAGCGCCGCGCATAGCGCGACCGCCAGCATCGCGCGGGTAAACCGGGTCAATCTCATCTGAAAGTCCTCCTCCAATAATTGAAATACCCTAAGGGGATCACCCCTTCAAGGAACCTATCATGACGCCCTTGACGAAGTGCCGCTGCGCCAGCGGATACAGCGTCAGCACGGGCGCGCTCGACACCACGATGATCCCGTATTTGAGCAGGAACTCCATCTTTACGCGCCTGTCCTGTTCCGCCGCGTCCGCCAGGAAGGAGTTGACCGTTGACTGCGTGTTTTGGATAAGGATCTCGCGGAGAACCAGCTGCAGCGGGTAGCGGCTGGAGTCGTTAAGGTACAGCAGGGCGGACATGTAGGAGTTCCAATACCCGACCGCGGTAAACAGCCCCATGACCGCTATGATGGCGCCGGACAGCGGCAGGACGCACCGGATGAAGAAATACCGATTGCCGCAGCCGTCAATCTGGGCGGCCTCAAGCAGCTCGATCGAGATATTCGTCTGGTAGAACGTCCTTATAACGATGATGTTCCATACATTGACCGCGCCGGGCAGCGTGAGCGCCCACATCGTATTCATTATGCGCAGGTCGCGGATCAGCAGGTAGCCCGGGATCATGCCGCCGCTGAAGAACATCGTAAAAGCGAACAGCGCCATAATGGCGTTGCGCCCCTTGAAGTCCGGCCTGGACAGCGGGTACGCGGCGACAAGGTTCATCACCACGCCGATAACTGTGCCCACCGCCATATAAAGCAGAGTATAGCTGTATCCCATAAGGATACGGTTCGTGGAGAAGACGGCCCTGTAGCCGTCCAGCGTCACCTCGACGGGCCAGAGCGTGACCCGCGCCGCCATCAAGGCCTCAGGCGAACTGAACGAGGCGCTCAGCACGTATACCAGCGGATACAGCACAAGGATGCCTATCATCACCAGCAGCGCGGTCGTCAGACCGATAAAAACGTTATCCCCGGCGGTGTTTCCAGCGCGCATAGCCGCGACATCCCTTCTTCGCTATATGAGGGTCTGCTGATTCATCTTTTTAAGGACTGTGTTCGTCGTGAGCAGGATTACCAGGTTAGCGGCCGACGTCATCAGCCCGACGGCGGTCGCGTATGAGAAATCAGGCGTGCCGCTGCTTTTCAGCCCAATCTTGTATACCAGCGACTGTATGACCTCGGAGTAGTTTACGTTGATGGAATTCTGCAGCAGGTATACCTTCTCGAACCCGACGTTCAGCATGCCGCCCGCGCTGAGGATCAACTGGATGGATATAACGGGCGCGATGCCGGGCAGGTCGATGTGGCGCATGCGCTGCAGGATCGACGCGCCGTCAATGACCGCCGACTCATGCAGCTCAGGGCTGACGCCCGACAGCGCCGCCAGGTAGATGATGGAACCCCAGCCCATGCCCTGCCATACGCCCGTCCATACGTATATGGACGTGAACCAGGTGGGTTCGGCCATAAAGTTGACGGATTCCACGCCTATAAGGCCCAGCAATATATTAACTACGCCGGTTCGCGGTTTTAAAAATTGGATAATCATCCCGCACATCACGACTACCGATATAAAATATGGCGCGTATGTGATCATTTGTATGATTTTCTTAAAGCGCGGGAACGGGCTGTGGCTCAGCGCGAGCGCGAGGAGTATTGGAATGGGAAACCCGGCGGCCAGGGAGTATAGGCTGATGATGATTGTGTTGCGCACCGCGTTCAGGCTTGTATAGGTTTTGAAGAAACGCTGGAAATTAGTCAGCCCCACCCATGGACTGCCCAAGATCCCTTTTGATATCATAAATTTTTTGAACGCGATCTGCGCCCCGTACATAGGCCCGTAGTTGAAAACGACGACGAAACAAATGGGAACCAACATAAACAAGTATAAATCCCAATTCTTAACAAGCTCCTTCTTTGCGCTTAGGAGCGCCGCGTTCCGCCTCGCGGCGGGGGTGGCAGCCCGCGTCACCATTCGCACAAGCAACCCATCCTTCCAAGCGTGGAACCTACACGCGCGACTAATACCGGCGGCCGCTCGCCGCCCGATTGATACAATACATACAATCCAGCTATGACATCATACCATTCCGGAGAGCGCGCGTCAAGGGGCAGAACGCGGCTTTGCGCGAAACAGGCATAACGGCTGGCAATCACTCCCCCACTCCCCCCACCCCCCAGTTGTTCCATAAATACCCCGTGAAAATTGTTGACAGCGGCGGCGCTTTATGCTACTATATATTCAACAGTTGGGTAGCTTTGTGCTGTTCCAATAATTGTAAGGAGGTTTCGGTTCAATGAAGAAGGTCTCCGCGCTGCTGGTGGTTGTCATGCTGACAACCATGCTCACAACACTCGGTTGGGGGGGGGCTATAGGAGAAACGGTCGCGTATAAGCAATCGCCGATCCTGGACGCCAAGGTCGCCTCGGGCGAGCTTCCGCCTGTTGAGGAACGCCTGCCAAAGGTCACGAAATTGCCGGACGAGATACTTCCCGAGTATCTAACATACGAAAATGGAAAATACGGCGGAACCATCCGCTTCATCACGTCCCAGGTCCGCTGGGACGCCGACGTGTTCGTGGGCATGAACGAGGCGTTCCTGACGATGGAATCCGCCGCCAGCGCGGTGGTCACGCCCAACATAGTCGAAAGCTTCGAGGCGAACGAGGAGCAGACCGAGTTCACCTTCAAGCTGCGCGAAGGGCTGAAGTGGTCCGACGGCGAGCCGGTCACGATGGAGGACATACGCTTCACGATCAACGATTTCGTTATGAATGAGACGCTCAACCCCGTCGTGTCCGCGTGGATGCGCGACGGCGGGATCATGACGGGCGACCCGTTCACATTCGAAGAGATCGACGAGTGGACGTTCAAGCTGAAGTTCAAGGTCCCCTACGGCGGCTTCGCGGTTCACCTGTCCATCGCGGGATGGAAGGGCTACACCGAGCTGCTCAAGCCCGCCCACTTCCTCAAGCGCTTCCACCCGGATTACGCTGTGGAGATACACGGCTCCGAGGAGGCGTACATCGATTTCATGACCCCGTACGCGAAGGTTATGGGTTATGAAACGTTCGCGCTGACCGACGTGTTCAAGGTGTTCGAGCAGATCGACTGCACGAACTGGGAGATCACCGACGTGAACGACGTGCTGACCAGCGTCTACTTCAAGGACGCGGGGCAGACCGAGAACTTCCCCGTGCTGTACGCGTGGGTTATGACGTCCAGCGCTAACGGCGTCTCCACGTTCGAGCGCAACCCGTACTACCACAAGGTGGACAGCTCCGGACAGCAGCTGCCATATGTGGATACGCTCACCTCCACGCTCGTTGAGAACATGGAGATGGTGCAGATGAAGTACATCTCCGGCGAAGCGGACTTCGGGCGCGAGTCGGCCACCATCGACAACATCACCCTGTATAAGGAAAACGAGGCCAAGGCGGGCATCACGGCCTACGTCACCCGCACGCACACCAACCCGACCGACATCATGTTCAACGTCAACTACCCCGACCCCGCCTGGCAGGAGGTCGCCACCGACGTCCGCTTCCGCAAGGCGCTGGCGCTGGCCATCGACCCGGAGGAGATCCTCGACTCCGTCTATAAGGGATTCGGCTCCGTCAACCCGTACTATCCGTGCGAGGCCGACCCCGACGCGGCCAACGCGCTGCTGGATGAGATGGGCATGAAGATAGGCGCGGACGGATACCGGACGTCCCCGTCAGGGCTGCCGTTCTCCTGGTCCATCTACCACAACAACGAGGCCAACGACATCATACCCGTGAGCGAGCTTCTGGTGGAATTCTGGTCCGAGCTGGGGCTGAAGGTCGATATCAAGTTCATCGAGTCCGCCAGCTACGTCACGATGAGGGAAGCGAACGAGGTTACGATGCGCGTGGCGTGGATACACACCACCCAGCTGTGGCATTACCTCGACTGGTTCCTGGGCGAATGGGCGCCCATGTGGAACTTCTGGTGGACAAAGGGCCAGCAGAACGATTGGGAACCCCCGCAGGAGATCAAGGACTTCTACCTGAAGGTCGAGTCGCTCATGACGGTCGATCCCGAGACCGCCGTCAACGAGATCCTGCCCGAGCTGGTAGGGTTCATGGGCGAGAACCTGTACATCATCGAGCCGCTGATAGACGTGCAGCAGTGCGTCATCATCAACTCCGGCATTGGCAACGTGCCCACGGGCGGCGTAGGCATCAGCTGGAACTTCGCGATGGAGCAGTTCTTCTACAAATAGTCCTCAGCCCGTCGATGTGAAGCGGTCCATCGTCGCGGCGCGGCCTCGCGGCCGCGCCGCGATTCCATTTTTGAAGGGCGGGTGAGGGAACCTATGCTGTTAGGGTACATAGCCAAACGCGCGCTGAAGCTGATACCGCTGCTGCTGGCCATCAGCGTGGTGATATTTATCATCATACAACTGCCGCCGGGCGACTATATCACCAACTATATCATCCAGCAGCAGAACTCCGGGCTGGAGGTCAACCAGTCCAGCATAATCAGCATGACCAAGCGCTACGGCCTGGATCAGCCGGTCTACCTGCAATACTTCTACTGGATAAAGAATATCGTCACGCGGGGCGATTTCGGCCAGTCGATGCAGTGGACCCAGCCTGTCAGCCAGCTGCTGTCCGAGCGTCTGCCAGCGACGATACTCATCGCGCTGCTTACGCTGTGCGTCACGTGGGGGGTATCCATCCCCATCGGGATATACTCCGCCACCCACCAATACTCAGTTGGTGATTATTTTATAATATTCATCGGGTTCATCGGGCTTGCCGTGCCCGGGTTCCTGCTGGCCATGTGCGCCGTTTACTTCATATTTACGCATACCGGCCAGTCGCTCACGGGCCTGTTCTCCTCGGCGTACGTCAACGCGCCGTGGAGCGTGGCCAAGGTGGTGGATATGCTGCCGCGGCTGGGGCTGGTCGTGTTCATAGTGGGGCTGTCGCAGACCGCCGGGCTGGTGCGCCAGATGCGCGCGATGCTGCTGGACGAGCTGCAGAAGCAGTATGTGATAACCGCCCGCGCCAAGGGACTGGAGGAGCGTAGGCTGCTGTGGAAATACCCCATCCGCATGGCCATCAACCCGATGATATCGACGATCGGCTGGATACTGCCGGGACTGATTTCCGGCGAGATGGTCGTCTCGATCATCCTGTCCATGCCCACTATGGGCCCGGTGGTGCGCCGCGCGCTGATCGCGCAGGATATGTATCTGGCCGGCTCGTTCCTGCTGATAGTCAGCGTGTTGACCGTCGTCGGGACGCTGCTATCGGATATACTGCTCGCGGTCGTTGACCCGCGCATTCGGTTTGGGGGTGTCACGGAATGACGGCCGACGCAACCCTCGGAGGGAAATCCACGCGCGGGCCGCTGCTTGGCGGCGGTAGGCGCAAGGCGCGCTCATCCTACGAGGTGGCCAGCCAGTGGCGGCTGATGTGGTGGAAGTTCCGCAAGCACCGCATGGCCATGGCCGCGCTGCCCATCATCTGTATAATGTACCTGCTGACGATGTGCTGCGAGTTCTTCGCGCCCACGCTGCCGCTGACGCGGTTCAAGTCGCACAAGGACTGTCCGCCCACGGCCATCCACCTGTTCAGGGAAGGCGAGTTCATCGGCCCGTACATACTCAGGAAGGATTCGGGGATGGACCCGGTCACGTACCGGCGCGTGTTCGTCGATACGGACGAGGTCGTCAAGATGGGCTTCTTCGTCCATGGCGAGCCATATAAAATGTGGAACCTGATACCCACCGATATCCATTTCTTCGGGCCGGTGGAGTCCGGGGGCGAGTTCTTCCTGATGGGCACGGACAGCCTGGGGCGGGATGTGTTCACCCGGGCGCTGTATGGCGGGCGGGTGTCGCTGTCGTTCGCCGTGGTCTCCATCTTCTTCACGTTCGTGATCGGGCTGACTTTGGGCGGGCTGTCCGGCTACATGGGCGGCTTCGTGGACGGGATAGTCCAGCGCGCGATCGACGTGATAATGAGCATACCGGGCATCCCGCTGTGGATGGCTCTGGCCGCCGCGCTGCCCAAGGATATGTCCTCCTACACGCGATACCTGTTCATGTGCGTTATCATGTCGCTGGTAGGCTGGACGGGGCTGGGGCGCGTGGTGCGCGGCAAGATACTCTCCGTGCGCGAGGAGGAGTTCGTCACGGCGGCCAGGCTCTCCGGAGCGACCCATGGCCGCGTGATATTCAAGCACATGATCCCGATGTTCATGAGCTACATAATCGTGTCCATCACCGGATCGATACCGGCCACGATACTGGGCGAGACGTCGCTCAGCTTCCTAGGCCTGGGCCTGCAGGCGCCCACCATCAGCTGGGGCACGCTGCTGCAGGACTGCCAGACCATCGAGGCGATAGCGCAGCAGCCGTGGAAGATGTTCCCGGCGCTGTTCATCGTCGTAACGGTCCTTATGTTCAACTTCGCGGGAGACGGCCTCAGGGACGCGGCCGATCCTTACAAATAACGGAAGGGGGGATCGGCGGTGCCGGGCAAGGACGACGACAGCGTTATACTGGAGATGCGCGAGACCAGGGTGCGCTTTAAGATGGACGCGGGGCTGCTCAAGGCGGTGGACGGCGTATCCCTGTCCCTGCGCAAGGGCGCGACGCTGGGCATAGTGGGCGAGTCGGGCTGCGGCAAGTCGGTGACCGCTGGCGCGGTGTTCCGCACGCTGCCCAGCTACGCGGAGGTCGGCGGCGACATACTCCTATATGAGAAGGATGGCAAACGCCTCGACGAGCCTATCAACATAGCCAAACTGAACCCGACGGGCCCGGAGATTCGCGGCATACGCGGCGGGAACATCGCGATGGTGTTCCAGGAGCCGATGAAGGCGTTTTCGCCGATACACACGGTGGGCAACCAGATCATCGAGGCTATCCGCCTGCACGTCGAGCCGGACGAGGGCAAGGCGCGGCGGATCGCGATAGACACGCTGGGGCTGGTGGGGATCTCAAGCCCCGAGCAGCGGATCGACGAATACCCGCACCAGCTTTCAGGCGGGATGCGCCAGCGGGCGATGATCGCGATGGCGCTGTCATGCAAGCCCGCTATACTGATCGCCGACGAGCCTACAACCGCGCTGGACGTGACGGTCCAGGCGCAGGTGCTGGACCTGATAAACAAGCTGAAGGCGGAGATCAACACATCCGTCATATACATCACCCACGACCTGGGCGTGATAGCCGAGACCAGCGACGAAGTGGCCGTGATGTACCTGGGCAAGGTGGTTGAGTACTGCGCGGTGGACGCGCTGTTCCACGACCCGCGCCACCCGTATACCCGCGCCCTGCTGCGCTCTATCCCGACGGCTGACAAACGGCGCAAGGGGCGGTTTGACTCGATACGCGGCACGGTGCCCTACCCTATGAACCTGCCGGAGCGGTGCGGGTTCTTCGACCGCTGCGACCTGGCGGAGGAGGGGCTGTGCGGCAGGTCCGCCGCGCCCATGGTCGAGGCCGCGCCGGGGCACTTCGCGCGGTGCTTTAAGGTCGAGCCTTACGCGGCCAAGGAGGTAGTGTGATGCGATCAGCCGAGGCGCTGACGGCGCCCGACCCTAACCGACTGCTGGAGGTAAGGGGCGTTAAGAAATATTTCCCAATAACGAAGGGATTCCTTAAGCGAACTGTCGGGTATGTCCGCGCGGTGGACGACGTGGACATGTACATCAACAAGGGCGAGACGCTGGCGCTGGTAGGCGAGTCCGGCTGCGGCAAGACGACGCTGGGCCGGTGCGTATTGCAGGCTATCAAGCCCACCGCCGGGGAGGTCTATTTCACCACGCGCAAGGATGAGCGGGTGGACCTCACGACGCTGCCCTATGACCGGCTGCGCGTGGTCCGCCGCGACATGCAGATGATCTTCCAGGACCCGTACGCGTCGCTTAACCCGCGCATGACCACGCTCAACATAATCGCCGAGCCGCTGGTCTGCCACAGGCTGATGTCAGGCTCGCGCCTGCGCGGATACGTCCGCGAGCTGATGGAGACCGTCGGGCTTAACCCTCACCACCTCGAGCGTTACCCGCACGCGTTCTCAGGCGGGCAGCGCCAGCGTATAGGCATAGCGCGGGCGCTGGCGACCCAGCCGCGCTTCCTGGTGTGTGACGAGGCGGTCTCCGCGCTGGATGTGTCCGTTCAGGCTCAGATACTGAACCTGCTGATGGATTTGCAGGAGAAGATGAACCTGTCATACCTGTTCATCTCGCATGACCTGGGCGTGGTCAGCCATATATCCGACCGCGTCGGCGTGATGTACGTCGGGCATATAGTGGAGCTTGCCGACACCGCCGCGCTGTTCGATAGGCCTATGCACCCATATACCAAGGCGCTGCTGTCCGCCAAGCCGGTGGCCGACCCGCGCCGTAAATCCCATAGGATTATGCTGGAGGGCGAGGTCGCCAACCCGTCCAAGCTGCCGCCGGGCTGTCCGTTCCACCCGCGCTGCCGCGAGGCCGCCGCGGAATGCGGGGAGCGCAAACCGGAATGGCGCGAGGCCGAGCCGGGGCACTATATAGCGTGCCACCGCGCGTGAGTTGACCGGCCGTCGTTATGGTCGTATGATGTTATCGCGCGGGGAGGGCTGACTATCTCGCTGGGACTGTTGCTGCTCATAGCCGTGATCGGGCTGGCGGTGGTCATGCTCGTCTCGTCGCTCTACTATCGGTCGATACTGGAGAGGAGCCTGTTCGCGCGGCTGAGGGATCTGGATTATATCCGCGCGAACGGCCTGCCGCCCGAGCGCTGGCTGCGCAAGGGCGCGCCGCCCCGATGGGACGGGCGCGGGCTTCGCAGGGCCAGGGCGCTGAGGCGGTTTGTCAAGCATACCCGCATGGTCGAGAGCGAGGAGGTCCGCTCGCTCGTAATGGATGAACTGGATAGGATCATCAAGGACAATGGCTAATAAATACTGTGGGAGATAAACGTAATGAAGATCACCTCATGTAAGGCGAACCGCCTGACCAACCCGCTGGGGTTCCAGATGGACGAGGTCGCGGCGACATGGATAACGGAGGATACCCCCTCCAAGCGGCAGAAGGGAGCGAGGGTGTTAGTCGCGGCTGACCCCGCCATGCGGGACACGCTGTGGGACAGCGGAATGGTCCCTGAGGCTGAAAGCCGGTCAATGCCATTACCTGTCGAATTGAAGCCTCGCCGTCGATATTACTGGAAGGTCGCCGTGGAGGGCGATTCGGGGGACTCGGCTGTCTCCGACGTGAATTGGTTTGAAACCGCGAAGATGGACGAACCGTGGTCGGCGCGGTGGATTACGCCGCCGGACCAGTCGATCCATCCATATATTCGCAAGGAGTTTACAGCGGCCGGCGGCGTGAGGAACGCGCGCGCCTACGTTACGGGGCTGGGGCTGTATGAGCTGTATATCAACGGGAAACGCGTAGGCGGCGAGTGGTTTGCCCCGGGCTGCAACTCATACGACTCGTGGGTCCAATACCAGACATACGACGTGACGGACGCGATCAAGCCCGGCCCGAACGCCGTCGGAGCGATGCTGGGCGACGGCTGGGCGAAGGGGCGTTTCGGCACGTTCAAGAACAAGCATTCGACGAGCACCGATAATTTTTCGCTGCTGTGCGAGATCCATATTGAATATCTTGACGGCTCGACCGCCGTGGTCGGCACCGACGCCAGTTGGAAATGCCATAACTCGCCAATAATCGAAAGCAGTATCTACGACGGCGAGACATACGACGCGAACCTGGAGATACCCGGCTGGAGCGAGCCGGGTCTGGACGAGGTCGGCTGGAGGGACGCGCGACTGTTTGACGCGTCGGGTCTTGGCGGATTGTCGCCGCGATTATCGCCGCCGGTCAAGATTATGCGCGAAATAAAACCCGTTGAAATCATCACAACGCCCGCCGGAGAGACCGTCCTGGACATGGGACAGAACATGGTCGGCTGGCTGCGCGTCCATGTCCATGAGCCGAAAGGGGCGCGGATCGTAATCAATCATGGCGAAATCCTGCAGAACGGGAACTTTTACCGCGATAACCTGCGCGGAGCGAAGGCAAGATTCGAATATGTGTCGAATGGCTCGGATCGATGGATCATGCCGCGCTTCACTTTCTTCGGGTTCAGGTACGCTAAGCTGGAGGGGTTCGCTTCCGATGTATCGGCGGACGACTTTATCGGGTGCTGCGTCTACTCCGAGCTGGAGACCATCGGCGAGATCGAGACGTCCGACGCCAACGTCAACCGGTTGTTCCAGAACGCGATGTGGAGCCAGATGGACAACTTCCTGGACGTGCCGACCGACTGCCCGCAGCGCGACGAGCGCATGGGCTGGACGGGCGACACGGAGATATTCGCCGGAACCGCGCTGTTCAACATGGACGCCTACCCGTTCTACGTGAAATTCATGCGCGACCTGTGGTTGGAGCAGTCGCGGTGCGAGGGGATGGTCGCCAGCACGATCCCTACTTTCAGGAAGGATAAGCCGACAAAGGGAGGGTTTGTGGAGGGCGGAGCGTGCGCGTGGAGCGATTGCGCGACCGTTGTGCCATGGGAGGCGTATCTGCACACGGGCGACCCATCGATACTGAAAAGCCAGTTTGCCAGCATGAAGGCGTGGGTGGATTGGGTCACGCGGACATGCGCGAAGGACGGCACGGGGCCGCTATGGACGAAGGGATTCCAGTTCGGCGACTGGCTGGCGCTGGATGGTCCCGTCGAGGGCGGGGTGTTCGGCGGCACGGACAACGGCTATCTGGCGTCGGCATACTACCGTTTGTCGTCGCTGCTGACGTCGAAGGCGGCGGCTGTCCTGGGTAACGCGCAGGACGCGAAGCGATACGGCGAGCTGTCCGAATCGATCCGCAAGGCCATCGTCGCGGAATATTTCAAGCCTGACGGCCAGTTGAGGCTGAACAACCAGACGGCGTATGTCATAGCCCTGCAATTCGAGATCGCGGAAGAATGGGCGCGCCCGCGCGTTCTGGCTGATCTTATCGAGCGGCTGAAGAAGGACAACACGCATCTCAAGACGGGCTTCATCGGCACGCCGTACCTATGCCGGGCGTTATCGGATAACGGCTGCCCAAGCGCGGCGTACCGGTTGTTCTTCAACACCGACTACCCCAGCTGGTTGTACGAGGTATTGATGGGCGCGACGACCATATGGGAACGCTGGAATAGCGTGCTGCCCAACGGTTTGTTGTCCGGCACCGACATGAACTCGCTGAACCATTACGCCTACGGCTCAATAGCCGAGTGGATGTATCGGAACATGTGCGGCATAAACCCAGTCGAGGACGCTCCGGGATTCAAGAGGATACGCCTCGCGCCGCAGCCCAGCGTTAAGTTGACGTTCGCCCGCGCGAGCGTTAAGACGGCCATGGGATTAGTCCGATGCGGGTGGAGTTTGGCCGGCGAGGACACGGTCACGGTGGACGCGGAGATCCCATTCAACGCCGAAGCGGTGTTATACCTGCCGCAGGCGCGGTTGGAGGACGCGCTTGGTTTGCGCGGACTGCCGGCGGAGCAGGATGGCGAGGCCGTGAGGGTTGCGCTTGAGGCGGGGCGGTACAGCTTCACGTATAAGGCGGCCAAGCCCTTCGAGGTATACCAAGCCTAACAAACCGGCTTAGCGCGGCATACTGCCTGGCCGCGCTTAATCCCTTACATAAACATAACCGCGCGGCTCGCCACCCGGCGAGCCGTCGCGTTGCCCATAAATATTTTGGAAAGCCTATTGCGTAATTCGCGCCATGGTGCTATACTGATATAGAACACCGCTACTGAATAACGCGGGGGAGGTGGCCACGTGAGGGCGGCGCTTGACGGGAGCAGCCCGATCTTCCAACAGGTCAAAGAGGCGATCGAGGAGGAGATCCTGCGCGGCAAGCTTGCGCCGGAAGACCAGATCCCCTCGAACCGCAAGCTTGTCGCGCTGTGGGAGGTCAACCCGCTGACCGTTATGAAAGGAGTGCAGCTGCTTGCCGACGAGGGCATCCTCTACAAAAAACGCGGCGAGGGGATGTTTGTCGCTCCAGACGCTCCGGAGAGACTGAGGCGGCGGATCGGCGGCGGGTTCGTCAAGGATTACGTTGAGCCGCTCGTGGGGCTTGCCGACGCGCTCGGCATCGGCCTAGATGGTTTGTGTAAACAAATAAGCGCGGTTTGGGAGGAGTTACGCAATGATTGAATTCAAAAATGTGACACTTGCGTTCAAGAAGCAAAAAGCGCTCGATAACGTCAGCTTCACGTTGAAGGGCGGCACGATCTGCGGCGTGCTCGGGCGGAACGGCGCGGGCAAGACCTCGCTGTTCAGGCTGCTTGCCGCGTATGTCAGGCCGACCTCCGGCGACGCGCGCGTATTTGGAGAAAATCCATATGAAAACCAGCGGATCACGCAAAAGGTTGCGCTGATAACCGACATGGGAGACGAATACAACAGCTTTTCAGTCCGCGATACGCTTAAGCTTGCCGCGGCCTTTCGCCCGAACTGGGACGAAGGCTATGCCCAAAGGCTTGCGAAGCGGTTTGAGCTGCCCGTGAAAAAGGCGATGTCCAGCCTGAGCCACGGGCAGAGAGCGTCGGTCCGCGCGGTTGTCGGGCTAGCGTCGCGGTGCGAGGTCACGATATTTGACGAGGCGTACCTTGGCATGGACGCGGCGTTCCGCAAGATGTTCGTCAGCGCGATACTCGACGACTTCACGCAAAACCCGCGAACGATACTGTTTTCCACGCATTTCATTGACGAAATGTCTAAACTGTTCAATGAGGTGTTGATACTCGATAAGGGAAAGGTTGCTTTCCAGGGAGACAGCGATGTTTTGCGTCAACTGCGGCAAAACTCAAGCAGCGCGACATTACAGGATCTGTTTATCGAAATAACGGGAGGTATTGACAATGAAGGTATTTCGTGATTTATTCCGGAGGATGGGCATATCCGCGCTGTGGTATGTCGGGGTGTTCGCCGCCGTAATAGTCGTGTTGCGGGTGGTGTTCAAGGCGGAGGAGATGGATGTCGCGGTGACGCTGACGTCCATATCAAATATTTCTGGTCGGATATACATGATCATGCTCGGTATAGCCTGCCCGCTCGTGTATTTCCCGCGATACATAGCGGTCGGGGTGACGCGCAAGCGGTTCGCGCTTGGTATATTCGCGTCGGGGGCGCTGTTGTCGCTGTGCTTCTTTGCCGCGCTTCGGATACCGCTGCTGGCCTGGGGGGGCGGGCTGTCCCTGCTGGCGGTGTTGATACCCGCGCTGTACGGGGCGTTGGCGTTCCTTATCGGGTGGACGGCGTCGGTAGGCTTCCAGTATACGCGGGGCGCGCCGATCCTCGTTGGGATCGTGTGCGCGTGCGCGATTCTCGCTGGCGTGGCCGCTCTTGAAAGGCTTGGCCTGCGGAGCTGGCCGAGCTTGTCTATCGCTGTGTGCGCGATTGGTTTGGTTGGCCTGCCGTTACTGCGGGCGGTCATGGGGATTCCGGTGAGGTGTTGACAGAGGGGAAACGGCGATTCCCCACTGATACGCGTTGCATTGGTTAACTGCGGGAGGTTGTTTTCACTTTTTTGACAAACGCGGGAAAAGTGAGGCGGGGAGCGGGTTTGGAAGGTTTGTTTTCCGTACCTCCTTATTGGATGGTATGAACAAGTCGGAGGGGCGTCGTTTAGGCAGTTTGATGATCCGCTGAGGCGCGTCGGGCGGATAGAATCCCAGCGTCTGTTGCGGCAGACTCCAGCCAAGCGCGGCGCGCCGCGAGGCTGTGCTCGACGCGCGTGAGCGGCTTAACCTGCCGCTCGTCTACGATAAACTGGAGCGGGTGCGTGAGGCACAGCCGCCGCCAAACCGCCCGAATACAGTTTGCGGATAAGCGCAAGCAAATCCTCAAGAGGCATATCTTTACATCTTTTGTTATTTATGGCAATCAATACAAGATTGGCGATGAGCTAGAAAAGCTCTTATTATATAAGATGATTAACGTCTTGGACAGCCCGTTTACCTGTAAAGGCGCGTCAATCAGGACAAAAACCAGGGTTATCCGGACGAAACGTATTTGGAAAATGTCCGCGCGTTCGCGAAAGGTATCGTAAGCGCGTACCCGCTTTGATACTTTGGGTTCCCCGCTGATCCAGGCGCGGGGCCGGATCAGGGCTGGCAGGGAGGGCGCGCGGCCCGTTTGATCCTCCAATCGCCCCCCATGTATTGACATACCGCGTCAACCTATTTATACTATACTATTGGTAGAGTATAGTGAAGCGATTTACTTAAGGAGGAACCCATGGCCACCAAGATGACCGTCGACGGGAACACCGCCGTCAGCCACGTAGCTTACGCGTTCAGCGACGTGGCGTCTATTTACCCGATCACCCCATCCTCGCCGATGGCGGAGTCCGCCGACGAATGGGCCGCGCAGAACCGCAAAAACCTCTTTGGCCAAACGGTCCGTGTCGCTGAGATGCAGAGCGAGGCAGGCGCGGCTGGCGCGGTCCACGGCTCGCTTGCCGCGGGCGCCCTTACCACGACCTTCACCGCGTCCCAAGGCCTGCTCCTTATGATCCCAAACATGTACAAGATCTCTGGCGAGCTGCTGCCCTGCGTGTTCCATGTAAGCGCAAGGGCGCTGGCCGCCCACGCGCTATCGATCTTCGGCGACCATAGCGACGTGATGGCCTGCCGCCAAACCGGTTTCGCGATGCTGGCCTCCGGCAGCGTCCAGGAATCCATGGATATGGCGCTCGCGTCCCATATCGCCACCCTCAAATCCTCGATCCCCTTCCTGCACTTCTTCGACGGGTTCCGCACCAGCCACGAAGTGCAGAAGATCAGCGGTATCGATTACGAAGAGTTGCGCTCGCTCCTTCCCGCCGACAAAGTCGCCGAGTTCCGCGACCGCGCGATGAACCCCGAGCACCCGCATCAGCAGGGCACCGCGCAGAACCCTGATATATATTTCCAGGGCCGCGAGGCGGCGAACCGCTACTACCTTGCCGTTCCCTCAATCGTCGAAAAGGTTTTTGAGGACATCGGCAACCTGACGGGCAGGAAGTATAAGCTGTTCGACTACGCCGGCGCCCCCGACGCCGACCGCGTGGTAATCGCGATGGGTTCCGGCGCGGAAGCCCTGGAGGAAACGGTCAACCTGCTGACCGCGCGCGGCGAGAAGGTCGGTCTGATCAAGGCGCGGCTGTACCGCCCGTTCTCCGCCAACGCGTTCCTGGACGCGATCCCACAGACCTGCCGCAAGCTCGCCGTGCTCGACCGCACGAAGGAACCCGGCTCGTTGGGCGAACCACTCTATACCGACGTATGCTCCGCGCTTCTTGAATACGGCAGGACCGGCGTCAAGGTAGTCGGCGGGCGCTACGGCCTTGGCTCCAAGGAGTTCACGCCAACAACCGCGAAGGCCGTCTACGACAACCTCGCCAGCGACACCCCGAAGAACCATTTCACCGTAGGAATCATCGACGACGTGACCGAAACCTCGCTCCCGCTGGGCGAATTGGTCAACGCCGCGCCCGAAGGCACGATCGCGTGCAAGTTCTATGGCCTAGGCTCGGACGGCACGGTCGGCGCGAACAAGAACTCGATCAAGATCATCGGCGACCATACCGATATGTACGCGCAGGGCTACTTCGCCTACGATTCCAAGAAGTCCGGCGGGATAACGGTCAGCCACCTGCGCTTTGGCAAAGCCCCCATCCAGTCGACTTACCTGATCGACGCCGCGGACTTCATCGCCTGCCACCAGCCGTCGTACGTCACGCGCTACGACATGGTCTCCAGCCTGAAGGAAGGCGGCACGTTCCTGCTTAACTGCCCGTGGACGGCGGAGGAGCTGGACGCGCAGCTGCCCGCGAAAATGAAGCGGCTGCTAGCCACGAAGAAGGCAAAGCTCTACACGATCGACGCGATCAAGCTAGCCTCGGAGGTAGGCATGGGCGGGCGCATCAACACGACGATGCAGGCCGCGTTCTTCAAGCTGGCGAACGTCATCGCGTACGAGGAAGCCGACAGGTACATGAAGGACGCCGTCAAGAAGTCTTACGGCAGGAAGGGCGACAAGATCGTCGCGATGAACAACGCGGCCATCGACATCGCCATCAGCGGGCTGAAGGAAGTCGCGATCCCCACCGAGTGGGCCGACTCGCGGACCGGCGCCCTGCCCCAGCATATAGACGCGACGCCGTACTTCGATGAGGTCATAGCGCCGATCCTCGCCCAGGAAGGCGACTCGCTGCCAGTGTCGAAGTTCGATCCCGCCGGCATCGTGCCCACGGCCACAACCCGCTACGAGAAACGCGGCGTGGCAGTGCAGGTTCCAGAGTGGGAAATTGGCAATTGTATACAGTGTTCGATATGCTCGCTGGTGTGCCCGCACGCGTGCATACGCCCCGTGCTGGCTAAGCCCGAGGATCTCAAGGACATGCCGGAAGGATTCGCGACAAAGCCGGCGATCGGCAAGGAATACGCCGGGCACCAGCTGCGCGTACAGGTCAGCCCGCTGGATTGCACCGGCTGCGGCAACTGCGCGGAGGTCTGTCCAGCTAAGCAGAAGGCGTTGGTCATGAAGCCGCTGGATACCCAGCTGGCGCAGCAGCCGCTGTGGGATAAGGCGGTCCAGCTGCCTAAGCCCAGCATCACTGTGAACAAAGCGACGGTCAAGGGCAGCCAGGCGCTGCAGCCGCTGTTCGAGTTCTCAGGCGCGTGCGCGGGCTGCGGCGAGACGCCATACGTGAAGTTGATCACGCAGCTCTACGGAGACAGGATGCTGATCGCGAACGCGACAGGCTGTTCATCGATATACGGCGGCAGCGCTCCGACATGCCCGTATACCGTGAACGAGAAGGGACAAGGCCCGGCATGGGCGAACAGCCTCTTCGAGGATAACGCGGAGTTTGGATACGGCATGAACCTGGCAGTGACCCAGCGCCGCGCGAGGCTGGTGGAAAAGGTTGAGGCGTTAAGGGAGAACCCGGCGTTCAGCGGTTGGTCGGAAGGCGTTGAGGCGTGCGCGAAGTGGCTGGAACAGCGCGACGACGCGGAAGGATCGAAGGCTGCCGCTGAGGGGTTGGTTAAACTGCTGGAGACCTGCGCGGACTGCGGCTGCGAGGCCGATCCATATGAGAAGGAGATATTGAAGGATAAGGACCTGCTGGTCAAGAAATCTATCTGGATCATAGGCGGCGACGGCTGGGCGTACGATATAGGATACGGCGGGCTGGACCACGTGCTTGCGCAGGGCGAGGATGTGAATGTATTGGTGCTGGATACGGAGGTCTACTCGAATACCGGGGGACAGGCTTCGAAGTCCACGCCGACAGGCTCGGTAGCGAAGTTCGCGGCGGCTGGGAAACGCACGAAGAAGAAGGACCTGGGGTTGATGGCCATGAGCTATGGGTATGTGTATGTAGCGTCGGTGAGTATGGGCGCGAACCCCGCGCAGCTGCTGAAGGCCGTGACGGAGGCGGAGGCGTATAAGGGACCATCGCTCATAATTGCGTACGCGCCGTGCATCAACCACGGGATTAACATGCGGCAGACCCAGGCCGAGGGGAAACGGGCTGTAGAGGCCGGGTATTGGCCGCTGTATAGGTATAACCCCGCGCTGTCCGGAGAGGGGAAGAATCCCATGTCGCTGGATTCGAAGGACCCGACCGCCAGCTACCAGGACTTCATCAGGAGTGAGATCAGGTATCAGACACTGTTGAAGATGTTCCCAGATACGGCGGAGACGTTGTTCAAGCAAGCGGAGGAGGACGCCGCAGAGCGTCGCGGCAACTACAAGCGTCTCGCCGGCGCCGGGGCGTGATCGCGGCTAAGTAACCCAACCCGCCACACCGCCACGAGGGTCCAGCGTCACGCTGGTCAGGGGGTCAAGGGGGGTGAAACCCCCTTGCGGGGTGTGGGGCGGAGCCCCACGTCCCCCGGCCGAAACCAACC
>JAISWI010000031.1 GCA_031270865.1 Oscillospiraceae bacterium
CGTGACGCTGGACCCTCGTGGCCAGGGTAGGTTGTTCCTCCAGGCGCTTACCCTTACCGGGAGCCTCTCCTGCGCGAGCTGCTCACTACTACAATCCTTTGCAAACTTATGAACAACAACAGCAGCGCCCCTGTCGCTATCTTCCCCCACCAACTATTCAGCGCGCCATTGAATGTTATCAACGCTGGTATAGTCGACTTCAGCAATACGCCGAACATCGTCCCAACCATATAACCAGCCCCGCCGGTCAACAGCGTACCCCCTATAACCGCCGACGCTATAACATCCAACTCCCCGCCCATCAACGCCAGATTCCATCCGCTCTTCACATACAACGCGTACGCTACTCCCGCCAAAACCGAACAAAACCCGTTAAACCCATAGACTAATATCTTTGTCCTTGCTACTGGCAGCCCCATCAACTTTGCGGACTGTTCGCTGCCTCCTATCGCGTACACATTCCTCCCAAATCTTGTGCGCTGCAGCACAACCACCCCAACGACCACCATCACCACAAACAATATAACATTAACATTTACATACGCAACAGGCTTCACCTTCACCCATTCGCCTTCCGACAGCTTCATCACATACGCTTTCCATCCAGCCCACGCGTCCACCATCGGATGCTGTATAGATATCGACTCCCTGCTGATCAGCGAGCACGCGCCCCTCGCCAAAAACATCCCGGCCAGCGTCGCGATGAACGGCGGAACGCTCAAATACTGTATCATCGCGCCCATCAGCAGTCCCATCCCAACCCCTACGGCGAACGCGAACGCCATACACACCAGCGGGTGCAGCCCCAGCACACTGCTTCCGTACGCTATGAACATCCCTGTTAGCGACGCTACCGCGCCTACTGAAAGGTCTATCCCTCCTGTTATCAGCACCATCGTCATGCCAACGGCTGATATCCCTACATAAGCGTTATCTATGAACATCAACAGGAACGTCCTAATGGTCGTAAACCCCTTCGACCCATACGCCGCCGCGCCCAACAGGTATATCAACACAAATATCCCAACCGTCGCGTATACCATCGCGTACTTCGGGTTTGCCGCCGACTTAACCAATCGCGCCCCCCATCCCTCCGGCTGGTTGTTCGGCCTTCCAACGGCTTTACGCATGGGCCGCGCCTCCCATCAACGCCGGCCCCTTACGGCGGCTTCCCATGAACTTGCGCGCCGGCTCTGACTGCAGCACTATGACCACCGCTATGATCATCGCCTTAAACGCCATAATCGCCTCTGACACCACGCCGAAATACAGCACAAACGTAGTAATTGTGCGTATTATCAGCGCCCCAACAACCGTGCCCGCCAGCGAAAACTTACCCCCTGACATGTTCGTGCCGCCTATCACGACCGCTAGTATCGCGTCCAGCTCGTAGTTCAGCCCCGCGTTGTTGCTGTCGCATGATGAGATGCGGCTGGAGTAGATCAACCCCGATATCCCTGCCAGGAACGCGGTCAGCGCGTACGCGATTATGATGACGCGGCCCGACCTCAACCCCGACACCCTGCTTGCGCTGGGGTTGATCCCCACCGACTCCACGAACATTCCGTACGCTGTCAGCCTCGTAAACAGCGCGACGCCCGCCACGCACGCCGCCGTTATCCAGATTGGCATGGGCAGCGTCAGGAAGCTCCCCTGCCCGATAAACCTGAACGGCGAGTACAGCGTGGTGAACTGCTTGCCGTTGGTGGCGATCTGCGCGATTCCGCGCCCCGCGACCATCAGCACCAGCGTAGCTATGATGGGCTGCATCTTAAACTTCGCGATCAGCATGCCGTTGAACATGCCCATCAGCAGGCAAACGGCCATCGGCGCGGCTACCGCCATCCAGAACGGATAGACCGAATAGTCGCCGGGCGTTGAGTACAGCGGGTTTGACGGATCCCATCGGATGAGCTTCAGCGCCAACGCGCCTGACACGGCCACTACCGCGCCAACGGACAGGTCGGTCCCCCCCGTGGCGATGACCAGCGTCATGCCCATAGCTATAATTGTTATCTCCGACGAACGGTTGACGATGTCAACCAGCGACCCATACAGCATGCCTGTCTCGGGTTGGTATGATATCCTGAAGAAGTCCGGGCGGATGATGAGGCACACGAGCAGGATCAGCGCTTCCGCGGCGACCGCGTAGAGCAGTTTGGATTTCAGGATCGACTCACGCTTGTTCACGCGCGTTCCCCCCTTCGGCCTCGCCCGCGATGATGGACATTATCCTCGACTGCGCGGCCTCGCCGCCCGGCAGTTCCCCGGCCTTCACGCCGTCGCGCATGACCAGCACGCGGCTGGAGCAGCGGATTATCTCATCCAGCTCGCTGGAGATGAACAGCACGGTCACATTCTCGCCGCACATGCCCAGCATCAGCCGCTGGACCTCCGCCTTCGCGCCTACGTCGATGCCGCGCGTAGGCTCATCCAGTATCAGCACGTCCGGCTCGGTCGCCATCCACCGGGCGAGTATCACCTTCTGCTGGTTGCCGCCGGACAGTTCGTTAACCCGCTTCTCCGCGTCGGGCGTGGCGATGGACAGCAGCCTGATATACTTGTCGGCCAGCGCGTCCTGCTCGCGGCGGGACAGGGGATTGAGCGCGCCGCGCTTGGCCTGGACCGCCAGCGCGATGTTCTCGCGAACGGTCAGGTCGCCGATGATCCCATCCTTCTTGCGGTCCTCCGGGCAGAACGCCATCCTGCGCCCGATCGCGTCCGTCGGGTCGCGGAAACGCGCGGCCTTGCCCTTCAGTTTTATGGTTCCGCGTACCGGTCTTGTGACGCCGAACAGCATCTCCGCGGTCTCCGTGCGTCCGGAGCCAAGCAGCCCAGCGAATCCCAGCAGCTCGCCCCGGCGCAGCGTGAACGACACATCCTCCGCCTTGCCGGGAATACCGATGCCGTCGGCTTCCAGCGCGGCGGGCGCGTCAGGCTTCTCATCGGCGCGTTTCAGGTTGAATATCTCGGTCAGGTCCTTGCCGATCATGTTGGAGACCAGCGTGAGCTTGTTCGTTGAGCGCGTGTCGTATGATCCGACCAGCCTTCCGTTGCGCAGCACGGTGATGCGGTCGGTAATCTCGAACACCTGGTCCAGGAAGTGGGTGATGAAGATTATGCCCAGCCCCTGATCCTTCAGGCCGCGCATGACCGCGAACAGCCGCCGGACCTCGTTGTCGTCCAGCGAGGATGTCGGTTCGTCCAGTATCAGGACCTTCGCCTGGACGTCGACCGCGCGGGCGATGGCGACCATCTGCTGTACGCCTGTGGCGAAGCTGACCAGCGGCCTGGTCACGTCAATGTTGACGCTGAACCGCCGCAGCAGTTCCGCGGCGCGGCGGTTGATCTCGCGCCAGTTGATCTAGCCGCGTCTCATCGGCTGCCTGCCGATGAATATATTCTCCGCCACGGTCAGGTTGGGGCACAGGTTGATTTCCTGGAACACCGTGGAGACTCCAAGCTCCATCGCGCGCAACGGCGATTCAGGCCTTACCCGCTGGCCGTCCAGGATGATCTCGCCAGCGTCCATCTGGTTGACGCCGGTCAAGCACTTGATCAGCGTGGATTTACCCGCGCCGTTCTCGCCAAGCAGCGCGTGGATCTCGCCGCGCCGGAGCGTGAAGTCCACATTATCCAGCGCCTTGACGCCGGGGAACTGGATCTCCACGCCGCGCGTGGTTAGTATTACGCCGCCGTCCATTTGGCCAGCAACCCCCTTTCCCCGCGTGGTTCCATTAACAAGTTATTAGGGACACGTCGCCGTGCCCCTGTATCCTATGCGCGGCTCGGCTGTGTATACCGTGGTATACTATGCCGATCTTTAGTACTTACGCTCATCGATGGCGTCGGCGGCCTTGACGGTCAGCTTGCTGCCGTCTTCGGTGTACGGGACGCCGCCCTCGGCGTCAAACGCGCCTTCCTCTGGGTGGACGATCTCGCGGGAGAACGTCTCACCGGCCTCCAGCGCCTTGATCATCGGGATGATCGCGTCGGCGTAGAGCGGGTTGCATTCAATGGTCGCGTTCATCTCGCCCGCGATGATCGCGTCGAACGCGGCCTTGGGCGAGTCGCATCCAACGATGATTATGTCTTTGCCGGGCACCTTGCCCGCGGCCTTGATAACGTCGATGGCGCCCAGCCCCATGTCGTCATTCTCGGCAAGCACGACGTCGATCTTATCCAGCGACTTGAGCCAGCTTTCCATGACCGGCTGGGCCTCGGCGCGGGAGAAGTTGCCCGACTGCTTGGCGGCTATCTTCACGTTCGGGAACTTTGCCAGGACTTCCTCGATGCCCTGCGTGCGCTGGGTAGCGGCGTCGGAGCCGGTCGTGCCTTCCAGGATAACCACGTTGACCTCTTCTTCGGAGCGGCCAAGCTTCTCAAGGTAGTTGACGGTCCACCACGCCATGCGGCGGCCTTCCTCGATGAAGTCGCCTCCGTAGGCCGCGACGTACTCGATCTTCTCCAGCGTGGACGGCTCGGGGATACGGTCCAGCAGGAACAGCGGGATCTCAGCCTCATTGACTTCCTTGAGCACCTCGTCCCATCCGGTGGTCACTACGCCGGTGAACAGGATGTAATCCACGCCCTGGGAGATGAAGCTGCGCAGCGCCTTGATCTGGTTCTCCTGCTTCTGCTGCGCGTCGTCGTAGATCAGTTCCCAGCCCTCAAGGGGGATCTTGGTCCTGATGTCGTCGGTGTTCGCGGTGCGCCAGTCGGATTCCTGGCCTATCTGTGAGAATCCGATCGTCAGCGCGAACGCGCTGGAAGCGCTTGCCAGCAGCGCCAGTACCAGGGCGAGCGTTAACAGTTTCTTCATGGTCGATGCCCTCCTATCGCGCGATATTGCCCGGACACATGTCCAGTTCGTACATATATCATAGATGCTTGCTCCGGGGCTGTAAACACGCGTCCTTCCGGAATTATCGCGAAGTATCGGGGGAAGCGCGGGAACAGCGGCGGACGGGGGTGGGATTCTTCGGTAAAGGGGGGGTAAAGTTACGGGGCCGGGGTGGGAGTGATTGAACGCATAGCGGCGCGTAACAAGCATATCCTCCCCCGAGGGGGGCGAGCGTTATGGGTAAACGGTTAACGCGCGGCGGTCCGCGTGGCGAGGCGCGGGCCGCGCTAGCGATATTGGCGACTGTGATCGGCGCGGGGTTCGCGTCCGGACGCGAGGTCATGGTGTTTTTTACCAGGTTTGGGGCGTGGTCATGGGTGGGGATAGCGGTGGCGACAGCGGCTTTCGGGGTGTTGGCCGCTGGGGTGACGCGGTTGAGCGAGGAGACGGGCGCGGGCTCGTTCGCGGAGCTGTGCGAAAAGATTTTGGGGAGATGGGGCGGGAGGGCCTGCGCGGTGTTGTATGGGGTATTGATGGCGGTGACGGCGGGGGCGATGGCAAGCGGGGTTGGGGAGATCGCCGGGTTGACGATGACGGCGGGGGGCGCGTATTGGTTAGGGTTAGGCGGGGCGGTGGTTTTGGGGGCGGTGTGGGCAAGGCGGGGGATGGGCGCGTTGGCGGCGGGGGGAGGGTTTTTGCTGCCGGTGTGCGGGCTGCTGTATGTGGTGATAGCGTGGCAAGGGAGGCGGTTAGGGTACGCTATAGCGGTTAGGGAAGCCGGGGGAGGCGTGGTGGGGGTGCCGATGGCGGTAGGGTACGCGTGCCTGAACGTGACGCTGAGCTGCGGGGTGCTGTGCGAGGTGGCCGGGAAGGAACGGGGTGTGGAGCGGGGCAGGGTGGTTGGGTGGTTTGCGGCGATGGTAGGGGGGATGCTGGCGGCGGCTAACGCGACGCTGCTGCCGAACGCGGCGAGGGTTGGAAGCGCGGCGCTGCCGATGCTGGCGTTGGCGAGGGGGGTGGTTCCGGCGGCGATTTTGGCGACGGCGGCGATGCTGGTGGCGATGATGACGACGTTGGTAGCGTTACTGCGGTCGCTGGCGATGATGATGAAGGTTGGGGGGGATTGGGTTGGGTACGCGGTGGCGGCGGCGGTCGCCGCCGTTTGCGGCGCGGTAGGGTTCAATAGGATTATAGGGGTTGCCTATCCATTGATGGGATGGATGAGCGCTGCCGCGCTCCTCATCCTGCTTGTCGTTGGCGCGAAATGGAGGAACAACGCCTAAAGCCACGATGGGTCCAGCGTCACGCTGGTCAGGGTAGATTGTTCCTCCATCAGTCGCCAAGGCGGTGTAAGTAGAGTAACGCGCTGCGCCCCTGCTGCAGCCAGATTACGCAGGACGCGTCATGTTCCAGCCTCAGCGCGTCGCCCTGGCGCAGCCGCTCTACCATAATCCCCTCAAACGTCGCGGGAATCGGCATCCCCTGCTGGTCTGTCATCCCCACAACCTGCTTCGCCGGGAAATCCCCCTCAAACGCCACGCCATTCCTTGTAACCCCCACACTCATCGCCGACGCCTGCTCAACCTCCTGTACCCTCACCATATACCTGATCTCGTATACCCCATCCTCCCGCGCTATCATCGCGCCTTCCAGATCCTCCCCTACCCCTTCCAGTACTCCCCCGCTCTCCAGCTTAATCACCGGCCCTGTCACCGCTTCATAGTACTCCGCGCTACTCCCGGTCAAATGTTTAAACCCATACACTGCCGACGCTGCCGCGCCGACGCCGTCCTCACCCCTTGGCCCCCTCAATCCCCTCGGCCCTTCCGGTCCCGTATCCCCTTTCGGCCCAGTCGGTCCAGCCTCACCCCTCATCCCTGCCGGACCCCTGGCCCCGCTCGGACCTGTCGGCCCTATTACCCCTTGCAGCCCGCGTTCCCCCCTAGGCCCCATCATTCCTAGCTGCCCTTGCGGACCCATCGGTCCTGTTGGACCTTCCGGCCCCCTTCGCCCTACTTCGCCTTCCGGCCCGATCGGACCCCTTGGCCCCGCCGGACCCACCGGCCCTTGCGCCCCTAACGGACCCCTTGGCCCCGTCGGTCCTGTCTCCCCAACCGGACCCTGCGGCCCGGCAATCCCTCTCGGACCCATCGGCCCTGTCGGACCCGTCGGCCCAATCAACCCAATCCCTCCCACGGCGCTCTTCTCATCCCCACCCGGCGTCACCCGCGCGGGACGCGCCGCCGCGTTAGCCGCGTCTCTTGCCTGATTCCCGCCATGGTCTGTCCTGATCGGCCTGGTTTCCAATATAATTACCTCCTCGCACCCAGCGCGTAATCCTGCCAAATCCTCATACAAGACTACGCTGCCTGGCGAGGACTCATAACAAAAACATCAGCCCGCGCTTGCAACGCGCGCTGCCGGCCTCAACTCCCTTGGCATTGACCCGCCCCACACATACCTCAACGCGAACCCCACAACCCTATCCTCCTTTTCCGTCCACGCCCTCTTGACCAGCATCCTTAGCGCGGCCACATACGCCCGCCTTGCCGCCTCCGGATTAACCCCGCACACGGCCCCTACCGCCGTCCAATTCCCCCTGCCGCGCCCGCGCTCCCTCAACGCGCGGCGCGTTCCTTCATCCGCCCCTACGCATTCATCCACCATCCTGGCCAGCCCCGCCGCGCTCCTTGCCACTTCCCGCATGTACCCTGCCCGCCGCTCGTACCACTCCGCCATCCCTGCCGCGTACCCGATGCCATCCCCAAACCGCCGCTCCCTGACCGCCGCCACTGCGGGGCGCGCATGGACGGTCGCGCCCCTTATCGCCAACGCCCTGCCCGTGTATTCCTCGATCCGGCCCGACACTACGCCGATTATATCATTTATACGCGCCCAAACGCATAATGCCGCCACTGCCTGATCCCGTGTCATACCTTGCAGCACCCTCTTTCGTTTTGATCTTCAACAACCTTAATTAGTATTATACTGCTTTAAGATGTATCAGTCAACCCCTAAAATGAAAAAAGCGACGGCAACTTATCCTCATAGCGGTCAAGCGAGTGGACATAAACTTGTATAGCAGAGCGATCGACGGAGGAGGTGGGTGTTTGCCGTCACTTGACACGATGAACGCGCCTGGCGGGAAGCTCAGGCGGAGATGGCGCTCTTGCGTGGGCGCGGGCGAGGCGACCGACGGGCTTCGCGCGGACTGGCAGAACCAATTCAGCATGGCCGCGCGGAACTGCGCGTTCGAGCGGGCGAGGATATCGGGCTGGGACCGGCTGGACGCGCGGTTTACCCGCGAGATAGACGCGCTGTGTGATTTTTTAGCTGATTTGAACATATCGCCAGTGGCGCGGTTGAGCGCGTCTGAGCCGTGCGAGAACCTGGATACATTCGCGCGGCACGTGATAGCGCGGTATGGGGCGAAGCGGGCGCGTCAATGGCGGTTCGAGATTCCGCACAACTCCCGGTTCGTGAGGTACGCGCAGACGCTTAAGCGCATGGACCCCGACCTGTGCGCTGGCGCGTTGGTCACGGCGGGACCGCGGCGGCTGCTCGGCGATCGCGGAGGTCTGTCCGCGGCGCTGGCGAGCCATCCACCAGCGGGGCCGAAGCCGGATTTCATTGTGGTAAGCGGCGCGCCCGGCGGCGCGTCGCGGTCCGGGCTGGACGTTGGCGAGTTGGATACCGGGCTGCCCGTCCACTGGGACGCGGTCTGCGAGGAGCACGCGCCCCGGGACGGCCTGGCCGACGCCATAGCGCTGGCCCGGCGGTATTTAGGCGGAGGGCGGGCGTTGGAATCGCTGGACTCGATGGCGCTGGCCAGCTTCAGCGGTTTATGCGGCGCCGGGGCGTACATGATAGATGGCTGGGGCGTGCAGCAACCCGCCGCGCACGCGTACCGCATGATGGACGCGCTGGGCGACGAGCTGGCCGCGCAAGGCCCGAACTGGGTGCTGACGCGCGACATGCTGGGCCGGATGATCGCGCTGGCGTGGTATGAGCCGGACGCGCCGGGTAACGCGGTGTTCGATGGGATGCGCCCGTATTCACGCGTGATGGTCGAGACGCTGGACGCGGGGCACGGCTGGGCGTATCCGGTATGGCGCCAGATGGGGACGCCGGAATCGTTATCGCGGCATCAGGTTCAGGCGCTGCGCCAGGCGGCGCAGGGGACGCGAGTATCGTGGTCGCGCACAAATGAGGAAGGGCAATTCTTATTTGAGACGCCCGCGTCGGAGTCGATTGTGCTTGTTAAGGAGCAGTAGCGCGGATGGTCGGTCGCTGTGGCGGCGGTTAGGCGTCGCGCCCTCCGTCGCTACGGTGGTGGTAAGGTATCGCCCCCTCTGTCGCCGCGGCGCTGGTAAGGCATCGGTATAGCCCGCTCTGTCGCTTCGGCGACAGAGCGGGCTATACCTTACCAAACAGTACGGCGCAGACGCGCCTCCACCAACCTCACGCCATCATACGTACTTCCCCGCGTCCAATCCCGCCGCGTTCCCCAGCAAATACCTCTCCGCGTCCAGGTTCCATAACCCGCCCGCGCATAGCTCCGCCAGACGCGCGAACAACGGGTCATCCTCGCCCAGCGCGGCGAAATCGTCGATCGCCGTCAATGGGAACTCGATATGGTTATATATCAGTTTCTTCCCGCCGGGGATATGCGGCAGGTTCAGCGTCGCGTCCCTGGCGGCGTTAAGCCCGCCCACGTGCGTAACCAGCAGCGCCGGGTTGATCAGCCCGTTCGCGGCCATGTCCAGCGCCTCGCGCAGGTCGTCGGTGTTCCCGCCGGACGTGCCCACGACATGTGTTTGGTTATAGTGGACGTTGTAAAAATTAAGCTTCGCCGAGAACGCCGGGTCCGTCGGCCCAGCGAAGAAGTTCAGGCACCCCGAGTAAGCGAGTATCGCGTCCGCCTGCTCGACCACCTGCGCGACCGGGGCGAACACGAACGCCTCGTCATAACCCGCGCCCCCGGTCAGCCCGCGCAGGTATCCGGCGGGATCCGGCACATCCTTTGTGTTCACATACTTCAGGTCGATCCCACGGCGCGACGCCTCATCAACTGGAAGCACCCGCGCCGCGCGCTCAAGCCGCGCCGGGTCTATGTCAGTCACGGCCACCATCGACGGCTTAAGGTCGCGGTGGATCAGGTAATCGATCATCGCCAGTCCCATAGGTCCGGTGCCGGCCAGCACCGCTATCCGCCCGCCCGGCCTGATATCCATATGATGGACGTAGTCCTCGTTCGTCGTGTGGTAACACGCGTGGGCGGCGCCTATCACGCACGAGAGCGGCTCGGCCAGCGACGCGTGGAACGCCGCCTCGCCCGTGAACGGCAGCAGGTTCCCCTGCTCGATATACCGCGCGGGCACGATCCCATATGTCATGTCCCCGCCAAGATACCGGAACGAGTACCCCGCCGCGTCGTACGATCCCTTCAGCGATGGCTGCAGCGTCACCCGCTGGCCGGGCTTGAACTGCCCCACCCAGCGCGTCCCTACCTCCATGACCTCCGCGTTGAACTCATGGCCCAGGACGACTGGATTGGTCCCCGCGTCGTTTGGCACGCGTTTGTGCAATATGCCCTGAGAAGCGGCCTTGTAGCTGGACATGCACAAGCTGTCCGAGATGACCTTGACCAGTATCTCACCGTCGGTGATCGGCGGCAGCTCGAATGTCTCCAGCCGCAGGTCCCCAGCCCCGTATAACCGTAGCGCGGTTGTGCGCATACCGCTCACTCCTTATAGTCCAGCATTGTTATTTTACCCATAGTGGCGTACATCGCGGCGCGGTCGTCCAGAGAGGGCAGCGCGGCCTTCGCGCGTTCGCCGAACATGCCCATTGTTGGATCCGCGTCGCTGGCGCGTTCATGGCCGATCAACGCCCACGCCGCGTCCGTCAGCCGCAAGAACTCCGGCAGCGCAAGCTTTTCGCATATGAACGGCTGGTACGGCGTGTTTATGTCCTCGCCCGATATCTGGAACAGCCTGTTCTCAACGCATAGCGACATCAGCCGCTGGAGTTGGCTCAGCGTGTTCCTGGTCGGCATATATGTCACCGCGTCGAACCCTATTCCCTTAATATAACCAATCAGGCCGTCTAGATATGAATCCTCGAACGCCTGCGCCTTCTTGTCGCCGGTCACCGAGTCGCCGACATCCCCCAGGTAGGGATACGCCGCGACCGCGCCGATGCTATGCGTGAATTCGACAAACTCCGTGATATGCGGGCATTCCCTGTCCGCATCGACGTAGAACCGCTCTACCAACGAACTCTTCAGCACGCCGAGTACGCGATACGCATAATGAGGATCGCTGGAATTTAGTAATGCCGCCTCATTCTTGCCCGTGAAGCGCAGGCCGAACGCCTCCTCCAGCGCGGTCTTCAACGGTTCGCCAGCCCCGGCGCGGCCTATCAGTTTCAGCGTCAGCGCGTAGCAGATGTGCCGCTCCGTGACCGAACCGCCTTGACCCGCCATCGACAGCGGACGCACATCATTATCATACGATAACTTGAATCGCTCGTCAGCGCAAGTGTCGTTCAACCTGTCAACCATGCGGCGGTTGCGCTCCTCGCGATGGGCGCGGTATGGCGCAAGCCACTCGGCGGCGGGCTTGAACCCGGCGCGTGGAATCCCGTGGCACGCGACATACGCCACGCCGGATTGGTCCGGGTTGTTCACGCGCGTGTCGGCATACGGCGCGCCAGCCAGAGAGCACCTGCACTCGAACCCGACCGTCCCCGCAATCCCCTCGCGACGGCACGCGGCAAGGAATTCCTCCGCGCCGGACACACTGTCATGGTCCATTATCCCAGCCGTCGCCAGTCCGCTTAGCTTCGCCTGACGCGCGGCCTGCGACGGCGTGAACGGCGAGAACGAATACACGGTGTGGATATGGTTATTTACATAGAATGGCTTGCCGCTCAATTAAGCATCACCTGCCCGCCCGTCACGGGCAAAGCCTGGCCCGTCTCATACTGCTGCTCTACTATGTAGAACAACGCCCGCGCAACATCCTCGACCGTACACCCGCGCCCGAGCGGGACCTTCGCCTCGTAGAACGCCCGCACGTCCGCGACGGTCTTAGCGCCGGGAACCTTGCCAGCCTCCAGGTATTGCCGGAACAGTCCCTTCTCCGGATCGCTCCACAGCGGACCGTCCAGCAGGTTGCCGGGGCATACCGCGTTGACCTTCACTCCGAATTCGGCCAGCTCCATCGCGAAGGATTGGGTCAGGCCGATCCCGCCGAACTTGCTGCCAGCGTACGCGAAGTTGGCCTTGCTGCCCTCAAGCCCGCTCTTTGAGTTTATCTCGATGATATCAGCAACGCGCGTCGGCGCGGCTGCCCGCTGGCGTTTCATGACCTGGGCCGCGTACTTGGCGCACAGGTAATACCCGGCGTAGTTGACCGCCGTCACTTTGTTGAACCGATCGAGCGTCATGGTATCCAGCCCGCCGGCGATGGCGATGCCCGCGCACGATACCATTACGTCCAGCCCGCCGTATGTCAGCACTGTCTCGCCGACAGCCCGCGCCACGGATTCCTCGTCCGCTACGTTGATGTTCAACCCCTCAATGTCGTAAGCCGTGCCCGCGCCATACTGCTCGTTGATGGATGCCGCGACCCGCGACGCGCCCGCGCCGTTCATGTCAGCCAGCGCGACATAGCCGCCTTCCCGGGCAATCGCGCGGGCTATCCCCTCGCCGAAACCCTGCGCCGCGCCGGTCACCACGCAGACCTTGCCCTCCATGCGCTTGGCCGCTCCGCCGGAGAACGACACGCCCTGCCGGTAGTTCTCCACCTCCCAATTGAGGATGAATTGGGTGAATTCGTCGGTCAGCGGCAGGTAACCGCCGAACGCCTCCGCATACCGGGCGATCCTCGCCGCGTCGTCGAACAGGTCGAGCGCGGTGTCGGCCTCGCGCTTGGTCCTGCCCATCGCGAACACGCATTGCCCCGGCAGTATCGCCATCTTGGGCGGGAAGCCATGCAGACCGATGTAGGCCTCGAACTGTTCCTCTATGCTTTCATCACCATTTAGTACGAGCGGCGCGGCCTTGCAGTATACTATCTGGTCAGGGTTGAATGGTTTCAGCAATGGTTGTATGGTTTCGCTAAAATTACTTGTACGAACATAACGCTCCGTCGGGCCTTTCGCCCTGAACGCGGCGACCGCCCCGCCATTATCAGATCCAGTGATAGCCTTCGCGTACAGTATCCGCAGCGCGGGCGCGGTCTCCAAAGGCATGTCGAAGGACGCCAGCGGCTCGTTGGCGTCGGGGGCGTAGGCTTTCGGGTTGGAGTCCACCCGCTCGCCAATATGCCGCGTGACCATCTCCATCAGCGAATCCAGTTCCGCGACAGTCTCCGCAGCGACGATCACGCCATGGTTTTGCATGAATAACAGGTTTGGCTCACGCCCCGTATCACGCCGCGACGCGCTGAACGCCTCGGCGCACACCTTGGCCAGCGTGTATCCGGGTTTGGTCAGCGGTATCCAGACGGCGTCCTGGCCGAATAACCCGCGGCACGCGGCCTCGCCATCCCGCCCGCACGTCATGCCGTTGACCAGAGCGGGATGCAGGTGCAGGACGTATCTGTGCGGGAACAGAGCGTGCAGCATGCATTCCACGCTGGGCCTGCCGGACTTGCCGGGCAATACAGCGGCCATCATGTCCGCCAGCGCGTCTGCCTCGCGCCGCGCGTCCTCCGCCGGGTAATCCTTATCAAACATGGCCATCAGCGCGGCGCGGTCCATCGCCACGAAGCCGGACTCGCCGATCGTCGACAGCCGCGTACCCGACGCCTTGACGTACATCACCCCGTCCGACTTGGCGGAGGTGTTGCCGCCGCCCGCCAGCACATACCGCGCGTCGCCGCCGTAACGGTTGCTGAAGGCGATAAGTTCATTCATCATATTCATTATATCTCCCATACAAACCGCGTGGGCGGCATTGCGCCGCCCGCCGCGTTATCCTCAAACACCCAGCTTCTCGCGCCGGATTTTCTCCAAAGTCTGGTAATTCATCGTTGGAACGTATCCTTTGAGCGGCAGCAGCTTGGTATGTATCGCCGAGAGCAACCACTCCGGCTGCGGATAGTAGAACTGCTCCAGCTCCGGACATGGGCTGATCACGTTAGGGGCGCCCACAACTACCGGAGGCGCGTCCAGCCACGCGAAACAGAACTCCGTGATGTTCCGCGCCAGGTCGTTCATGTGGCTGCCGCGCTCACACGCGTCGCTGACCAGCGCGATCCGCCCGGTCTTCCTCACCGATTCTATTACCTTTTCATAATTGAATGGGACCAGACTCCGCGCGTCGATCACCTCCGCGCTTACGCCGTACCGCGAGTCCAGCGTCCTGGCCGCGTCCATCGCCGCGTACAGGCTCGCGCCGACCGACAGTATCGTTACGTCCTTGCCGGATAACTTCACGTCCGGCTCGCCGAACGGTATCTCATAATAACCTTCCGGCACGCCGCCCTCGTGGAACTGTTCGCCCATGTCGTAGAGCTTTTGGCTCTCGAAGAATACAACAGGGTCGCTGCCGCTTAGCGCGGCGTTCATCAGGCCTTTCGCGTCGTAAGGCGTGACCGGATAGCATACCTTAAGACCCGGGACGTGGGCGCACAGGCTGGTCCAGTCCTGCGCGTGCTGCGCCCCGTACTTGCTGCCCACCGACACGCGCAGCACGACCGGAATCTTCAACGCGCCCGCGCTCATGGCCTGCCACTTGGCCATCTGGTTGAACACCTCGTCGCCCGCGCGGCCCAGGAAGTCGCAGTACATCAGCTCGGGGATCGCCCTGCCGCCCATCATCGCGTAACCGACCGCCGCGGACACTATCGCGCTCTCGCTGATCGGCGAGTTGAAGAACCTGTGGTACGGCAGCGACTCGGTCATGCCGCCGTATACGCCGAACGCGCCGCCCCAGTCGCGGTTGTCCTCGCCGAACGCTATCAACGTCGGATCCTCGTAGAACTTGCCTATTATCGCCTCGAACAGCCCGTCACGCACGGTGAACTGCTTTAATTTGCTGACGGGTTTGCCGTCCTTACCGACAGCGAAGCGCTCCTTCTGCTTGATTTTCTGGACGCGGCTGTTCTCCTCCAGCGGTTTGAGCGTCTGGGGTATGCCCTCGCCGCGCTTTGGTATCCTCTCGTTCGAGAATATGAACCGCCTCACCGCGTCCGGATCGCGCGTAAGGTCGAGCCTGGGCGAGCGTTCCGGGTCGATGGCTATGCGCATGATCCGCGTTATGTCGTCCCTGACCTGCTGGTCGATTTGGTTTAGCGCGTCCTCGCTGGTCACGCCGTTCGCCACCAACTCGCCCTTGAACGCCTGGATGGAGTCCTGCGCCTGCCACGCGTCGATCTCTTCCTTCGCGCGGTAAGTGGACGCGTCGGTCGCGGAGTGCCCGGCGTAGCGGTATGTCACAACATCCAACAATACCGGGCCTTTCTTCGCCTCCAGCACGGCGCGTTTGCGGCGGAACGCATCGATCACGGCCAGCGGGTTGTAGCCGTCAACCCGCTCGGAGTGGAGCGCGTCTTCGCGGATGCCCGCGCCTACCCTGGCCAATATCCCGTAGGCCATCGTCTCGCCGTCGGTCTGGCCGCCCATGCCGTAGCCGTTGTTGAGGAAGTTGAATATCAGCGGGAGGCCGCCCTGGTACTCGCCATCCCACAGCCGATCGTATTGACCCATCGCGGCGAAGTTCAGCGCCTCCCACACCGGGCCGCACCCCAGCGAGCCGTCGCCCGCGTTGCATACCACGATACCCTTCTGTTTCATAACTTTTTTATATAACGCCGCGCCTACCGTGATGGGCGCGGAGCCGCCGACGATCGCGTTGTTTGGATAAATGCCCAGCGGCGTAAAGAATACGTGCATCGAGTTGCCTAGCCCCTTGGTGAAACCGTTCTCCCTACCGAACAATTCCGCCATGAAACCATACAGCAGGAAGTCCCGCGCGACGGACTTCACATCGGACGCGGACTGCCCCTCTACCGCCCGGAGCGTCTGCCCGTTGTTGAACGACTTCATGATGTCCAAAAGGTCGCTTTCCGGTCTTTGTCGGATCATGCTGTACCCGCGCGCGAGCACCTCTCCATGGCTTCGGTGTGAGCCGAAGATAGCGTCGTCCTTGTCCAGCGTGAACGCCATGCCGACCGCCGCCGCCTCCTGCCCGGTATACAGGTGCGCGGGCCCGGTGTAGACGTAGTCCACGCCGTTGTAACGCTTTGTCGTGCGAACCTGGTAGAGCATCGTCTCGAACTCGCGTATCACGCGCATATCCTGGTAAATATTAACAAGCTCCGCGTCGGAAAAGCGGGCGCGTTCCTGCGCCAGCGTCTTGTCGTAGGCGTTCAACGGGATCGCCGGGAATGTAAGCTCGCCCTTCGCGCGAATCCTCGCTGGGTCGATGAATTGGCTCTGCGGCATAATGAATCTCCTTAAAATATGGTTTCCCTGTAGATTTCGCTGACCGTCGGGTGAGGGAACACGATCCGCTCAATATCGGCGGCCCGCGCCTCGCGCCCGATCATCAGCGACGCGCCGAATATGATCTCGCTGGCGGAATTCCCCAGTATCGACACGCCGAGGATCCTGCCGCCCTTATCCAAAACCATCTTGAACACGCCGTCGCCGCCCTCGTTCTCCGCGACGAACCGCCCCGCGTGGAGCATGGAGGCCTTGCGCTCTACCGCGTCGACGCCCTTTGCCCGCGCGGAGTCCAGCGTCTCGCCGCACATCGCGGCCTCCGGGTTCGTGTAGATCACGGAGGGAATAGCGGAGTAATCCATAACGTCGGGCTGGCCAGACATGTTGTTGACGGCGGCCTCGGCCTCGCGGTACGCCGTGTGCGCCAGCATGCTCCTGCCGTTCACGTCGCCAGCCGCCCAGACATTGAGCGCGCTGGTGAGCATGCGCTCGTCGGTGACTATCGCGCCGCGGCTCATCTCCAGTCCCAGCGAGTCGATGCCTGCCGGGAGGATGGGCTTCCTGCCGATACACACCAGCGTCTTTCCGCATGGTATGGAGGAGAGCGTGTCGCCCGCCTTGACTGTCACAGCGCCCGGCTCGAACCTCGCCGCCGCCGTTTTCAGCAGGAATCTCACGCCTTTCTTCTCGTAAGCCTTCTGGAGCGACCGGGCTATCTCGCGGTCGATTGGCCCGCCAATCGCGTCCAGCATCTCAACAACCGTTACCTCCGACCCGGCGGATCGAAAGTAGCTGGCCATCTCCAGGCCGATCACACCGCCGCCGACGATCACCAGCGACGCGGGCACGTCCGGCAGGTCCAACGCCTCCCTGTTGGTCAGCGCGAACCCGGATTCCAGCGACGCCGCCAATCCTTCAATTGGCGGCAGCATCGGCGCGGAGCCTGTGGCGATCAGCAACCGCGAGGCGGCGTACTCATGTCCAGCCGATCGCGCGGCATAACCGCCATCGACCCGCCCGATGATCTCCGCCTCGCCGTTTACCACGTCGACGCCCGCCGACTTCAGCGCGGCGGCAACACCCATCGTCAGTTTCTTAACGACCTTATTCTTGCGCTGGATCACGGCGGCATGGCTCAGCTTCGCGTTATCGCACGTAACGCCATACTTGGACGAGCCGCCTTTGGCGTAATCGTACAACTTCGCGGAGTATAGCAGCGTCTTGGATGGGATACAGCCCTCATTCAGGCAAACCCCGCCCAACGCGCGTTTCTCGAACAGCAGCGTCCTGAACCCCTTCGCCGCCGCGCGTTCAGCCGCGCGGTATCCGGCGGGGCCGCCGCCCAATATCATCAAATCATACCAATCCGACACGCGCTCACCTCCCCAACAGCAGCGTAAACGCCGCCAGGTTGTCGCACACAGCCTTAAGGAACCTGCTGGCCGGCGCTCCGTCCACCGCGCGGTGGTCGTACGTCAGCGAGAGACTGAACGCGTCGTAGAATTCCACCGAGCCGTCAGGCTTGCGGCGCGGGCGCAGCGACATGTTGTTCACGCCCAGTATACCCACCTGCGGCGGGTTGATTATCGGCGTGAAATGTTCCACGCCCAGGCTTCCAAGATTGGATACGGTGAACGTGCCGCCCGTGAGTTTGTCTGGCGGAAGCGAGCCGTCGCGGGCTTGTTTGGCCAGCATTTTGGTCTCGCCCGATATCTCCAGCAGCGACTTCCTTTGCGCGTCGCGGATGACCGGGACGACCAGCCCGCCCGGTATGTCGATCGCGACGGCCAGGTGTACGCCCGTGAAGCGGCGGATCGTCTCGCCCAATACATGCGCGTTCATGTCCGGGAACTGCGTGAGCGTCCGCGAGACAGCGAACAGGACCATATCGCCCAGCGTCACGCCCTTCATGAGCTCGTCGGCCTTGCACTTGGCGCGGTAGGCGAGTATCTCCGCCGCGTCGAAGCTGGATGAATGGGTCAGCTGCGCAGCGTTGGCCAGCGACGCGGCCATATTCTTCGCGATGACCCTGCGCATCACGGACATAGGCGCGTCGGTGTAATCCGCCGTGGGCGGCGCGGCTGGAGCGGTTGGCGCGGCTGGCGCGACCTCCGGAGCGGCCTCACCGCTGGATCCCTTCGATGGCGCAACCGCCGCGATTGGTTTACCCTTGCCCTCATCCAACAATCCGCGGACATCGCGCTCTATGATCAGCGCCTCCGGTCCAGTCGCCGACGCCTGGCCAACGTCAACGCCAGCCTTATCCGCCAACGCCCGCGCTCGCGGCGACGCCAACACCCGCCCAGCCTCCGACGCGGGAATGGCCGCCGGCTCCGCGACCGGAGCGATCGTTGCGACCGTCGATTGTATTGCCTCGGACGGCGGCGGTGTTGGCGCGGCGGCCTCCGCCTCGTAGACCTCGCCAGCCCGTCCAATCGCCATCACAGGCGCCTTGATGGGCAGCTCGTCGCCCTCGCCGCACAGCAACGCGAGCGCCACGCCCTCATACTCGCTGGCGACCTCAAACACGCTCTTGCCCGTCTCTATGGCGAACAGCGGCATGCCTACGCCCACCTTGTCGCCAACCTTAACCTTAAAGGATGAGACCACCGCGCTCTCATCCGCTATCCCCAACTGGGGCAGCAATACCAATTGCGCCATGTCAGCCCTCCCATACCCAAAACCTTACTCCCGATACCAACATTATACTACATTTGAGCGGCCGTTTCAACCGCCAAACCCACGCGTTCACAGATAATCTCACAGAAAACCAAACTATCACGCCAAAAATTATTACACTTGCCAATCCGTTCCGGTTGTGGTATAATATGGATAAAAATTGTTGACAACGGAAGGGGGAGGGATAGTTATGAGATTTGGTATATCTGCCGCGCTGACCACGGCCAGCGCGAGGGATTGGGCGGAAGCGCACAGGGCGCTGGGTTGCGGCGCGGTGGTGTTCCCATTCGACCACACCGCCGACGCGAACACGGTCGCCGACTACGCCGACGCCGCGCGGGACGCGGGGCTGGTCATCGCGGAGGTCGGCGCGTGGTGTAACCCCGTCTCCCCCGACGCCGCCGAGCGCAAGCGTTCGCTGGAACGCTGCAAGGCGCAGCTGCGCCTGGCCGACGAGATAGGCGCAAGGTGCTGCGTGAATATCGCGGGCTCGGACGGGCCGCGCTGGGACGGCGCGTACCCGGGCAACTTCACGGACAGGCATTGGCTGACCACCGTCGCCTCTATCCGGGAGATCATCGACGCGGTCAAGCCGAAGCGGACGTTCTACACGCTAGAGCCGATGCCGTGGATGCTTCCGCGAAACCCGGAGGAATACCTGCGCCTGATAAAGGCTGTCGACCGCGAACGGTTCGCCGTCCATATGGATCTCGCCAACTGGATGACCAGCGCGGAGAAACTATTCGGAAGCGGGGATTTCGCCAACGAGTGCTTCGACGCGCTGGGAGGATACATCCGAAGCTGCCACCTAAAGGATGTCGCGCTCGCGCCGGAGTTCACGCTGCGGCTGATTGAGACGCGCGTGGGCGAAGGCTCGATGGACCACGCGGCATACTTCCGCCGCGCCGATCAATGCGATCCTGATATGCCGATGCTGCTGGAACACCTGCCCAGCGACGACATTTACAAGGAAGACTTGCGCAAAGCGCGTGATCTTTATAATGGCCTTGGATGTCATGGCGGCAATGAACGCTCCGGCGGGTGACGCGCCCTGACCATTCCGGTATCCGCGCGGACTCTGGCCGCGTTCGCGCATCCCGGTCATGACCTGCTGCCCGGCGCGGGCTTTCGGCGCATGCGCGAGGGCGCGAGGCTTCACCGCCTGCTCCAAAGCCTTGCCGCAGACGGCGTGGCCGAGCGCCATGTTTCGCTGGCGTTCTCGCATATGGGCGTCGACCTGTGGGTAACGGGCAGGATAGACCGCCTCGCCCCCGGCGATCCGCCCGTCGTGGAAGAGTTCAAGCTTGCCGGGCATCCGCTGGCCGCGCCTATACCCGAGCATTGGACGCAAGCCGCGATATACGCGCACATGCTGGCGCAGTCGGAATCACTGGACACAGTACGCGTCCGGCTGATATACGCCGCGCAGGATGGCCGGACGGTCAGCGCGTTCGATTCCGTAGAATCGCGCGGTGATCTGGATCGGGCGTTCCGCGTCGCAGCCGAGCCGTTCTGCGCGTACATCGCGGGCGGGATGTCGTGGCGGGCCGCGCGGGATGAGTCTTTGCGCGGGATGCGCTTCCCGTACGATGAGCCGCGTCCCGGCCAACGCGCGTTCGCCGCGCATGTCAGGCAAGCTATAGCGGCCAAGCGGCGGCTGTTCGCGGAGGCGCCGACGGGCATCGGCAAGACCAGCGCCGCGCTGGTTCCAGCAGTACGCGCGTTGGCCGCCGGACAAACCGAACAGGTGTTCTTCCTGACCGCTAGGACAACCGCGAGGCTTGCCGCGCTGGACGCGCTGGAGCGGATGCGGGCGCGGGGCGCGAGGTTGCGCTCGGTTGTGCTGACCGCGCGGGAGTTATGCTGTCCCCACTCGCGGGAGCTCGACGGACCGTTCCAGTGCGCGATGACGGACTGCCCGGAGGCCGTGGGGTTCTTCGACAGGCTGGCGGAATCGCTGCCGGGCTTCCTGCTCATCGAGAACGCCACGTCGGAGGCTGTCGCGGCTATGGCGCGGTCGGCGCGGCTGTGCCCGCATGAGTTGTCGCTATCGCTGGCTGAGATCGCGGACGTGGTGTTATGTGATTATAACTACGCGTTCGACCCGGCCGTTCAACTGCAGCGCGTGTTCCGCGCTAAGAGGCCTGTCACGCTGCTTGTAGACGAGGCGCACCACCTGGACGAGCGGGCGCGTGGCATGCTGTCAGCCTCGGTGACGACCGACGCGCTGAAGGCCTCGCGCCGTGAACTTGGGCAGGAGTTAGGACGCAAGTCCGAACCATACGCCGCGATGACGAAGCTGGTCCGCGCGATCGAAGATATCCCGGCGTGGGGCGCGGAGGAGAAGCTGGACGCCCCGCCCGATACGCTCATGCCCGCCGTGTCCGACGCGCTGGACCAGTCACTGGCCGCGCTAGCGGTGTCGCGACTGCCCGTGACGCATGGACTGCTCCGGTCGCTGGCGTCGCTGCGGACCGCGCTGGCCAGCCGGACGATTCCGTTCGCGTGGCTGATCCGCCGGTCAGGGTCCGACAAAAAGAAGCGCGTCGAACTGGCCGCGCTGTGTCTGGATGTCGGGCCGCACATCGCCGCTTGCACGGCCAAACTGCGCGGGTGCGTATTCTTCTCGGGCACGCTCTCGCCGCTGCCAGCCATCCGCGCGATGCTGGGCGGCGATTCCGACGACGCGCTGCTCGCGCTGCCCTCGCCGTTCCCGTCGGAACGGCTGTTGACGCTGTGGATGCCCCACTCCACGCGCTATCAGGCGCGGCAGTCGTCGGCGCGGGCGGTCGCGCGGTCGCTGGCCGTTTTCGCCAGGTGTTCTCCGGGTAACCTGTGGTTCTGCTTCCCATCGTACGCGTATCTGGAAATGATACGCGGCGAGTTGATCCAGGCCGAGCCGGGACTCGCGCTGGTGGAGCAGCCCAGGGTATCGGGCGGCGGCGCTGCGGCGGCGCGGCAGGCGTTCATTGACATGTTCCAGGAAGGGACGCGCCGCGTCGGGATGATCGTGCTGGGCGGGTCGTTCGGGGAGAGCGTGGACCTGCCGGGGGGACGGTTGTCGGGCGCGGCGGTGGTGGGCGTGGGATTGCCGCAGGTGAACCTTGAGCAGGAGACACTCCGCGCTTACTATGAGGAGCGGCTTGGCGACGGATTCCACGCGGCGTACCGCGTGCCCGGCATGCATAAGGTGATACAGGCCGCCGGGCGGGTCATAAGGTCCGCGTCGGACATGGGCGCGTTGCTGCTGGTCGACGACCGATACGGGCAGGACGAATACGCCGACCTGCTGCCCGCGCACTGGACGCGGTTCACGCGGTGCGATACCGACGACGAGCTGGCCGGACGGCTGCGGTCGTTCTGGGGGGAATCACTATGAAGCCGTTGACATTCGACCGGGCGTTCCCGAAATCCCTCCTCGACGCGACCGAGGAGCACCTTATGGATGTATGGCGCGGCGATGTCCGGCGCGTCTATTCGTGCGCGGCGGCAGCGCCTGGATGCCGCTGGTTGGATGATCCCATCCGGCAAGCGGAGACAGCCGCGGCGGGGATCATGCGCGAGAGCGGGTATCCCGGGTACAACATTCCACGGTTGGCGGCGGACTTCGGCGAGACCAGCGTCGCGGCGTACTGGGGCGGGCGCGTATCCCAATCCGACGGCGGCGGTACGGCCATTGAGCCTGTCGTCCATAACGTCGGCGAGGCGGACGCGCTGCGCCCTCCCGATCCCGCGAATGGCGGTGACGCTGCCCTCGCCGCGAAACTCTACCGCGATGTGTGCGGGATACTGATGACCGAACCATACGACAGGCTGTGGACGACAACCATCGACTTGCGCAGTCCGCTCGACACTGCCGCGATGTTATGGGAGCCGTCGGACTTCATGGGAGCGATGTCCGAACACCCGGCAGTTGTTCATCGATTTCTCGACCGCGTGACGGATCACCTGATCGCGGTCGTGGAAGCGTCGCTGGCATCGGCGAAGGGACGCGTCTGCGGCGGGATCCAGCCGGAGATCTGGCTGCCGTCCGACCTGGGCATTGTAATTACTGATGAGCGGATGGCGATGGTTTCCGGGGATGTGTATAAGGAATTCGGCATACCGTACCTGGAGCGGATCAGCCGGAGGTTCGGCGGGCTGTTCATCCGGTGCCGCGGCGCGTTCGGGCGGCAGCTGGCGAGCCTGCGCGATTCAGGCGTAAATCTGCTTGGGCTGGAGTACAGCCACCCGTATACCAGGCTTGCGGACATCTTCCGGGTGTTCGAGGACTCAATAGTGATCGCGCCAAGGATGGGCGCGAAGGCAAGCGAGGAATACGAGGGCAAGGCCGCGTTCCTGGGCGACATGGCGCGGCGGGCGCCGCGCGAGGCGCGGCTGTGGTTCACGTTGCGGTCGGAGGATCCGGACTTCATGGCGCAGCTGGCGATCGCTCAGGCGCATATTACCAGCTATCGATTATGATATATAAGATTTATTGCGGCGCGATGAACCCTGTTAAGGTATCGCCGCCAGATGCCGTATATCTGATGATAAATACAGTATCGCCTTCCGGTTTCCACGTTCCAAGAACCTCATATGTATCGCCGAGAGTCAACCAATACAGAGTCGCGGCGCCTGCAACAAACAAGTCAGGTACTAAGCTCACACGCACAACGCGCGAAGCGGTTTCAGCCGGGAAAGCCGTAACCGCGCCCCGGCAAAATCCAAATCGTCAATATGTACATATCCACTAATCATACCATAAGCGGGTTCGCCAGCATCCACGGCTACCCAACCATCCTACTCGTGCTATTCATCCGCAAGGTACGCGTTCTCGCCGTGGTACTCCGCGTCTATCCTACTCTGCGTCTATCCATCCTGGCCTAACCTGCGTGACACGCGCCTCAACGCCGTTGTACAGCGTGCCTATGGATCCCGATTCCATGTCCGGCTGCGCTTGTAAACTAACCTGCCTCCAACCTTGCCGTTAACCATCGCGGCGCCGCCAACCTTAACGCTGTCGCTTACGCCAGCTTAACCATAAGACAGGTACGCCGCGCTCATGAAACCTATCTTGCCCTCGATAAACACATGGCGCCACATCGTATTGTTGGCCATGCCAAACCCTAAGACAGTCACCGCAGCGCCCTTTTCATATGAATCCATAACCATCCCAATCGACTGTTCGGCAGTCAAATTCATCCTGTGGGCGTCGGCATACGTGACGGGCAAAGCCGCTGGATGATCCATAAACCGCTACAGGTCACTGCGTCGAACCCAACCCGCCATACCGCCGGTTTTCTTCTGGCCTATTGACTTCCGGCCAACGCAAACGTTTACCCAGTATTCATCCTCGCCGTCCGCTGGTTCATAGCCGATAACCTCGACCGAGACTACCGGAAGGTAATAGCCGCAGAACGCCGTGTTGTTCGCTAGTTCTTCATATATAACCATACATCCATCGGATTAGCTATCCTCTGTGTCAGCTGGCGGCGCGGAGGCGAACGCCGCGCCCATCCCAAACATCACCAGCGCGGTTACGGCGACGGCTAACGCTCACCGCGCCCAGTATGTTCCCATCCCATAATCCTCCTTTATTACCGACGCTCCCCAAGAGCCTCCGTTAACAAACGAACAGCCATAAGATGGGATTCCGTTAAAAACCAAAAAGTTCCGTCTTACAACTCAAACGCCTTAACCTTCCGCCGCCCGCTCATGTAGAACAGCAGCAGGCACACCGCCGAGGGCAGCGCGTACGCCCAGTGCCGCGTCACGATCAGCATCGCCAGCATTCCCAACCCATACAGCCCGTACCGCTTCCCCTTGCCCGGCTGCAGCAGCCGCTCCTTCCACAGCGACGGATCGAAGCGGCGGTTGCGCTGCCTCCTGCCCAGTTCCTGCAGCTGCTCGTTGGTCGCGGGCGCGGCGGTCCCCGCGATCCTGACCAGCCCCTCGCGCCCCAGCAGGCGCGTCCGGGGCTGGATCTCCTCCGCGAACAGCACGGCCTCGCTAGCAAACGGGCATGTCGCGCATACAACGCATACATCCACGCCATACTCCCGCGCCGCCCGAACCGCGCCGATCACGTCGTCGCGGCCAGCCCGCGACGACTGGTGCTTCCTCACGCATTGGATGTATACGCGCCTGTCCTCCGACCGCGCGATCACGCCGTCGCCTGTCTGCTCGAAGTCGCTAAGCGGCAGCAGGCCACTGATCCACGTTGCAGCGTTAGCCGCCGCGCTCGTGGCGGACTGCAGCGCCAGCGAGTCCACCGCCAGCTGCCCGCCAATCCTGCGCCTCAGGCTCATCTCACGCGCGGCGAACGTGCGCTTCTCGCCCAGGTGGAGGGCCAGCATCCACAGCGCGGCCAGCGCGACCCCAGCGGCCAGCGCGGGCCACAGCCTCGCCCACAGCAGATAGAACCAGCCCACGCTAAGCGCGATTATCATCACCCGGAGGCCTATCCGGTCGATCCAGCCTGAAAGCGGTGTCGGCCTGTCCAGCGGCCGCATGGTTGCGCCTCCTCCCATATTGGGTATAATTGTATGTAGTATGGGCAAAGGGGGCAGGTATCATTCGCGGGATCGGGATATTGGGCGGGACGTTCAACCCGCCGCACAACGCGCACATGATGATGGCGCGGACCGCGCTGGACGCGCTGGCGCTGGACGAGGTATGGCTCATGCCGTCCGGCATACCGGCGAACAAGCCGGCGCCCGGCGTGTCGCCCGCGCGTCGGCTGGCGATGGCCGAAGCCGCGGCGTCCGGCGTGGAACGCGTCCGCGTGAGCGACATCGAGGCAGCGCGTCCTGGCGTGACGTATACGGTCGATACCATGCGCGGATTAATGTCGGGTAACGTCGGCGGCGGGCGGGTATCCTACATCATCCTGATCGGCGCGGACCTGCTGCTCACGCTGGACAGGTGGAACAGCGCCGATGAACTGCTGCGTACATGCGCGTTCGCGGTGTTCCCGCGCGGGAGCGCGCCGGATGGCGAGGCCATGGCTGCGGCGGAACGGCTGAGCCGCAGCCACGGCGCGAATATCCGTTGGATCGACGCGGAGCTGCCGGACATATCATCTACGGAACTGCGGGAACGCGTCCACGCCGGGTTGTCCATCGAGAGGCTCACGCCCGCCGCGGTCCAGGATTACATAGACCGCGAAAGGTTGTATAACCCGCCGCCCACGCTCACGCGCGAGGAGATGGTGGGGATCCTCAAGGCGACGCTCTCCCCGCGCAGGCTTGAGCACTCGCTGGCCGTCGAGCGCAAGGCCGCTAGGCTGGCCAAACTCCATAATCTTCCGGAAGATAAGGCCGCGCTGGCAGGATTGCTGCACGACTGCGCGAAATACTTACCTGTCGGGACCATGCGGGATGAGGCCGGGCGGCTGGGCGTCGCCATGGACGCGAGCCGCTGGAACAGCGGCGGGTTGCTGCACGCTATCGTGGGCGCGGCGATGCTCCGCGAGAGGTTCGGCGTGACCGACCCGGACATACTGCGGGCCGTGCGGTACCACAACACGGGCCGCGCGGGTATGTCCATGCTGGACACGGCGGTCTACCTCGCCGACAAGATCGAGGATACCCGCAAGCCGTATCCCGGGATTGAGGACATCCGCAAGCTGGCCGAGACCGACCTCATTGGCGCGGCGGCGATGAGCATGCGCGGCTCCGCCGGATACGTCGTCTCGCGCGGGCAGCCGCTGCACCCGGATACGCCCGCGGCGCTGGCATACATAGCGCCGCCCGGCGCGCAATCCCAGTATCCGCCAAACGCAAGCGAAGGAGGGTGAAGGTATGGACCCATACGCCATGACATTGACCCAACGGATAGCCCGGCATTTGGGCGACAAACGCGCGGAGGACATACTCGCGCTGGACGTGTCGCGCCTGACCGTCATCGCGGACACGATGGTCATAGCCTCGGCAAGGTCCGCGCTGGCCGCGCGCGCGCTGTACGATTCACTCACCGAGGCGTTGGGCGAAGAAGGGATCGCGCCCCGGCGCAAGGAAGGCGCGGCCGAGGGCCGCTGGATCGTCGCGGACTTCGGGCATGTGATAGTCCACCTGTTCCACGAGCAGGAACGCGCGTACTACAACCTGGAGAGGCTGTGGTCGGACGGGTCGAACAAAATCGAGCTTGACTTGCCCTGAAGCCCGGCTGCTGGTATAATCAGGTGTTGTACCGGATTATACACGCGCTAAAAGGAGTGTGCGATATGAACAAGATGACGATCGAGGACGTCTCCTGGGAAGGCAAGAGGGTACTGGCGCGGTGCGATTTCAACGTGCCGCAGGACGAGAAGGGGCGCATAACGGACGATACGCGCGTAACGGCCGCGCTGCCGACCATTGAGTATCTGCTGGACCACGGCGCGAGACTAACGCTGTGCTCGCACCTGGGCCGCCCGAAGGGGAAGGTCGATCCGAAATACTCGCTGGCGCCCGTGGCGGCGCGGCTCACCCAACTGCTGGGCAAGAACGTGCCGCTGGCTAAGGACGTCATAGGCCCGTCGGCAAAAGAATTGGCCGCCGACCTGAAGGACGGCGAGGCCATGCTGCTGGAGAATCTGCGCTTCCACGCCGAGGAGGAGAAGAACGATCCGGCGTTCGCCAGGGAACTGGCGGGACTGGCCGAGATATACGTCAACGACGCGTTCGGCACCGCGCACCGGGCGCACGCGTCCACCGAAGGCGTCACGCGCTTCCTGAAGCCCTCCGTCGCGGGGTTCCTCATCAAGAAGGAGCTGGACGTGATGGGTAAGGCGCTGGAGAACCCGGAACACCCGTTCGTGGCTATACTGGGCGGCAAGAAGGTTTCCGACAAGATCGGGGTCATAAGGAACCTGCTGGACAAGGTTGACGTGCTGCTCATAGGCGGCGGCATGGCGTACACGTTCCAAAAGGCGCTGGGCGGCAAGATCGGCAAGTCGCTGCTGGAAGCGGACAAGGTCGAGCTGGCGCGGGAATTGATGGAGAAGGCCGCGCACAACGGCGTGAGGCTGATGCTGCCCATCGACAACGAGGCCGCCAGCGAGTTCAGCAACGACGCGATGCATATAACGGTCCACTCGCACGACATACCCGACGGGTTCGAGGGTATGGACATCGGCCCGAAGACGCGGGTGATATTCGCGGCGGAGGTCAGCCGCGCGAAGACCGTTGTATGGAACGGGCCGATGGGCGTATTCGAGTTCGACAACTTCGCCACCGGCACGCGCGAGATCGCCCGCGCTATGGCGGAATGCCCCGGCGTGACGATAGTCGGCGGCGGCGACAGCGCGGCGGCTGTGGAGCAGATGGGCTTCGCCAGGAAGATCACTCACATCTCAACCGGGGGAGGCGCGTCGCTGGAGTTCCTGGAGGGGATCGAGCTGCCCGGCGTGGCCGCGCTTACGGACCGGGAAGCGGGGGCGTGACCGTCGTGCGCAAGAAGCTGATTGCCGGGAACTGGAAGATGAACCTCACCCCCAGCGAAGCCGCCGCGCTGATCGACGCCACGCTGCCGTTGATCAGCGAAGCGTCATGCGGCGTGGCGATGTGCGTCCCGGCAGTCGACCTGCCCGCCGCCCACGACCGTCTTCGCGGCAGCCGCGTGACGCTCGGGGCGCAGAACATTCACTGGGCGGACAAGGGCGCCTACACGGGCGAGCTCTCCGCCGCGATGGTCCAATCCGTCGGCGCGGCTTGCGTGATCATCGGGCACAGCGAGAGGCGGCAGTATTTCGCCGAAACGGACGCCGCCGTCGGCATGAAGACCAGGGCCGCGCTGGCCGCCGGGCTTCTCCCGATCGTCTGCGTCGGTGAGTTAAAGGAAGAGCGGCTCTCCGGCCAGACCTCCGAAGTCGTTACGCGCCAGACCCTCGCCGCGCTGGACGGCCTCACGCCCGACCAAGTCTCCTCGCTGGTTATCGCGTATGAGCCGGTCTGGGCTATCGGCACGGGGCTGGTCGCTTCCGACGAACAGGCCAACGAGACCATCGGCGTCATCCGCGGCGTCGTCAGAAACAAATTCCCCACCGCCGCGGACTCAGTCCGCATCCTCTACGGCGGCAGCATGAACGCGCAAAACGCCCCGGGACTCCTTGCCCAACCGGAGATCGACGGCGGCCTGATCGGAGGCGCGAGCCTCAAGCCCGCCGACTTCGCGGCGATCGTCAACGCGGCGTCCCAACCCCTCGCCGCCGGATCATAACACGCTCCAAAATAGGAACAGGGTTTGTTGTAAGCGCGCTTACAACAAACCCCTGATTGCGCTCTCCCCCGTTACTGCTGCTTAACCTGGTTATCCAGTATCTTGACCTCCGCCTCGAATGTCAACGTCTCGCCTTCCGGGATCGGATCGCCCATCTTCAATCCAGACAGGTTCGGTATGCGGTACACTTCCAGCGAGACCTTCTCCCCGACCTTGTGCGCCTGGACCGCCGCGGTAAGCTCGGTAGTCGTCCTGACGCGGTTCCCGTCGGCCTTCACTATGATATCATACGCCTGCAATCCCGCAGCCTCGGCTGGTGATCCGGACTCGACGGACAGTATCACAATCCCCTTAGGCAGTGAGGATTCCGTCGGCTCGTCGGTATCGCTGCCCGTATCGCTGATGGTCACGCCGATGCGCGGGCGCATCACCTGCTGGTATTCGATCAGGTCTGGCACAACCGTCTTGACCGTGTTGACCGGGATCGCGTAGCCCACGCCCTCGATCGACGTGCCGCCGAACATCCCGCCACTTGAGGACATCTTGACCGACGGAATGCCTATCAGCTCGCCCTTGGTGTTGAACATCGCGCCGCCGCTGTTGCCGCTGTTGACCGCCGCGTCGGTCTGGATCATGTTGGTAGATGTTACGCTGCCACGGACGGTAACCTCGCGGTTGAGGCCGCTTACCACGCCGACCGTCAATGTGCTGGTAAGGCTCTCATCCAGCGGCGTGCCGATGACCATAACCCACTCGCCGACCTCTACCGTGTCCGAATCGCCCAGCGGCACGGCGGGCAGCGTCAGTTTCGCGTCGCTGACCTTGAGCACCGCAAGGTCTGTCGTCGAGTCGGAGGCCACCAGCTCCGCCGGGTACTCCTCACCCTGCGCGGTGACCGAGTAGCTTGTCGCGCCGTCGACCACATGGTTATTGGTTAATATGTAGCGAGTGTTCCCGTCAACCCGCACGATCACGCCCGATCCCGCCAGCTGCGACTGCGCGCTCTGGTACACCCTGCCCCGCTGGAACGACGCGCGCTGCACCACGTTCACGCTTACCACTGACGGGCTGACCTGCTTGTAGACTGTCTGGAACGGACTCTCGACCCCGGGCAGCACGGACAGCGGCGCGGCTTGCTCCGCTACTGCCGCGCTCTGCTGCGTCCCTAGCGCGTACCCGGCGACCAGTACCGCCATCACCGCGCACAGCGCGGCGACCGACGTCCAGAACGAGCGACCCCTGATGTTGATGCGCTTCATGACCTGCTCCTCCTTGCGTTCTTTCGAACTCCATAATGGTTTTTGGAATTCTATCGGGAAGGATACCATCCTTTCCTTTCAATGAGGAGTATATCAGGCGCGTTTTGCGAACCTGTGAACATGATGTAAATGATTTCGGCAGTTCCGGCTTGAGCGGGATCGGCGGGGGGAGGACGCTGGGGCCCTGCCCCAGACCCCGCAATGGGGGTTTCACCCCCCTTGACCCCCTGACCAGCGTGACGCTGGACCCATGTGGCCAGGGTATGTTGTCCCTCCAGGCTTAGGCCCTGTACTCCCTGCAGCATTCGTACATCGCCACGATGTTCTCCACCGGGGTGATCGCCTGCGCGTTGTGGCACGGCGCTAGTATGTACCCGGTATGGTCTGGCAGCCACAGCGCGTCTACGCACGCGCGTACCTCCGCCTTGACCTCGTCTACCCCGCCGAACGGCAGCACGTATTGGTTATCTATGCCGCCATGGAAACAGAGCTTATCCCCCCACTTCCGCTTCAGCTCGGTGAGGTTCCAGCCCGGCAGCCGCCACTGCAGCGGATTCAGTATCTCGCATCCCTTCCCTACAATCCACGGGATCATCTGCGTTATCGCGCCGTCGTCATGGTGGAATACGCGCGCCCCGTACGCCCTCGCCGCCGCTACATTCTCATCGAAGTATTTCCCTAGGAAATGATCTACCATGGCGGGACTCATCATCAGCCCGGACTGCGTTCCTAAGTCGTCCGTTACCTGCGTCATGTCGATCAGCCCGCCGCCCGACTCCAGTATGCGGTGCGCGTATTCCCCGGCGGTCTCCTGCATCCTTTGCAGGATGTACTCGGCCAGCTCCGGCTCAGAGGCGAAATCGACCAGCATCTGCTCCGTGCCCCTTACGATCTCATAGAAGTATGTCAGCGAGACATACCCTCCGTCTATGGCGTACCCCGCTTCATGGATGCGCTCGCACGCCGCCTTGATCCCGCTGTAGTCGAAGTCGTCGGGATCCGGCCACTTATACCCCGCCTCTATCTCGTCGATCGTCTCGAACCTGGCCAGCGGATATTCCTCCGGCTCGTCGTACCAGCCCGACCCGTCCGGCAGCGGTATCCTCTTTGTCGGGACGTTCCAGAACCCGTTCCGCGCGGGATCCTTGGACGGGGCGCCTACGCCCATGATCTTGTCCAGATCCAGCGCCTGGGACAGCCCCAGCATGTCCTTTACGCCGAACCTGTCCATCAGTTTTTGTGTTATCTCGCCGACGCCCCAGTAGTCCATCGGCACGCGGTCGGTCGGCTCATGCCGGATCGCCGCCAGTATACGTTCCCTGTGAGACATTTGCTCACGCATTGTATCCCTCCGGCGTTATCGCCTGCGCAGCCCCGCCGTGTCGGTGACGGGGACGGAGAATTGGATAGCGTTGGCCTCGGGCGCGTTCTCCATGATCGCCTTCATTACCTTGACGCGCTTGTCAGCGTCGGCCAGTATCCAGATGATTTCCTTCTCGTTCTGGAGGGAGACCTTGCCGAATGAGTCCGCGCGCGAGTCGCGGGTGCCCCCGGCGTGGATGGTTGTGCCGCCCGTCGCGCCAGCCCCCCGCGCCGCCTCCATCACCAGACCAGTATAACCTTTATTGGCGATGACGATTATCAGTTCGTACAGGATGCGGTTCTCGGCCGCCTGCGGGCGCTCCTGCGGCTCGGTCTGGGTGTCCATGGCCTGATCTACCTCCGTTGGCGTTGAGTTGACGGCGCGCTCGCCGAACTGGGCGAACAACGCGCGCAGCGCGGTCAGCGAGTGCATCGGTACGGTGAACGCGATGGCGCCGGGCTGCTCCATCTTAAGGGCGATGTCCAGCTCGCGCGTGAAGGAACGCGCCCGCGATCTGGGCAGCACGCTCATTAGTATAACCTTTTCAGTCTCGCCGATGCCCAGGAAGCTTAGTATCTCGCGGCTGGCCGTGCCCTGGCCCATGAACACCAGCCCGATATGCACCTGCTCCTTCTGGTAGAACGCGGTAAACCGGTCTCTGTCGGCGCGGCGGGCGATTGTGAACAGCACAGAAAAACTACTCATACAGTCCTTACTCTATTCGGACGGACTCGTCCAAGTCCGCCGCGTGCTCGTTTATGGTAAACGGCGGCGCGGACAACCCGGCGCCCTGGCGCGTTCCGGGCGCGGTATCCCGCGGCGTTTCCAACAATTCGCCCAGCTCATCCCGCTCCCGCGCGTCCTGGCTTAGTTTCGATTCCAGCGCGTCGCGCAGCCCCTTCAGCTCATCCAGCTCCTCGTACAGATGCGGCGCGTCCATCGCCTCCAGGACCGCGTCGGAGAGGTCCAGCTCCAATATCCCTTCATCCTCCATGAACTCCGCGACGGGCGTCAGCGGTTCCAGCTCCGGCTCCGCCACGCGCTGGCGCAGGTTGTAATAGATGCCGATCGCCTGGATGGTGATCAGCGGCGTCATGGCGACCAGCGCGACCAGCCCGAACGCGTCGGAGCTGATGTCGCCGCCCACCGCCGTACACGCGCCGATCGCGAACGGAAGCAGGAATGTCGCGGTCATCGGGCCGGACGCCACGCCGCCGGAGTCGAAGGCTATCGCCGTGAATATCTTCGGCGAGAACCACGTCATGATCAGCGCGATGGCGTAACCCGGCACAATTATCCAATATAATGACAGCCCCGTCAATACCCGGACCATCGACAGCGCGACAGATATCCCGACGCCCACGCCAAGGCCGGTTTGGATCGTGGCGCCGCTGATCGCGCCGTCGGTCATCTCCTCGACCTGGTGGTTAAGCGCGTGCACGGCGGGCTCGGTCGCGACGATGAAATAGCCGATCAGCAGGCCCAGCGGGACCAGTATCCACCTGTAGCTGGTCTTGGCCAGCTCCTCGCCCAGGTACGTCCCGGCTGGCATGAACCCGACATTCACGCCCGTGAGGAATATCACCAGCCCAACATAAGTGTAGAGCACGCCGACCGACATGCGCGCGATGTCATGCTTGTCAGCCTTGCGGATGAACACAACCTGGAACAGCGCGTATACCGCGACCAGCGGGAACAGCGAGACGAACACTTCCCGGAAGTATTCGGCGGCGCCGCGCAGGAACTCCGCGAACAGCATGACGGAATCAGAGATGCGCGGCAGTATGACACGCTCGTACGCGCTGGCCTCGGGCTTCATTATAAGGCCCATCAGCAGCATCACGAGTATGGGACCTACCGAGCACAGGGCGACCATCCCGAATGAGTCGCTTGCCGACTCGCTGTCCGTACGGACGGACGCCACGCCCGCGCCCATAGCCAGCATGAACGGCACCGTAATCGCGCCGGTCGTCACGCCGCCGGAATCGAACGCCGCCGCGATGAACTCCTTGGGCACAAAGAAGGATAGGGGGATGACGACGGCGTAGGATATCAGCAGCAGCATCCTCAGGGAGACGCGGTAGACCATGCGCCACATGGCAATGGCCATGAACACGCTAACGCCAAGCGCGACAGCGATGATGATCGTCCAGTTGGACATGGCCTGGAACTTTTCAGCGAGCACGGTCAGGTCAGGCTCGGCAATGGTGACGATGAACCCGACAATGAACGCGACCGAAAGCAAAAGCGACAGGCTGCGCCGCTTGGTGATGCGCGCGCCCACGCGCTCGCCCATCAGCGACATGGCCATGTCCGCGCCCATCGTGAACAGCCCCAGCCCCACGATGAGCAGCCCCGCGCCGACCAGGAACAGCAGCATAGCGTCCAGGCTAAGCGGCACAACAAAGAAACACAGCGCGCAGACCACGGCAGTGATCGGCAGCACGGAGCGCAGTGATTCGTGGATCTTCTGCCTAAGCGCTTCGTTCATTTACTCACGCCGGGGGCCTTACGCGTTTTAACGATAGGCGCCCCCGCTCCCCCACTCGTTATGTTCGGTAACCGTCATGAATATATCAGGCGCGGGTATGCCGGTGATCTCCGTGACCGCGTTCATTAACGATTGCGCGAACGCCTGTTTCTCCGGGAACGGCGCCGCGGTATATACACGCGTCTCGATGAACGCGCAGGGTTTCTCGCAGCCGCCGAAGGTCATGTACTGGCTGTCCTCGACCTTGACCATAAGGTGCTCTTCGGACTTGCCGTTGATCAGGCTGATCAGGCGTCCGGCCTCCGCCGCAAGGCACTGCTTGTCGCTGGGGGACAGCGCCTTCGTCACGGAGATAGATAAAAAGGGCATTTGGCTTACCACCTTTCATTGTTGTTATTAGGCGCGATCCGCCTGTATGCTTGGGTGATTCGCGTCGTTCCCAATCCTCGCGGCGTCCCCTCCGTCGCCTTAGGGCTGCATATCCCCTAAAGGGGCGGCAAGAAGCTTGGAACGGCGCGGCGTGATTCGTCGATTCCCGCCCCGCCGCAGCGGGCGCGTCCAAACCTCTTATCGCCCTTTTAAGGGAGATGTCTCCCTCAAGCGGCAGAGGGGAGGCGGCGCGATTCCACCAACGAGGACAGAGGAGACTGGGTATATCCCGTCGCGAGGGTCGAGGGCGACGCGATTCCCACCACACCTAACAGTTGGTATGATCCTAATTCAACTATTCGCCGCCGAAGCGTGAAATCCTTCCACCATCTATAACAATCTCCGAATTAATTTCACAGCGGTTTACTCATCAATCGAACAAACCGCCGCATACCCTCACACGGGACAATTGCGCGGGAGGACTGCCAATGAAGAAGCAATCATTATTATCCCAAACGGTTCTACTTACCGCAACTAACGGGATCGTCCGCGCGATTGGGTTTATCATGCGGATATGGATGTCGCGCGTACTTGGCGCGGAGGCAATGGGGATCATGGAGCTGGCCAGCTCTGCGCACATGCTATGGTTAGCCCCGGTTACCAGCGGGCTTCCCATGGCCGTATCGCGCTACACTGCCCAGGCCCGCGCCGCTGGGGACGACCTTCGCGCGGCCCAGACCCTGCTTGCCGGCAAGCGCCTCGCCCGCGCGATCGCCTGGCCTACGCTCGCCGCCATGCTGTTGTTATCTCCATGGATATCGCGGATACTGGGCGACACGCGAGCGCTGCCCACGCTCTTGATGTACCTGCCATGCCTCCCGATACTCGCTATGTCCGCGGTATATAACGGCTATTGTTACGGAATGGGCAACACGATAGTCCCCGCGGCGACCGAACTGATCGAACAGGCGGTACGCTTCGCTATATGTTTCGCGATACTGACCGCGCTTCCGGCGATGCGCGCCGCGTACTCCGCCGCCGTGCCCGCGCTGGGCGTGGCGATTGGCGAGGGGATCGGCCTTATAATCGCGCTGGTGATGCTGAGGCCCAACCAACCAAAACGCGGCGTTGAAATCCCCGCCGGACTGATAAAAAAACTATGGCGCCTGGCGTTCCCGATGACCTGCATGCGCGTTAGCAACACCCTGATGCGCGCGGTCAACGCAGCGCTGATACCCATGCGGCTGCGCGTATCGGGGCTGTCGGCGGCGGAGGCGACCGCTCGGCTGGGGATGTACCATGGCATGGCCATGTCGCTGGTGATGATGCCCGCGGTATTCACCGGGGCGTTGGCGATGGTCTCGGCCCCGGCGATCACCGCGCGTGAGAACGACCCTGACGGTATGAAACGGCTGCTCAAGCGCGTGATGCTTCCGGCGGTTGCTGTCTCGCTTGCGTCGATGGCCGCGCTGTGGCTTGGCGCGCCGTTCTTCGCGCGGGTTTTATATAAACAGGCGGAGCTGGAGCCGCTGCTGCGGATACTTACCCCGTGCGTGCTGGTGATGGGGATACAGCAGGTGGTGAGCGGCCTGTTGGCGGGGCTGGGCCAGCAGCGGCGGGCGCTGTACGCGTCGCTGGCCGGGAGCCTGGTGACGGTTGGCCTTAACTACATACTGGCTGCGAGACCGGAACTGCGCTTGACGGGCGTAGCGATAGCGACGACCGCCGGGATGCTGCTGACGCTGCTGATGAACGCGCGTACGCTCAGCATGGCGATGGGCCGCGCCGCGCTGCGTGTCCGCGGGGTGTAGGGCCTACTCGTACTCAAAGACGCGCGTCCAGCCCAGCAGGAATTCCCGTTCCTCCGGTTTCCCCTTGACCGACCGCGAGACCGCCACTATGGGCAGCCACTGCTGGACATAACGCTTATCCGTGCTGGTCTTGGCGCAGAACGCGTCCAGATATTTCTCAGCAATGTCGGCGTCGCCCGCCAGACGGAACAGCAGGTATGTCCGCGCGGCGTCGGCGGAGGCGTTCCCCTGCGTCGCGCGCGCCCAATCCAGCACGAACGGCCTGCCCTCGCCGTCTATGATGATGTTCGTCGGGTTCAGGTCGCCGTGACACACCTTGACATGGTCCGGCGCGGACTCCAGCCGCCGCTCGACCTCATACCGCGTGACCGGGCTGACGTCCGCCTCCTTGATCTTGCGGCGCATCTTATCCTTCAAGCGGTTCAGCATGGGCGCCCGGGCGTCGTGGATCTCCACCTGGACCTCTACCAGCATATCCATATACAGATCGAAGTTGGCGGGATCCTCGGCCATGAGCCGCGCCAGCGTCCTGCCCTTGATGTACTCGGTCACGATCGCCCACTGCCCGCCGACCATCTCCACGGCCTTGAGCGCGGGCACGGGCAGCCCTGTCTCCTCTATGATCGCGTGGTTACGCGCCTCATTGAGTATGTCGGCCTTCGCGTACGCGCCGCCGAACACCTTTACCGCGCTGTTGGTCTCCTTATCCAGGTAGACGGTCTTCGCGCCGCGCTCGGCGATCACCGCCGCTTTATCCAAATCCATGCCGGACAATCCTCCTGTTTGTTACAGTTTGCGCAGTATATCAATCAATTCCAGCCAATCATATATGCGCAGGCGCGCTTCTTCGGACGTAACGCCCGCCGGCGGCCTGAACGGGTTGGGCATCGTTATATCATCATACCATACCGGAAATATTCCAGCCGACGCCGCGCCCGGTATGTCCGCAAGGATGGAATCCCCGCAGAACCAAACCTCATCGGCGGGCAGGTCAGCCTTGCGCAGAGCAAGCTCGAACAGCATGCGGCTGGGCTTGCGCAGTATGTAGTCGCACGAGGACATGATGAACTCGAACGGGTGTTCCGGGAAAAACGTTTCGATCCTGGCTTTCATCGACGCGCCCGATATGGACGCGTTGCTGATTATTCCCGCGCGAAAACCGTTTTCGCGAAGGTAGGCCAGCATCTCCCGGACATGCGGCATGTACGCGCCGGGAGAGCAGCCGTCCCACCAGACCCGCTCAAGCTCCTCTCCGGACAGCGAAAATTCCAGCCGCAGGTATTCGTAGGCGAGACGCTGGAAACCGATGTTGGATAACTCTATGCCGGCGGTCTTGACCTTCGCGGATAGCTCGGCGTACAAGTCGTCCGTGAAGCTGTGAACCTGTTCGACCGTGAGGCCCAGCGGGTTTGCCGTGACGCGCCGCATGACGGCCTCCGCGCCGCGAAAGCTGTTGTAGCCCAGCTCGGCGATCAGCGTGTTTCCGTAATCGAAGACGACCATCCGTGGTTTTTTCATTGACTCCCGCTCCATTCCATTCGCTCGGTCAGCCATCGCTCCCATAACCATTCCGCCCGAACCGCCTTACCGCGGGCAGAAGCGCCCGCAGTATCGCGGCTGTTACTATCCCGGACGCGATCCCGGAGATCACCAGCGCGGGCGCGTACGCGGCCAGCGTCAGTGATGAATAGATAAACTTGACGACGGCCATCTGCCCGGCGTTGTGCGCCAACGCTCCCGCAACGCTCAGCATCGCGTATGACACGCGCTCGCGGAACGCAGCCATTAATATAATCATAATTATAACGGACGCCGCGCCACCCGACAGGCTCAACGCGCCCGCGACCACGCCGCGAGTCACGAACGCGAACAATCCCTTCAATACCGCGAGCGTCAGCGCGTCGCGCCTTCCAACAAAGAGCAGCGCGTACATCACCGCGATGTTGGCCAATCCCAGCCTCACGCCCGGAACAGGCGCGGGCATGGGCAGCATGCCCTCGACAACCGACAACACAACGGCCAGCGCGAACAGAGCGCCATCCAGCGTAACGCGCCGGACCAACGCCCTGCCGCTCACCGGGCGACCGCGTCGGGCCCGCCGCCATCCCTGGCAATCAGGACCAACACCCTGTTGGGCAGGCACGCCGCGAACGACCCGGGCAGCGATATCCTCCCGGTACGCGCGCACACCTGGTCCGGGCAATCGGAGGATTCAAACCAAACCGCGCCGCCCCCGCGCCGGATTACAACGCCCGGCATGCCCGGCAAGTCGATCTCCGACGAGCCGCCGTCCGACAGGTCAACCACGACGGCCAACTGGCCGTCGAGGTATATCTCCGCCAGCGTGGTTCCGCCGCCAGCGTAACCACGGTATAACGCCAAACCAGCGGCGGCCAGCGCGGTGAGCGCAACCAACAATATGACGTCCATCCGGCGGATGAACCGCCTGCTCAAGCCAGTCCGAAGCGTTTCGCGTACCTCGCGCACGCCCGCAGCAACAGAGCGTAAACGGGAATCATGACCGCCGCGTTGACGACCCGCGGCGGCAGCGTCACCCAGACGCTCACATGCTGCATGGAGGCGATCCAGTACGAGTTGAGCATCATCGAGCAGATGATCTGGCTGACCGCCACGCCCGGGAGTATGTTCAGCAGCGTCACCGAGCCTAGAACCTCCGCGTCAGGCTCATGCGCGAGGCGCGCTCGCCGACGCTGGATAAGCGCCAGCGTCACCGCGACGATCGCGCCGGACAATCCCATGTCGATCCCGATGCCCGGGTGGTAGAACCCGACAGGCGCGATCGCCCATTTCAGGAAGTCCGCGATAACGCCCACCACGAACCCGCCCAGCGGCCCGAAGCACAACGCGCTAAGGTGCACGGGCAGCAGGTTGATGGCGATCTTGAAGGTATACGTGCCGCCAAACGGGATCATGTTGAAGCTGAGCGCGGTGCCCAGCACCACGCTGAGCGAACAGAGCAGACCCATCGACACGACCGACTTGACCGACCACACGCGCCGCCGCGCCTTGACAGCAGCGCCCGCCGATCCTACAATAGCGGTATCGTTCCCAGTTTCCATTCGAATCCCTCCCAACTAAAATCATTATACCACACGCCCGCGTATTTGGAAAGGAGGCCGAACGCTTGCGCAAGTTTGGGGTAAACCTGTCCGGCGGCGAGTTCAAGGGCCTGGTCGATCTGTTCCGCCGCCCCACCATCAAGCAGCTTACCACAGCAGGACTGGTCGCCGGGGTGTATGCCGCCGTGACAATGCTGCTCGCGCCGCTTAGCTACGGCCCGATCCAGCTGCGCGTATCCGAGGCGACGACGCTGCTGCCCATCCTGTTCCCGGAGGCCGTGCCAGGTTTGTTCGTAGGCTGCGTCGCCGCGAACCTGATAAGCGCGTATGGCATACCCGACGTTATATTCGGATCGCTGGCGACGCTGGCCGCCGCCGCGATGACATACCGCCTGCGCCGCAACATGTGGCTGGCCGCGCTGCCGCCCGTGCTGGTGAACGCGCTGATCGTGGGCTGGCTGATATGGTGGCAGGCGGGCGAGCCGTTCTTCATGTCCGCGCTGACCGTGGGCGGCGGCGAGGCGCTGTCGGTGTATATACTGGGCTTCGCGCTGGTGGCGGGGCTGAAGAAGGCGCTGCCGAAGAAATACCTGTAACATATCAACGATGAATCTATAACGAACCAATGAATCCCTCACAACAGTACAAACCAGCCATCCCCGCCCAGCGCGGGGATGGCTTCCAGCGAATCCTCACGCAGACAGAACTCAACGTCCCGCGCAAACCCCAGGCTGGCCAAGCGCTTTGCGTGGCTCGCGCCGCGAAGCGCGGCCGTCAGGTCATGCCGGAGCGATCCATATAGGATCATACACGCCTGAGCGAAATCGTCCATGCTGGCCATACCGTCCAGCCGATGGATGATCGCCCCGGCGGTCAGCGCGTCCTCCATGGAAAACATGCCCTGCGTCCCGGCGCAGATCATCGCCACACCGCCGAAACCCGACGAGCGCAAGCGGTCGGCCACGGCCCGCGCGTTCAGCAGCGACGCCAGCCACACCCGCCGCGACGACCGCGCCTTCGCGACGGCGCGCGTACCGTTGGTGGTGGTGACTACCAACGATTTCCCGGAGACACGCCCTACGGTATACTCGATAGGCGAGTTGCCCAGGTCGAACCCATCGACGCGCGTTCCTCCGCGCTCGCCTCCCAGCAGCGAGCCATGACGCGGCGCGAGTTCCCTCGCCTCATCGACGGTCTCGACGGCCAGTAAGCCCGCGCAGCCGTTAGCCAGCGCGGTCGCCGCGACGCTGGTCATGCGCAGCGTGTCGATCACCAGCGCGAGGTCGGCGTCGATGGCGCTTGGCGCGGCGTCGGCGGTCGGATAGGCGGTAATGTTCATGTTCATATAATCACCCACTCTCACGCCGAAAGGAACGCCCTGTAATCAGCGAGACACTCCTCCAGCAGCCGCGGCGTGTTCAGGCCGTAGGGACACGCCTTCATACACTGGCCGCAGTGGACGCATCCGGCGATTTTTTCCATTTCGGCTTGCCATTGCGGGGTGAGCCAGCTCGCGCTGGGCGAACGCCTCAGCAGCAGCGGCATCCGGGCGCAGTTGTTGATCTCGATCCCGGCGGGACAGGGCATGCAGTACCCGCACCCACGGCAGAAGTTGCCCGAGAGCTGGGCGCGGTCGGCCTCGATACGCGCCAGCATCGCCTCGTCAAGCGCCGGCGGGCTTTGCTCCAGCGCGATCACCTCGTCCAACTCGCTGTCACGCTGGAATCCCCATATCGGTATAACGTTCGCGTAAGGCCGCAGGAACGCCATCGTCGGCGCGGCGGAGGTGAGCAGACCGCCAGCCAGCCCCTTCATGCCGATCACGCCTACGCCCAGCGACGCGCACAGCCTGACGAACGCTATCTCATCCTCCGATGAGAGCGCGGAGAGCGGATATTGGATCGTTTCATAATCGCCCGAACGCGCGGCGGCAAGCGCGACGTCCAGCCGGTGGCATGTTATGCCGATATGACGGATAAGCCCCCGCGCCTTCGCCTCGCGCATACACTCGAGCATGTCTTCGCCGGGCAGCGCCCGCGGGTTGTGGAACTGGTATATATCTATATAATCAGTCTTCACGCGCTCCAGGCTAAGGTTCAGGTGCCGCCAGAACAACCCCGGCTCGCCCGCGCCCGTCTTGGTCGCGATGATGATCCGCCCGCGAACATCCGACAGGCCCATGCCTATCTTTTCCTCGCTGTCTGAGTAGGCGTTCGCCGTGTCGAAGAAGTTGATCCCGCCCTCGTACCCGCGCCGCAGCAGCGCCGCGCCTTCGGGCTTGCCAAGCCGCTGAACGGGCAGCGCTCCGAACCCCGAGCGCGTCGCCATCAGGCCCGTTTTGCCAAAGAGTACCTTTTCCACTGAATAGTCCTCCTGTTGTTTGGTGTAACTCGCCGGGCGCGGACGCTGGTTTATAAAGCCCCGCGTCACCGCTTCACCAGCGTGTCGATGTAATCATTCTTGAGTAACAACCGTTCATTGTTCAAATCCCACATCGCCCGACTAACTCGCCGCGCGGAACGGGCAGCCTTATCCGTTGGGCGGAAGGCTTCGGCAGCAAAGCGCGGGTCCACAGCGGACAGCCTGCCGTTCGGTGAACACCCCTGCCAGCAATGGCGGCGTCGATTCGGACGACTCTCCACGTCGAGACAGACCGTGACTGTATTAAATTCCATATATGATTATTCTCCCCCAGCCCCCTGAATTCCTTCCCGAGCTTCCCGTATGAAATTCCAGCATGGCAATCCTGCAATATCCTGTCCTAAATTGGTTGATCTTTCGTCAGACTTTTGTTAATTATGCATTGTTGACGTATCCGCGCTGCGGGTGTATTATAGTATAATCAACAAAAAGGGAGAGGATTCGACGTGACAACGAACCGCGCCCGCTTCACCGCGCGTATCCTGGCCGCCGCGCTTGCCGCGGCCATGGCGCTTGGATGCGGCTTTACCGCCATCGCCGATGAGGAACCTGTCAAGATCGGCATCATCCAGCTGGTACAGCATGTCGCGCTGGACGCGTCATGCGAAGGATTCCTGGACGCGCTGGCGGACAGCGGCTACATCGACGGCGAGAACATAGCCGTGGACTTCCAGAACGGGCAGGGCGACCAATCCAATCTGGCCACCATCGCCGACAGGTTCGTAGGCGACGACGTCGACCTGATACTGGCCATCGCGACGCCCGCCGCGCTGGCCGTCGCCGGGAAGACGACCGACATCCCCATCCTGGCCACCGCGATAACCGACTTCGTCGAGGCGCGGCTGGTGGAATCCAACGAGCTTCCCGGCACGAACGTCTCCGGCACGACCGACTGGCCGTCCATTGAGACGCAGATCGACCTGGTCAAGACCCTCGCTCCGGAGGCCAAGACCATCGGCGTATTGTACAACTCGGGCGAGGTGAACTCCGTCATACAGGCGCAGGCCGCCAAAGCCGCGATCGAGGCGCTCGGGCTGGAATACGTCGAGGTGACCGTCACCAGCAGCAACGAGGTGCTGCAGGCCGCGGAATCCATTATGAAGCAAGCGGACGCTATCTACCTGCCCACCGACAACGTTATGGCCTCCTCCATGCCGATCATATACGGCGTGTCCGTCGAGGCGAAGAAGCCCGTCATCTGCGGCGAGTCGGGCATGGTCTCGCAGGGCGGGCTGGCCACCATCGGCATCAACTACTACAACCTGGGCTACCAGACGGGCGAGATGGCCATAAGATTGCTGCAAAACCCGGAGCTTAAGATCAGCGAAACGCCCATAGAGAGCCAGAACCAGTACGACTATTCGATAAACGCGACCGTGGCCGCCGAGATCGGCCTTACGATCCCGGAAGAATTGCTGCCGTACACGTTCGAGATGGAGTAAATCCACAATATAGCGAGGTGCGCGCATGCCGTTTATCCAAAACGCGGCGTCGCTGGCAGTCCCGGCCATAGCGCTGGGACTGCTATGGTCTGTCATGGTGATAGGCATCTACATAACCTACCGGGTGCTGGACATCGCCGACCTGACCGTCGAGGGCAGCGTCACGCTGGGCGCGGCGGCATGCGCGGCGGTGATACGCGCCGGGGGCAGCCCGGTCGCCGGAACCTTGCTTGCGTTCGCGTGCGGGCTGGCGGCCGGGTGCGTCACCGGAATACTGCATACAAAGCTGAAGATACCCGCGCTGCTGTCCGGGATTCTGACGATGATCGCGCTGTGGTCGGTCAACCTGCGCGTGATGGGCACGGCGAACATCTCCATACTGCGGATGCGCACGCTGTTCACGCCGCTGACCGACATGGGGCTTAGCAAGTACGCCTCGTGGATAATCATGGCCGGCGGGCTGGCGCTCGTTATAATCACCGCGCTGTATTGGTTCTTCGGCACGGAATTGGGCAGCGCGATCCGCGCGACGGGCAACAACCCGAACATGGTCCGCGCCCAGGGCATACATACCGATACGATGATAACCATCGGGTTGATGCTCAGCAACGCGCTGGTCGCGCTCTCGGGCGCGTTGGTCGGGCAATCCCAGGCGTTCGCTGATATACAGATGGGCATGGGCTCGATAGTGGTGGGCCTGGCCTCGCTGATCGTGGGCGAGGCGCTGCTGGGGCGGCGGCACTTTTTCGCGCGGCTGGCGTCGGTCGTGGTAGGCTCGGTTATTTATAGAATTATAATCGCCGTGGTGATGGAATTGGGCATGAATCCCAACGACCTGAAGTTGTTCACAGCGGTCACGGTGGCCGCCGCGCTGTCAACGCCGCGCCTGACCGCCGCGCTGCGCGGCTCGCGCGGGATTAAGCGGGACCAATCAAGCCAACCCAACCAACCCAGCTAAGGGGGACGGACGTTGCTTACGATCGCTGGCCTGACCAAGACATTCAACCGGGGCACGCCAAACGAGAAATCCGCTCTGACGGACATAACCCTTAGCGTCGGGCGCGGCGACTTCGTGACGATGATCGGCGGCAACGGCGCGGGCAAGTCCACGCTGCTCAACTGCGTGGCCGGGGTTTACCCCATCGACGCGGGCGAGATACGCGTCGACGGCGCGTCCGTCACGCGCTGGAGCGAGCACAGGCGGGCCGCGCTGCTGGGCCGCGTGTTCCAGGACCCGATGATGGGCACGGCCTCCGACATGACGATTGAGGAAAACCTCGCGCTGGCGAACCGCCGGGGCAAGCGGCGCGGGCTGCGCTGGGGGATAGCGCCCGGCGAGAGGGCGCGTTACCGCGGGATGCTCGCCTCGCTGGGGCTGGGGTTGGAATCGCGCGTAACCAGCAAGACCGGGCTGCTTTCCGGCGGCCAGCGCCAGGCCCTGACGCTGGTGATGGCGATACTCCAGACGCCGAAACTATTATTATTGGATGAGCATACCGCCGCGCTCGACCCCAAGACCGCCGGGAAGGTGCTCGCCCTCACCGACGAATTCATACAAACCGACGGCCTGACCGCGATGATGGTCACCCACAACATGCGCCACGCGCTGGCCTACGGCAACCGCCTGCTGATGATGCACGAGGGCCGGATCATCGTGGACGCGCGGGGCGAGGACAAGCGGCGGCTGAAGGTTGAGGACCTGCTGGGCCTGTTCGAGCGGGCCAGCGGCCACGCGCTGGAGAACGACCGGATGCTGCTGTCATGACGGCGTAAGCAGGCGCGGCGCGAGTCCATACCGCCCGTCATACTGCGGCGGCAGCGAATACTTGTACGGGGCGCACGCGGTGACGGTGTTGCCTATCGCGTCGGTGACCGTGGCGTATATGTAGAGCCTGTCAGTGGTCTTTGTCCACATATGATAGAACGGGTTGTCCACTGGATCGGCGCGGCCCGCGCCGGAGGCCGACATGGACTTCCCCACGCTGATGCTGTAGGGCGGCTGGCCGCCCAGCGCCTGCGCCCCGAAGCCCAACTCGACATTCACGGCCTCCTGATAATCGTACAGCGTGCCGCTCACGTCCCACACGAACACGGATATGGACAGCCCGCTCGTCTCGTCGGTCGCGGAGGCGAGGTAGCCGGAGCGGTACTTGGCGATATAGCCCCAGTCCAGCAGGGCCTGCGTCTCGGCTGACACAAACGTTGGATTCAACGGCAGGTTGTTCATGAGTTGGAGCTTGGACAGCGCGGTCTCCATCGCCGTATCATACTTTGTGTTGACGTCGTCGGCCTTGATGTAACCCAGGCGCCGCATCGCCTGCTTGAACGCGAGCACGCCCTCGCCCTTATCGCCGCTTACTATGGGCGAGTATGGCAATTCCGTAATGAACTCCAGGTACTTGGTCATAACATAACCATTATTTTCCTTATATACGACCTGCGTCCACTGCGCCTCGGTCTCCGTGATGACCGCTACGACGCGAACCACCGCGTCAGAGGCCAGTTTCGCGAGGACCTTCGCCTTGTTCTCAGCCTTCTCGCGCAGGTTCAGCGTGCCTGAGGTTGTCCTGACGCGGGCGTAGAGTGTCCGCGCCGTGGGATCGGGGTTAAGGAATGGATTCATAGGATTCACGGTCCCGCCCATATTCGCCGCAGGCACGGCGGCTTCGGCGTTCTGTCCGTCGGGCGAAGCCGCCTCCTGACCCACCGCCGCGCCCGCCAGCGCGGATAATACCATAACCATAACCAACGCGGCCAATACCAGGCCAGCCAGCCGTTTGCGCATACCGAATAGCTCCCTTTCCGCAATTATGTACGCACATAATACAACGCGCGGCTGGAAATGTCAAGGCTGGGGCGGCGCGGTTTAGGCGTAACAGCTTGGAAAAACATGGAGATATTGTATAAACATACAAAACCGGATGGTCACGACCACTCCAGCGCGCGCCCGCGTATCGCTAGGTTCCGCGCCGCGACACGCTCGACCAGCCGCCGGTCGTGCGAAACCAGCAGCATGCCGTGAGGATACGTGGCCAGCAGGGTCTCCAGCGCGTCCATCGCGTAGATGTCCAGGTAGTTGCCAGGCTCATCCAGCAGCAGGAAGTTGTAGGACGCCAGCAGCAGCCGGGTCAGCAGGCATTTCGCCCGCTCGCCGCCGGACAACGCTCCCGCCGGCTTCAGCATATCCGCGGCGGTAAGCCCCAGCCGCGCCAGCGCGGTGCGGGCTATGTCCTGCGGGTACGCGCTCTCGCGCATGACGTTATCCAGCAGCGTGTCTGTCGGCGAGAGCGTCTCCAGCGCGTCCTGCGAGAAGTAACCCACGCGCAGCCCGTTCGCCGGGCGTATCGCGTCGGGATGTGTCCCGGCGGCGATCGCGCGGAGGAATGTGGACTTCCCGCAGCCGTTCGGCCCGGTCAGCGCGGTTATCCCGCGCGAGGGTATCGCGGCGTCCGCTTCCCGCAGCAGGGGCTTGTCGCCGCCGTACAGCGTCAGGCGCGTCACGCGCAGAGCGGTATCGGACACAACGCCCTGGCATCCCTTGGGCAGGTTCTCGGACATCCGCAGCCTTGTCTCGGCGGTCGGCCTGGCCTTCTTATCCAATTGCTCAACGCGCGACTCAAGCGCGTGACGCTGGCTGTCCAGCTGCTTCTGGATTGCCGTGTAACCGCGCTTATGGAGCCGCGCCTCGCTGTTCCCCATGCGCGACGGCGTTTTCTTGACCTGGTCGCGCTTCTCGCGAGCGCCCTGGATCGCGCGTTTGAGGCGTTTCTCCTCCGCGCGGAACTGTTCATACTCAAACAACTCGCGTTCGCGCTGTTCCTCGCGGACGCGCTTGTAATCCGACCAGCCGCCGCTGTAGCGGCGCAGCTTGCCGGCCTCCAGCGCGATTATCCCATCGCACACGCCGTCCAGCAGCGCGCGGTCGTGCGACACCAATATGAACGCGCCGGAATACGCGCGGAGCAGCCGTTCCAGTTCCGCGCAGCCGTCGGCGTCGAGGTTCGCCGTCGGCTCGTCGAGCAACAGCAGCGGCGCGCGCTCACCGAACGCCCGCGCCAGTTTCACGCGAGCGCGCTCGCCGCCGCTCATTACATCGAAGCCGCGCGACTCGTCTTCCAGCTCGGAAACCCGCAGCCGCGCGTCAAGCTCCGGATCGCTGTCCGCGCCAACGGACGCGCCCGGGCCGCCATACTGCCGCGCGAAGGCGACGTTCGCCGCCACTCGCGCGGCGCCGCTGTCAGGCCTCAACTCGCCCGCTATGACGGCCAGCAGCGTGCTCTTGCCCGCGCCATTCTCCCCAACCAGCCCCAGCCGCTCGCCGGGCTGAATATCAACGCTTACGCCGTCCAGCGCATCGGTAAGCCCGAACCGGACGGCCACGTTGGTTAACGTTACCAAAGACATAACAAAACCTCCCCAGCGCATGCCGGAAAGGCAAACCGTAAGCGCGGCGAATCCGCCGAACTGCCGTCCGCTTTTCCGCTGCGCGTTAAGCAACCGCCCTGCGGCGGATACAGTCACGCGGCGAATCAGCGGCTTATCATTACCTGCTTGGAACCTCCTGTCGGTTGATACCGACAGTATAACACGCGCGGGCGGATAAGTCAATGGGCTGACTTTACAAAGATTGTCCGCACATTTGCCCATACTTCATACATACTGTATATATTGGGAGGGATGAACAATGAGCATAGTCATAGCGCGGGACGTCGCTGACGCCGCGCTGGGTTTGTTGAAACTGCCCAAGATCCCTTATGTTCTGGGGGCCTCCGATCCTAAACGGGGCATGGATTGCCAGGGATTGGTCCAATACTGCGTGAGGAAATCCGGCGGCGTAAGCCGTTATATCGGATCAAACGATATGTTCAGGAACGACACGGCCTACGCGTGGACACTCGCGGACGCGCGGGCGCAGGGGAAGATCGTGCCGGGCGCGGCGGTGTACGTCGTCTCGCCGGACGGCACGCGCAACCAGCCCAAGCGGTATGTAGGCGACGGCGTGGGCAACGCTTACCATGTCGGGTTGTTCTGCGGCGCGGCTGACGCGGAGTGCGTATCCGCCTCAAGCGTGAAAGGTTATGTTGGCGTAACGACGCTATACCAGGGCTGGACGCACGTAACGTGGCTGAAGGATGTGGATTACAGCGGCGTGGCGGATTTCAAGCTGGCCGGGCCGACGCTGCCCGAGGGCAAGGAAACGCCCTACGACGCGGTAGTGGCCACGCCGACAGGAAACAAGCTGAACCTGCGCAAACTGCCATCGACAACAACCGGGGCGCGTATCGCGCAGATACCGCCGGGCACGGTCGTCAAGGTGCTCTCCGGCGACCAGTCCGGCTGGGTCCAGGTGGAATACGACGGGCAGGACGCGTGGGCGATGTCGCAATACCTGAAGACCGAGGCGTAACAACCAACGATAGGGGCGGCCACGCGCCGCCCCATATGCCCGACGCGCGGCGGGGGAGAGCGGCATATTTCCTATATATTATATATTAGTTTTTCCCAAAAACACTCTTATAGAAACAGCCGGGCGCCCGCGCCACCGCGCGTACAGACGCCGCGCCCTACAACCGCTCGACCCGCTGGATCCCCAGCGCGTCCAGATACATCGCGGCCATCAGCGGCAGCTCGGGATCGCGCAGCGCGTCGGGGCTGTGCGCGTCCACGCCGACGATCGCCCGGCAGCCCTCCTCGGCGGCGACGCGCCAGAACGCCGGGCACGGGTATCCCAATCCGGTCGGATAACTGGCCCACGGCCTCTTGACCTGCTTGCGCAATCCATATAGGTTTAATTCCAGCGGAATATCGAGCGAACGGGCGGCGCGGCACAGCTCACGGCTCAGCGCGGCCAGTTCGGGCGTGAATTCATTATAAGGCAGCAGGAACAGGTCGGGGTGCGCCAGATACTTAAACAATCCCGTCGACATTCCGGCGGCGCACTGGTCGACGTACCTGCGCGACATGGCCAGCTCCGCGAAGTCGCCGACGAATACCTGCGTCACGGCCGACGCGTCCAGGTGCTGGCCCAGTATGAGGTAATCGACCTGCGCGGCCATCTCGCGCAGCGGGGCTTCGCTCCGCGGGAAATACTCGCACTCAAGGCCGCACAACACTTCCAGCTTATCCCTGTTCGCCTCGCCCAGCGCGCGGATGGAGTGGATGTAGCCGGGCAGCTCCTCCCAATCCATCTGCGTGCGTATGGGAAACCGTTCCGCGAACGGCCACGGGCAGTGGTCGGAGAAGCCGAGTATGCCGTATCCCGCGCCTATGGCGGCCTGGACGTACTCGCCGTCCGCGCCGCTGGCGTGGCGGCATCTTGAGGTATGGGTGTGGTAATTCGCCCGCATGCGTCGCTCCTTCAGAATCCCAGCTTATATTTAATCCATGATAACGATTCGCGCAGGTGGTTCTTCCACCACATCTCGGGCGCGGACTCGCTGCCCGCTCCGATCGCGTCCACGCCCGCGCCGCGGCACACGGCCAGCGCCCTGGGGAGATGGTAATCGCTGGTAACAACCAACGCGCGTTCCAGCCCGCGCTCCGCCATGAGAGCTTTCGCGTTGGCGATGTTCTCGCGGGTGTTGCGCGACATGTTGTCCACGGCGAGCGCGTCGTCTGGCGCTCCGGCCTTTCTCAGCCATCTGTACATAAAGTCGCCCTCGGCCATAGGCTCATCCTCGCCGCGTCCCCCGGTCGCGATGATGACGCAGGGCCGCGCGTTGTAGTATTCCAGCGCAAGCTCCATCCGCCGCAGCAACGCCTCGGACGGGCTGCCGTTGGGCTTGACCTGCGCCCCGAGGATAATTATACAATCATATTGGAATCCCATGTAACCCTTCCATACGCCCGTGCCCGCCACGGCCTCGACGGGCGGCGAGGGCGTGGTATCCTCCATATGCGCGACAAACACCATAAGCCACCCGAAGCTGGCCGCGCATAGCAGCGTCAGCGCGGCGGCGCTGCATAGAAGGCGGCGCGGCCAGTTCGGGCGGCTCATTTGGCGGGGCACCTCCGCTGTTCGCGTTCGTTTACCGACATAACCGACATAACCGACATATATAACGCGTGGCGCCTCCGGTTTCATGCGCCTGATATAAAAATCGCGCGGCTGGGCTTTCGCCGCGCGTATCGCCCGTACCAATCCCGCGACGCGCCTAACGCGCGGCCGCGCTCGCGCATATCCTAGGATTGAGTTAGCCCGGGGAATCCGGGCGCGGCCATCGCCGGTATGGGGAGGTTGTTACATGCCGCCAATCCGCATTCATTCCGCGACTGAACTAAGGGCCATAGGCAATAACCTCTCCCATACCGGGGATTACCAGCTGGCCCGCGACATCACGCTGGACCCGTCATGGTCGCCGATCAGCCGTGGCGACAACATAATCCTGGACGGCGACGGACATCGCGTCGGCCCGCTCCACGCGCCGCTGTTCGATACGCTCAGCGACGCGACGGTCTTCGAGCTTTCGCTGGATCTTAACATCAGTGACAGCCTGGCCGCGACGGGCGGGCTGGCGCGTACCGCCGCGCGGTCGACGCTTCAGGACATATCGTCATACGGGTCGGTCGGCGGCGCGGGCGCGGTCGGCGGGCTGGTCGGGGATATGTCCGACTGCTCGATCGAGCGTTGCCAGCAGAACGCGTCGGTATCGGGCTGCGCGGGGACAGGCGGCTTTGCTGGATCGGCCGCCCGCTGCCAGTTCATCGAGTGCCGGAACACGGGCAGCGTCCGCGCGTGCTCGGGCGCGGCTGGCGGCGTCGCGGGATCGCTTACCGGGACGGGGGTATGCCAGGGCTGCGTCAACGAGGGCGCGGTGACCACCCGAGGCGCGGGCGGCGGCGGAGTCGCGGGGCTGGCCTTGTCTGGGGACGAAGGCGGCGGGGCTGGTTCCATCGCCATAACGGATTGCCGGAACATGGGCGAGATCGCCTCCGGCGCGGACGCCGGCGGGATTGTCGGCGCGGCGTTGGGCGGGGGCGTTAAGATAGAGTCATGCGTTAGCCTGGCGGCGGTCGCGTCGATGTCCGCCCGCGCCGGCGGGGTATGCGGCAGGGTTGACGGCGGGGCCGCGCTGGTAAATAACAAGTCGCGCGTGAAGGTCTCGGCGTCGGAGAGCCGCGCGGGTGGGATCGTCGGCGGCGCGGATGGCGCGGCGGTGATACAGGGCAGCGTGGTCGACGGCGGGTATGTCCTCGCCCCGAACTACGCCCGCCGCGTGCTAGGCTCGCCTCCGCCTGACCGCGCTTCGGTAACGTTAAGCGGCAACCGCGCGGCGTCGCGGGTGAGGCTTCGCGACACGCCGGGCGGCCCGGGCGTGACCGTATCCAACGAAGAAAGCGAGGCCATAGCGTCCGGGCTGGACGGCGAGTCATACGATTGCCCCGACGGGCTGGAGCCAGGCGCGGAATCCATCGACGCGGACTGGGACGACGCGCTCAGGGAGATGCTGCGCGGGCTGATGGCTTGACAACCCAGCCGCCACCGCTGTATGATCGGCTCATAACTAATCTAGCGGGACGGAGGCGGGACAATGGGAAACAGGCCTGTGACGCTGTGCACGTGCCAATGGGCGGATATGCCGCTCGAAGAGCTGTGCGCGCTGGCGAAGAGGATGGGCTACGACGGACTGGAGATAGCCTGCTGGGGCAATAACCTGGATCTGGACAAGGCGTATGAGGATGATTCCTATGTGGAATGGGCGCTCGCGACGCTGGCCAGGCATGGTCTGGTCGTCAAGGCGATAGCGGCGCACATAATCGGGCAGTGCGTCGGCGACGCGCCCGATCCACGGCTCAACAACTTCGCGCCGGCCGCCCTCGCGGACCAGCCGGAGGCGATCCGCGCGTGGGCGGTCAGGACAATGATGAAGGCCCCCGCCGTCGCGAAGAAGCTGGGCGCGGGTGTCGTGACATGTTTCACCGGTTCCCCCATATGGAAATACCTGTACTCGTTCCCGCAGACCACCGAGGCAATGGTTGAGGACGGCTTCAACGAGATCGTCCGGCTGTGGACGCCGATACTGGACGAGTTCGTCAAGCATGGGATAAAGTACGCGCTGGAGGTCCATCCCGGCGAGATCGCGTTCGACTATTACTCCACGAAGCGGCTGCTGGAGAAGTTCAGGGACCGCCCCGAGTTCGGGCTGAACTTCGACCCTAGCCACCTGCAGTGGCAGGGGATCAAACCGCACCTGTTCCTAAGGGACTTCGCGCCGCGCGTGTACCATGTGCACATGAAGGATTCGGCGGTGACGCTGGACGGGCGCAGCGGGCTGCTGGGCAGCCATATCGATTTCGGCGACCTGAGGCGCGGCTGGAACTTCCGTTCGCTGGGCCATGGCGACGTTGACTTTGAGGCGATCATCCGCGAGCTGAACGCCATCGGGTACGACGGGCCGTTGTCGGTAGAATGGGAAGACAGCGGCATGGACCGTATCGACGGCGCGACGGAAGCCGCGGCGTTCGTGAAGAAGGTGGACTTCAAGCCCTCGACGTTTAAGTTCGACGAGGCAATAGCGAATTAGTTAGGGGCGGCGCGGCGCGAACCCCGCCGCCCTCTCTGTCGCTGGGCGGTGGGATTCGCCTTGCGCCCTCTGTCACTGGGCTACGGGATTCGCCTTGCGCCCTCTGTCATTGGGCGGTGGGATTCGCCTTGCGCCATCTGTCATTGGGCGTCGGGATTCGCCTCGTACCCTCTGTCCTTGGGCTACAGGATTCGCCTTGCGCCATCTGTCGCCTGAGGGTGACATCTCCCCTAAAGGGACGACAAGAGGCTTGGTTACGATCCGCTGTGAGTTTTCCGTTCCTAGCTACACCGTACCCAACCCGTCGAAGCGGCAGAGGGGGCGATACGAATCCCATTACAACGCAATAGGGAGCGGCAAGGATCCCACTACAGTTCAAGAGGAAGCGGCACGCATCCCACTACATCTCAAGAGGAAACAACACGCATCCCACTACATCTCAAGAGGGAACGGCACGCATCCCACTACATCTCAAGAGAAAGCGGTACGCATCCCACTACAACTCAAGAGGGAGCGACACGCATCCCACTATAGTTCAAGAGGAAGCGACATGCATCCCACTACATCTCAAGAGGAAGCGGCACGCATCCCACTACATCTCAAGAGAAAGCGGCACGCATCCCACTACATCTCAAGAGGGGGGTACGCATCCCACTACATCTCAAGAGAAAGCAACACGCATCCCACTACATCTCAAGAGGGAGCGGCACGCATCCCACTACATCTCAAGAGGAAGCGATACGAATCCCCCCACACGCTTCAGAACGGATCGCGCGCCCGTTACCTAGAAACCATCCGCGCTGCGGCTGCCCAACGTCAACGGGAACCATCCTTGCGGCGCGTTAGATATCGGCAGCAACAGCGACTCCCGCGAGAAGATCGCCTCCTGCGCCTGGACTGCGGTCATCTCCGCGTCAACCGCGCGGCCGCCGCGCCTGACCGACGTATCGCTGCCCGATACCTCCAGCGTCAGCGGTTCCTGCTCATCGATCCGGATTGTCCAGCGTCCGTCGGGCATCGGGTGGGTCAGCCGCTTCAACGCCATCGCCGCGTCGAGCGTCGCCTCCCAGTCGACGACACGCATCTTGAACTCCTGCTCGTCCGTAAAGTACTCGCATATATCAGCCGCCTCGCGCTGGAGCTTTGTGTCGAACATCGGGACCTCCAGCCTGAACTCGCCGTTCGCGATATACCACGCCTTGAAGAACGGCTTGGCGTGACGCGCGGGATCGGCCAGCACAAGCTCGGAAACCTTGCCGCTCTCGTTCGCGATAACGTAGCCGACACACCCGCCGCCGTCAGTCACCGCGTACAGCGAAGCCGACCACGACTGGCATATTATTAGGAAATTATCCCTGGAGCGCGATCCCGCGGCGGCCTGGCCGTCATACATGCCAAATATCGCGTCCAGCAACGGGTCGCTATTGCCGGTTACCGCCTTGAGCGATATCCGCGACGAGTCGACGCCTCCCAGCGCGTGCCGGATGTTGTCCCCGCAGAGCATATGCGCGGCCTTCATCCCGGCGGGCGTGAACCCGAAATACCCGTAACGCTGCCGCCGCCCGCCCAGCGCGAGGTACGCGTACCCCTCGCGCCGCGCGTACTCCATCGCCATCGCCATCAGCGCCTTCATGCCGCCCCGCCCCCGGTGGTATGGGTGCGTACTTACCGTGCCGATGAATCCAGCCGTAAGCTCCCGCCCCGCCAGCCGCGCGGGAACGGGCAGCGTCGCCACCATCGCGCGTATCTGGCCTTCCTCCCGCGCGATGAAGTGTTTATCCGGCTGGAACAGCGGCGCGTTCGCGCCATAAACCTTCGGCACCATCCGCGAGAAGTCGTGGGGCCGGTGCGCCATGCTGAATACCAGGTTCGCGAAATCCAGTATCGCCGCGCGGTCGTCCCGAACCGCCGTTTCGTATGTAACCATATATAACCTCCTACGCCCCGGCCTCGGCCTGACCTTCCCGGCTGTCTTCCTTGATTATCCGCGCCCCCAGCGCGTTGAGCTTCTCGGCGAAATACTCATAACCCCGGTCGATGTAATGCGGGTTGAGTATCTCGGTCGCGCCCCGCGCCATCAATCCCGCCACGACCAGCGCCGCGCCAGCCCGCAGGTCCGTCGCCGTCAGCGACGCCCCGGTCAGTTCGGGCACGCCCTCTATCACCGCTACCCTGTCCATCACCTGCGCCTTCGCGCCCATCCGCGCCAGCTCGCGCAGGTGCTTGAACCGGGAATCGAATATCGTCTCGGTGACCAGGCTAACCCCTCGCGCCGCGCATAGCATGGCGGTCATCGGCTGCTGCAGGTCGGTCGGGAAGCCTGGGTATACCTGCGTTTTGAGCGTCAGGGCGCGGCGTATCCCGGTCGAGCGGACGCGGATCACGTCGTCGTGGTCGTCAACGCGCACGCCCATCTCCAGCAGTTTGGCCGACAGCGCCTCCATGTGGGTGGGGATGCACCCGCGGATGGTCACGTCGCCGTCGGTGGCCGCCGCCGCGATCATCATCGTGCCCGTCTCTATCTGGTCCGGGATGATCGCGTAGGACGTGCCGTGGAGACTGTCCACCCCGGTCACGCGGATCACGTCGGTGCCCGCGCCCTTTATCCTCGCGCCCATGCTATTGAGGAAGTTGGCGACCTCCACCACGTGCGGTTCCTTCGCCGCGTTGAACAGCAGCGTCTGCCCCTTCGCGCGGCATGAGGCCAGCAGCAGGTTGATCGTGCCGCCGACGGTCACCATGTCAAGGTAGATCTCGGCGCCAACCAGCCGGTCGCCGCGCCGCGCCTTCGCGCGGATCACGCCATACTGGTCGGTGACCGCCGCGCCCAGCGCCCGCATCCCCTTGATGTGCTGGTCCAGCGCGCGGTCGCCTATGTCGCACCCGCCGGGGTAAGGCGTCTCGGCCTGGCCCCACCGCCCCAGCAACGCGCCCAGCAGGTAACTGGACGCCCGCAGCGCCTGCGCCAAATCGCGCCTCGGGGCGCATCGGCATACCGTCCTCGGGTCGATGACAGCGGAACGCCCGCAGCGCGAAACCTTCGTGCCCAGGCACTCCAGCAGCTCCAGCATCACGCGCGCGTCCTCGATGTACGGCAGGTTCTCTATGGTGACCTGCTCGTCGCACAGCAGCGACGCCGCTATGACCGCCAGCGCGGGATTCTTGCCGCCGCCTATATCGACCGCGCCAGACAGCGGCCGCCCGCCCTCGATGATCCAGCGCGGGCCATTCGCGCCTTCAACCATCGCGGCCGCCCCCGCATCCCGCGCAGCCGCCGCAATCGCCCCCGCAGCCGCCGCGCCCCGCGTCCGATCCCGCCATCCCGAACAGGCACCGTCCCTCGTAAGCGCGTTCGGTAACGCCCCCGCACCCGGGGCACCTCACCTCGTCCAGCCTACCAAGCCTCGACGCGCCTACCAGTTCGTCGAACACGGCCCCGCAATCCCCGCACCGGAACTTGAGCAGCGGCATACGCCTCACTCCCCGATTCATCCAAATAAACCCGAGCAACATATAAACGCGCCATCCCCCCGGAATCTTGCATTGCGCCCCCGTCTATGTTAAGATGTTCCAGTAAAAATACGCGCGGGCGCCGCCGCGCCCCCGCATGGAACCGGGAGGCGTTTATGACGATCAAACAGGTATCGGTGTTTATAGAGAACTCGCCCGGCGCGCTGGCGCTGGCGACGCGGCTGCTGGGAGACAAGGGCTTCGACCTGCTCGCGCTGACGCTGGCCGACACGTCCCAATTTGGGATACTGCGCTGCCTGGTCGCCCGGCCTGACGAGGCGGTGAAGGCGCTGGCCGAAGCCGGGTTCACCGCGCGGACCACCGACATGCTGGCCGCGCTCGTGCCCGACCGTCCCGGCGGGCTGGCCGTGGTGCTGGACGCGCTGGCCGCGAAGGGTATCGGCGTTGAGTATTGTTACTCGTTCGCGCGGTCGATCAAGTCCGGCGGGGGCAACGGCGCGGCCATAGTCTTCCGCGTCGAGGACGCGAGGATCAAGGACGCTGTCGAGGCCCTGGAACGCGTGAGCGTGTCGATGCTGGACGCCGCCCGGTTGGACAGCCTGTAACCATGCGCGGCACTCGCTTGGCCATCAACCTGGGCGCGATCGCCCATAACGTCCGGGTGTTACGCGCGGTCGACCCGTCGGTCCCGATGATGGCGGTAGTCAAGGCGAACGCCTACGGCCACGGCGATATCGATGTCGCGCGTACCGCGCTGGCGGGCGGATGCGCCTGGCTGGGCGTGGCCATCGCGGAGGAAGGCGTCCGGCTGCGCCAATCCGGAATCAACGCGCCTATATTGGTGCTGGGCGCCCCCGACCCCGCCGCCGCGGACGAGGTCGTCATAAACCGCCTCACCCAGACGATCTTCCTGCCCGAACACGCCGCCGCGCTGGACAAGGCCGCCTCGCGGATGGGCGTGACAGCGCAAGTCCACCTGAAAGCGGACACGGGCATGAACCGCATCGGAGCGAACCACGACGGCCTGGCAGCGCTGGCCGACACTATGCCCGGATTCGATAACGTTCGCGTGACGGGCGTATTCACCCACCTGGCCGCCGCCGACTCGACCGAGCCGGACGACATGGATTACACCCGCTCGCAGCTGGCTTCGTTCAAAAAAACAACTATACTTATGAAAGAACGTTTCGGCTCGATAATAGTTCACGCGGCGAACAGCGCGGGGCATTTGGCCTGGCCGGAGTCGCGGCTGGACATGTCGCGAGTGGGTATCGCGCTGTACGGCTCAAAGCCATTTCCGGTCAATGTCGAAATTCGCCCCGCTATGCGCTGGGTCACCCAGGCCGCCAATATTCATGATATATCCTCAGGTTCTTGCGTGGGCTATGGCCGCTCGTTCACCTGCGGCGGGACCGTCCGGTCAATGACATTTCCTGTCGGATACGCGGATGGATACAGTCGCGCGTTGTCCAATAAAGGTTATGTTCTGGTACATGGTATACGCGCCCCGATCATTGGCCGGGTGTGCATGGACCAGACCATGGCCGACGTGACCGCTATACCCGGCGTGGAGATCGGCGACGAGGTCGTGCTGCTGGGCAGCCAGGGCGGCGGAGCGATTACGGCCGACGAGCTGGCGGGATGGGCCGGCACGATCAGCCATGAGATATTCTGCGCGGTCTCGCCGCGAGTGCCCCGCGCGGTGATCCACAACGAGCGGGACTAGCGTGGACCGCGCTAAGCTGCGCCGCCGCCTCGCCATGATGACCACGCCGGAGGGCCGGGCGGTCGACTCAAGCGCGATAACCGGGGCGATACTGGATTCCAAAGCGTGGCGTAACGCGCGGCGCGTGTTCTGTTATATATCCATTGGCAGCGAGGTATCGACGGCTGGGTTGATCCGCGCGGCGGTCGGACAAGGGAAGACGCTGTGCGCGCCGCGCGTTCTGGCGGAACCGGGATTGATGGAGGCCGCGCTGTTCGATGAAAACTCGCTGGAGCGAGGGCTGTTCGGTATCCCATCGCCCGCGAGGTCGGCGGCGGTCGCGCCGGAATCCATCGATTTGGTTATACTGCCGGGCCTCGCGTTCGGCAGGAACGGCGGGCGGATCGGTCAAGGCGGCGGGTACTATGACCGATACCTAGCGCGGTGTCCGGCATACCGGATCGCGCCAGCGTACGCGTGCCAGGTGTATGATTATATTCCCATAAGCCCGTGGGACCAGGCGGTCCACGCGCTGGCAACGCCGGACGGGCTGTACGCGACAGGAGAGGATTATGAATAGCAAGGGCAGCGGCGGATCAGCCGCAATAATTGGTAAGAACGGGATTCCCGGCGTCGCGCTGAAGATACTGGGGTTCACGGCGATCCTCGGGTTCCTGGGGTTGATGTTCGCGCCGGTGCTGATGAGCGACAACGCTGTGCTGCGGACCGCGATGAACACCGCGCTGCTGGCTGGAGCGGGCGCGTTGTACTTCTCGCTGGGCGCGGGCAAGGGCGAGGACGACTGCAAGGCCGACTTCACCCGCGCCAAGGCGAAGGCGATCAAGCGTGACAGCGCGGTTGAGCCGCCCGTTTACTCGCGCAGCCGCACGATGTTGGGGGCGCTTCTGGGCGTGTCGCCGTTCATCGCGCTGGGCGTGATAGTCGCGGCGGCGGCGAGGCCTTACGCGTACTCGCTTCAGGACCTGCCCAGCTGGATGGGAGCGTATACGCGCCAGCCGGACGTGGGGCGGGCGCTGGCGTACTACAACCGCGAGATCATCACGCCGATAACGGATTGGCTGCGCATTGCCGTGAGGTTCGCCATACTGCCGTTCGTGTACCTGATAGCCTCGCTGGGCGACTCCGCGTCGCTGCTGCTGGATAGGATCAGTCCGCTGCTGATGCTGCCGCTGCCCGCGTGCTACGCCATCGGGTACCTGACCGGGCCAGCGCGGTTCGATAAGACGCGCAAGTTCATCGAGTCGGTGAAGTCCAAGCCGCGCATGCGCCTGAAGAAGAAGGTCCGCGAACAGCGCAAGCGCCGCGACGAGCGCAACCAACTGATCTAACGAATGGGATATAACGAATGAGGATCATCGGCGGCGCGGCAAGGGGCAGGACGTTAGCCGCGCCGGATGGACGCGATACGCGGCCAACACGCGACATGGTGCGCGAGGCGCTGTTCGATATCCTGGCCGGTCGAGTAGAGGGTTCGGCAGTGCTGGACGCGTTCGCGGGATCGGGAGCGTTAGCGTTGGAAGCGTTGAGCCGGGGCGCGGAACGCGCCGTGATGGTCGAGAGGTCGGCGAAAGCAGCCGCCGTTATCCGAAGGAACATTGAAGCGGTGGGTATGGCAGGCAAGGCGCGGCTGGTGACCGCCGACTGGGAGCGGGCTTCGCGGTCAATGCTGGCGGAAGGGGAGCGGTTCGACTTGATACTGCTGGACCCGCCGTATGGTTGGCATGACGCGGCGGGATTGCTGGCAACGGCGGCAAGGCTGGCCGCGCCGGGGGCGTGGATTTCGCTGGAGCATGGCCGGGATGGGCCGCCAAGTTCGCCGGATGGGGCTGTGTTCGTTAAGTCGAGAGTGTACGGCGATACCACGTTGAGTTTTTACGAGGTTGTTTATGGGGATATTAATGTTAAGGAACGATGAGGAGTTGGGGCGAATAACAAGCGTTTGCCTGGTACCCGGGAGCTATGACCCGATCACGCGCGGTCACGTCGATATCGTAAGACGCGCGTCCGAGTTGTTCGGCGAGGTGGTTGTAGCGATACTGAGGAATCCGGATAAGCCGGGTTGGTTAGGCTGGGATAAGCGCGAGGCGTTGGCAAAGGCCGCGCTGGATGGTATGCCAGGCGTGAGGGTGGAGCACTTCGAGGGGCTGGCAGTGGATTGCGCGAGGGAGTTCGGGGCAAGGGTGATAGTAAGAGGGTTGAGGTCGGCGCAAGACTATGAGTATGAGTCGGCAATGGCGCGGGCTAACCAAGACGTATCAGGCGCGGGCGCGTCGCCAGGTACGGTAGAGACAGTGTTTCTAGTGGCGGAGGCGTCGCTGGCGCATTGGTCAAGCAGCGCGGCAAGGCAGCTGGCGGCGTTCGGGGGACCGCTGGAGTTGGTTGTGCCGGACAAGGCGTTGGAATTATTAACGCGCTATATGGCGGATACGCGTAGATCGGCGGGGGGGAGAGACGTAAATGGAAACTGAGGTTTATAACCTGCTCAATGAGTTGGAAGGGATGCTGGAGAACTGCCGGAAGGTGCCGTTCGCCGCGTCATACATGATCGACAGGGAAGCCGCGATAGAGATCGTAGGGGCGATAAGGGACGCTATGCCGTCAGAATTGCGCGACGCGCTGAATCTGGTCAGGCAGGAGAACCGGATTATACAGAACGCGCAGAGGCAAGCGGATAGCAAAGTAGCGGACGCGGACAGCCAGGCAAGGATGATCCTGCAAGAGGCGCAGGATAAGGCCGATCAGCTGGTGTCGGACGCGGAAGCGCGCGCCAAGGAGAGGGAGACGCGGGCCGCGGAACAGGCGAACCGGACGCTGGAGGCGGCGGAGCGCAAGGCTGAGGAGCGAACGAACCAGACCGCGATACTGAAACGAGCGGAGATGCAGGCGAATGAGTTGATTCAGAAAGCGCAGGGAGACGCGCAGCGGGTTTACTTGATGAACCTGGATCATTGCGAGGATCTGCTCAAGCAGGTTGAGGACAAGGCGATTGATATAGCGGGTAAGCTGCGCCAGAGCCGGAACGAGTTAGCGGAAGGGCGCTGATGGAGGAACAACCTACCCTGGCCACGAGGGTCCAGCGTCACGCTGGTCAGGGGGTCAAGGGGGGTGAAAC
>JAISWI010000032.1 GCA_031270865.1 Oscillospiraceae bacterium
TACCCTGGCCACGAGGGTCCAGCGTCACGCTGGTCAGGGGGTCAAGGGGGGTGAAACCCCCTTGCGGGGTGTGGGGCAGAGCCCCACGTCCCCCGGTCGTTCTCAACTTATCCCCGCAGGGAATAAACCCTTTTGGGCTTCGCCCTTTGCGCGGGGTTAAGCGGAGTGGGGGGAGACGTGGGAGACGCTGGGGCTTTGCCCCAGACCCCACAAGGGGGTTTCACCCCCCTTGACCCCCTGACCAGCGTGACGCTGGACCCATGTGGCCAGGGTAAGTTGTTCCTCTATGATAGTTGTTTTAACCGAAGTATCTCTTCAGCAGTCCGTCGAAGCCCCGGCCATGCCGCGCTTCGTCCTTGCACATCTCGTGAACTGTGTCATGGATCGCGTCGTAGTTAAGCTGCTTCGCTAGCGTGGCCAGCTCCTTCTTGCCGGATGTCGCGCCAAATTCCGCTTCCGCGCGAAGCTCCAGATTCTTCTTCGTGTCGGCGTGGACGATCTCGCCCAGCAGTTCCGCGAACTTCGCGGCGTGCTCCGCCTCCTCGAACGCGTATCTCTTGAACGCTTCGGCCACCTCGGGATACCCATCCCGATCCGCCTGCCTGCTCATCGCCAGATACATCCCGACTTCCACGCACTCGCCGTTGAAGTTTGCCCTCAACCCCTCGACCACGCGCTCATCGACGCCCTTGGCCACGCCGACCTTATGCTCGTCGGCGTACTGCTTATTCCCGCCGACCTCGATGAACTTATCCTTCTTCGCCTTGCATACCGGACAGACCTCCGGCGGCTCGTCGCCTGTATGCGTATATCCGCAAACCTGGCAAACCCACTTCTTCATAATGGTGAACCTCCTCCATATTCAACCCTTCCGGGCGTTTAACGGGTACCTTGCGTCCTCGCTAATCCTTCGGCGCTCAACGCGCCTTACGATTACTATATACCCGCTTTTGGAGGTCCTGAAACAACCAAGCCGCCAATTTCCCAATGTTTTTTTGAATCCTCAGCCTACCAGCGACTCAACGACGTCCGCCATCCCTTCCGGCTCGCATCTCCCGGCATGCCTCACCGCCAACCCCGGCAGCTCCGCGATCGATGGCGGAACCGGAATCCCCGTCGCCTCCGCAATCATCCGGCAGCAGTCGAAGTCCGACGCGCCTTCCGGCACGTCAGGCAGTATCGCCTTTGCGACATCCATCCCGAACTTGAACGGGCTGGCGGTGGATACCAGCACAACCGGATTTCCATCATCCGGCCTTACGCGCTCCAGCACATCCGCGCCAACGGCTGTATGCGGATCGATCAACACATGGCAATCCCGCCAAACCCTCGCTATGGCCTTGCGCGAGTTTTCCTCATCCGTCCATCCCGCGAGCATACGCGTCCTGAACGCTGCCCGCTCCGTATCATCAAGGCTGAACGCCCCATCGTTTTTTAGCGCAACCATCCAATCGGAGACACGCCCGCTGTCGCGTCCCGTCAATTCATACAAGAATCTCTCCAAATTAGATGATATCAGTATGTCCATCGCGGGCGAGGTCGTTACGTAGAACTCGCGCCGCGTGTCGTACGTACCCGATTCGATGAAGTCGGCCAGCGCGTGGTTCCTGTTTGACGCGCATATCAGCTTGCCGATGGGCAGACCCATCCGCCTCGCGCAGTCCGCCGCGAGTATGTTCCCGAAATTCCCGGTGGGCACGCAGAAATGGACCGGCTGCCCCAGCCTGACCGCCCCGCGCCCAATAAGGTCGGCATACGCCGAAAAGTAATATACGATCTGCGGAACCAGCCGCCCGTAGTTGATGCTGTTGGCGGAGGTGAGGATGTACCCGCGCCCGCGCATGGACTGCCTGAACTCCGCGCTGGCGAACAATCCCTTCACGCCGGTCTGCGCGTCGTCGAAGTTGCCTCGCGCCGCGACCGCGTGGGTGTTCGCGCCGCGCTGGGTTACCATCTGCAGCCGCTGCGCCTCGCTGACCCCGTCCTCCGGGTAGAATACGATAATCCGGGTGTCCGGCTGATCCGCGAACGCTTCCAGCGCGGCCTTGCCCGTATCGCCCGACGTCGCCACGAGTATCAGCCGCTTGGACGAATCCCCCTCAAGCCTGGCGGACTGATCCATCAGGCTGGGCAGCAGCTGCAGCGCGAAATCCTTGAACGCGAGCGTAGGCCCATGGTACAGCTCCAGCAGGTAACTTCCTCCGGAGAGTTCGCGCAGCGGCGCGGCGTCAGGCCCGCCGAATCGCGAGTACGCCCGGTTAACAGCTTCCGCCAGCTCATCCGCTCCGAACGTCGGCAGCAGCGGCTTCAATATAGACGCGGCGCGTTCGGGATAATCCAGCCCGGCCAGCCGCTCAATCTCATCGCGCGGCACATATGGGAAATATTCCGGCGCGTATAACCCGCCGTCCGGCGCGAGACCATCCAGTATGGCCCGCGCCGACGCGACCGCTCCGCCGCCGCGCGTCGAGCGGACCCGGCCCGACCCTTGCCTTATCATACGCAATACTGCTTGATGAAGTCGGGCGCTTCCTCCGGATCGCCGCTGACGCTTAGCACAAATTGAACCGAGTGCTGCTGGCCAATCCTGCTAAGCCTATCGAACAGCCAGCTAAGCCCCTCGATCCCGCCCTTGGCGCAGCCCGTCAGTTTCAGGAACGCGTCGACAAATACCAGGCTCACGTCGAAGTTCTGCGCCAGCAGCCCGCATACGAACCCGTAGAACATCTCGCCCGTGCGCACGCCGTACTCGCCCGCGTTGATGAAGCGGATCTCGTGGCGCAGGTCGAACATGTACCTGTTGTCGTCGTCAAGGAACAGCACGTCGCCCTTCTGCTCCTTGATCGACTCGTTCGCCTGGTCGATTATCCGCTTGGTCTTCCCCGAACCCTTTTTCCCGTAAATTACCTTGATCAACCTTACCCCTCCCCTTTATTTTTTTAGGTTCCAAACCGGAACGGCAACGCCCGCCGTGTCCGCTTACGGCTTCTGCTTCCAGTATACAGCATTTCACTTCGCCGCGCCACTGTTTTTGTTCGACAGGCGTAAATCAACTATTGACAGATATTGGATGATAGGGTATAATGTAAAACAAGGTACACGGTATCATACGCTACCGTGCGCTGCGGGAATGGAGGGCGGGCTATGTGAACGCGAGGGATATGAACATCCAGCTTAAAAAAGGCGCGCTGGAGATGTGCGCGCTGGCGTTGCTGGGGCGAAAGGACTGCTACGGGTTCGAGCTGGTGAGCCTGGTCTCATCATGCGTGGGCATGTCGGAAGGGACGGTGTACCCGCTGCTGAAACGCCTGCGCGGGGAGAATCTGCTCACGACATACCTGCGCGAGTCCACGGAAGGCCCGCCGCGCAAATACTACCGGATTACCGGGGAAGGGCGCGCGCGCGGCGCGGAGATGCTGGCGGCGTGGCGGGAATTCAGCGAAGGGGTAGAGCGGCTGCTAGGCGCGTCGGTAAATATAGCGGGCATGGTTGATAAACCATTGCCAAGGAAGGAGGAACCATAGGTATGACGCGGGATTCATATGTGATGCGGCTGCATAGCCAGCTGGGACAGCTGCCGTCGGACAGGCGCAAGGAGGTTCTGGAGGATATCAACCGCCACTTCATAGAAGGGGCGCAAGAGGGTATGTCGGAGGAAGCGCTGGCCGAGAGGCTGGGCGATCCCGAGACGCTGGCGCGGGAATATATCGAGGCGTTCGGCGGCGAGCGGCGCGGCGGCGTGGGTCCGGTTGAACCGACACCGACTGGGTTTGCGCTGGAGTTTTTGGGGCGGCAGCCGTATAACCCGTCGTGGTCGCTGGCGATGCCGGATGAGCCGTCGCTTAACATAGAGGTGAGCAGCGTTGACACGCGCGTCGATTCGTACGACGGGGATACGCTGGACGCGCGGTTTGAGGGCTTCCGCGTGAACGCGAGGGACGACTATCCAAGGATAGAGGCGTCATGTTCGCCGGATGGGACATTGTTAGTCCGGCAGGTTAACTGGAATGACGGGCAGTGGGGCGGGTTGGGTTTGCTATGGCTGGCCAGGCCGATGCTGAAAGGAACGTTGACAGTAAGGGTGCCGAAGGCCGTTATGCTCAAGGAAGCTGTTGTTAAGAATTCGTCCGGCGATATTGGGATTGAAACGCTGTCCGCTGGACAAACGGCGTTAAGCGCGAGCAGCGGCGATATCACCGCCAGGGGCGTCGCGGCAGGCGGGACGCTTAGCGTGAGATCGTCTTCCGGGGACATAGAGCTGGAGAGATCCGCCTGCGCGTCGCTGGAGGCAGAGGTGTCGTCAGGCGATCTGACAGTGTCGGAGGTGGACGCGGGCAGGGCTAGGCTCAAGAGCAACAGCGGCGGACAGTCTATAAAGAGGTTGACGGCGGAGTTGGACGTTGAGGCGGAATCGTCAAGCGGCGATATCAAGATAGCTGAAGTTTCAGCGGGAACGCTGCGGGTTAAGGCAAACAGCGGCGGCGTTAGGATGGATGGGGTAAACGTGAAGGGGATCTGTAAAGCGAATACGGTAAGCGGGTCCTTGCATGCGAAGAGGGTGGTTTGCGAAGAGGCGAGGCTGGGATCGAGTTCGGGCGGGATAAAGCTGGATGAGGCGGACGTGGGCAGCGTAGAGGCGGGCGCGGCAAGCGGGTCGGTTACGTTGAGATTGGTTAAGGCAGTGCCGGCAAGGGTGGGGACCAGTTCAGGAAGCGTGTCGCTGACTGTGCCGCGCGGGTCAGGGATTAAGTATTCGTTTAGCACGGCAAGCGGCAGTATGCGCTGCGGCGCGGAACAGACCATAGAGGCGCAGGGCCGGGGAGGGAGTAGGGGGACGATCGGCAGCGGGGAGACTCCGGTAAGCGTTTCAACTGCCTCCGGCAGTTTCAAGCTAGAGTTTTCATAGTGATTGTACGTCATGGAGGACCAATCTACCCTGGCCAAGACGGGGCCAGCGTCCCGCTGGTCAGGGGGTCAAGGGGGGTGAAAC
>JAISWI010000023.1 GCA_031270865.1 Oscillospiraceae bacterium
GATTGTGGGGGCGTTCAGGTAGGGCATGGAGGAACAATCCACCCTGGCCACGAGGGTCCAGCGTCACGCTGGTCAGGGGGTCAAGGGGGGTGAAACCCCCTTGCGGGGTCTGGGGCAGCGCCCCAGCGCTCCCAACCCCGCGCCAACCCCGCGCCAACCCCGCGCCAACCCCGCGTAAAGGGCGAAGCCCATAAAGTTGGTTTCTGCCCTGCGGGGCTGGGGTTTGTTGGTTACGCCCGGGGGACGTGGGGCTCTGCCCCACACCCCGCAAGGGGGTTTCACCCCCCTTGACCCCCTGACCAGCGTGACGCTGGACCCATGTGGCCAGGGTAGGTTGTTCCTCCAGGCGGCAGGCTACTCGCTCCGCTCCAACGGCAACCCCAACCTGATGTGATAGAAGTCGCACGCGTAGCGCGTGCGCTTATCGTACGCGCCCGTTTCCGCGTGATGGTGTATCGCGCAGGTACTGCATTCCGCGTAACACGGGCACGCCTTACACGGTTCAGGCAGAACCTTACCCTCGCGGAACCCGACCAACCTCCCCCACACCGGATCAAACCCTTCCTCCAGCGGATACCCCTTCACGCAATCGGGATCGTTATCCGTCATACACGCTACCATCGCGCCGTGCCACAGCACCGCGTACGACGCCAAACCCGCCTCGCAGTACAGCGGCAAACGTTCCTCCTTGCTGGGCGGCTCACAACCCTCCCCGCCTATGTTGAACTTATACTTATGGTGGAAGTCCAACAACTCCTGCAGGTTCAGCCTGCACGCCCTGCAATCCGCCTTCGCGCCCCTTATAGCCGGCATAGGCAGCGACGTCGTCGAAAACGGAATCCCCCGTTCCCTCGCGAAGTCCCGCATCCCTTCCCAATCATCCGCGTTATCCCGGATGATTGTGGTCTTTAACCTTACCGACGGCACCACCTTGCGTATCCTATCCACGCCCTCGACCATCCGGTCGTACCCGCCCGGCCATCCCGCAATCCTGCCATACGTCCCACTCGACGCCCCATACATCGATATCTGCACATCCTGCGGCGGGCGTTCCTCGAACAGCGCGGCTATCTCGTCCGTTACCAGCGTGGCGTTCGTAAACACGCGCAGCAGGAAACCCATATCGCTCAACGCGGTATATATCTCCTTGAAGTCTGGCCGCAGCATCGGCTCGCCGCCTGTCAGCAGCAGGTCCAGCGTTCCCGCTTCCAGCGCCATCTCGCCCAGCCTGATCCACTCGGCGGCGGTCAGCTCCCTCCCATACTCGGGCAGCTGTTCGGGATCCAGCCGCATCAGGCACATCTTGCACTTCAGCGAGCATCTTGCGGTCAGTTCAAACGTTCCCTTATAAGGGATATGGTTCAATATCGAATAGTCGCGCATAACCTGCGAGAAGCGATCCCAATTCTGCCCGGGCGTGCGCGGCGCGGCGGCGTTAGTCTCCATCGGAGGTTCCCGCTTGTTCAGGATCGGCAGCCCTCGGCGGTTCCGGGAACAGTGTCGCGCCCTCATTGGGATCGGGTTCCCGCGCGGCTGCCTCGGCTGCCTCCATCTCCTCGGCGAGTTTCGCTAGCTCTGGGTTCTCGAACGCCTTCTTTACGTCCTCCAGCACCTCGTCCGACATGAAGTAGTTGCGCGTCAGATCCAACTTATCCACGACCTCTGATACCAGCAGGTTGGCGAACGTGCATTGCTCGACAAACGCGGACAGCGCTTCGAAGGCGGTCTTGCCGTCTATGCCGTACTCCTCCTGCAGGAGCTTTATCATGTCGTCCGCCGACTGCCGCTTCTCCCTCACCTTGTCGAACAGGAACGCGGCCGTCTCGTTGATGGTTATGACACCCTTGTATTCCTTCATGCGCGGGCCGGTGGGCACGATCATATACGCCTCGCCCACCTTGCGCGTAACGAACCCGGTCCTCGCCTCCAGGTATGACAGCCTATATCCCATAATACATACCTCCGTGATCTATTTCAGCATGCCCAGCTTGCTCAACAACCCCATACGCTCACGCGCGACGCCCAGCCCCGCGCTGGACTCCCCGCCCCGCCGCCGCTCTATAAACGCGTACCGGAACAGCCGATGCGCCCACGCCACCGGCAGCAGCGCGGCATACTTCCTCGCGTACATGTATGGCGAATGGAGTTCATCCCTCCTGACGAACACCGCCCGCGCCAGCGAACGCCAGCGCCCCTCGTTCCCTCTAGAGCTGTCGAACGAGCGGTACACCACCGCCGCGCTGCGCGCGCGTTCCGCCGTGCTCTTACCGAACACGCCCGCGTCCAGTATGTCGTCCAGCAGCGCCCGCGACGATTCCGCTTCGGCCATACCGTCGGTCATGAGCGTCCGCCACGCGCCGTCCCCCAACGCCAGATGGTCGCGGCACAGCGCGAGCAATGCCTGCTGGAACGGCAGCAGGTCCAGTTCCACGCACTGCCGCCCATACCACGCCCAGTCGATGGCCTGTTCGTTAGCCTCGATGAACAGCGCGAAGTCGCACACCTGCCGCAGTCCAAACCCGGTGGTGATCATGTGCTTGGCCATGTGCAGCAACTGGAACAGCGCGTGTTCGCTGGCCGGGAGCGTCCAGCATTCGCCGCCGTACGCCTCGCCGCGCGCTGCCTTGGATACCGGGAACAGCGCGTCCTCATCCAGCCGCGAGAGGAAACCCCGGTTCTTCCGGTCGAACAGGCGGTTGTGAAGCTCAATCCTCAATCCATCCGGATGCCCGCAGACGAAAGTGTCCTCGTGCGAATCCTCCTTTATCTCCTCATAACCCTGTCCGGCCAGCAGCGCCTTCGCGTCCTCGAACGCGGAGGATTCAACCAGCAGGTCCGCGTCCGACATCACGCGCATATCCGGCTCGGGATACAACGCCTTGAGTACGATACCCTTGAGCACGACCGCGCGGATCCCTGCCGCCTCGAACGCGGACAGCGTCCCGTGGAGCGTGTCCACGATCTGCAGCTGGCGCATCGTCACGGCCATTGCCCGCTGCTGCCACTGCGCAAGGAGTTCGCCGGGCATCCCCGGAGAGGCCTGGAGCGCGGGCGTGAACAGCAATCCCTCCACCCGGTGTTCCATCGCGAGGCTGTACAGAGCGGCCCAGTCCAGTCCTTCCGGCATAGGCGGGGGTTCGTGCGCGTGTATGGCGGATTCCAGCAGGGCCAGGAACGCCCGCGTCACATCGTTCATGGCTTTAACTCCCTAAGTATATCTTTTATGGCCAGGATGACCCTGTCCATCTGTTCCGCCGTGCCGATGGTTATGCGCAGGTAATCCTCGATCCCCGGCTTGTCGAACCGCCGCGCGAGCACGCGCCGCGCCCTCAACCCGTCGAACAGCGCCCGGCCATCCACGCCCGGCTTCCTCGCGAAAAGGAAGTTCGTCCGCGAGGCCGCGCACTCAAACCCCAGCGACAGCAGGGCCTGGCGCGTCGTCTCCTTGACCGCGTTGATGGCGGCGACGGTCTGGCGCAGCGAATCCCGGTCATTGGCGGAAGCCAGCGCGGCGGTCTGCGCTATCCTGTCGACAGGGTATGAGTTGAAGCTGTCTCGCACGCGGTTCAGCCCGTCGATCAGGTCGGGATGACCCAGCGCGTAACCAACACGCATCCCGGCCAGCGCGTGCGCCTTGGAAAACGTGCGGATAACGAGCAGGTTGCCGCATCGCCCGCATTCGTCCGCGACGGCGCATTCTTCGTAAAAAGGCGCGTAGGCCTCATCGACCGCCAGCAGTTGGGATCGCGCGGCCAGCGTGTCGCGCATCGCGAGGATAACCTCGCGGGACAGCGCGATCGTCGTGGGCGCGTTCGGGTTCGCGATGATGACCGGAGCGTCCGCGTCCAGCAGCGCCATAACGTCAACGGACATGCCGCCGCCCATGGGTATCAGCCGCAGCCTCGCGCCGAACAGCAGCGCGTATGTCGGGTAGAACGAATACCCGACCGCCGGGGTGACGCAGTCCTTCCCCGCGAAGAACGCCGCGAACATGAACGCCAGCGACTCATCCGACCCGTTCGATATGAAGACGTTCTCCCGCCGCAGGCCGTGGCGTTCGGCCAACGCGCCGCGCAGCGCGTCCGCGTCCGGATCGGGATACAGCCGCAGGTCGGCGGCATACTCGCTGGCCGCGCGGCGGATGGCCTCGGCCACTCGCGGCGATGGCGGGTAAGGCGACTCGTTCGTATTCAGTTTGATCCAGCCGCCGTCCTGGGGCTGTTCGCCAGCCACGTAGGGCGAGAGCGCCCTGGCCAGCTGGCTGTAGAATCTCATCGGATCAAGCGCGCTCATATCCCGTCACACGCATCGCTTTCCACCGACCCACACCGCGCGGATGTTGAACGCGTGGTCGATCACAACTACGTCGGCAACCATGCCCTCGGCCAGCTGGCCGCGCCTCGCCTCACCGATCAGCCGCGCGGGTGTTGACGTGTACATCGGCAGCGCGTCAGCCAGCGGTATGCCCACTACGGAGACCATATTCTCCAGTGAGCGGCGCATCGTCAGCACGCTTCCTGCCAGTGTGCCGTCGGACAATCGCGCCGCGTTATCTTTCACGAATACTTCCTGCCCGCCCAACTGGTACTGCCCGTCGGGCATGCCTCCAGCCTCCATGCTGTCCGTTATCGCGACGCAGCCCTGCGGCCCTTTCGCGTCGAACGCCAGCCTAAGCGCGGCGGGGTGCAGGTGGATCATGTCGGCGATGAACTCGGCGGCCAGCTGGCGGCTGGTGAGGGCCGCGCCGACCGCTCCGGGTTCGCGGTGGGTGAGCGGTGACATCGCGTTATACACATGCGTGACGGAGGACGCGCCCGCGCCGACCGCCGTGATCATCTGCGCGTGAGTCGCGTCGGTGTGGCCCAGCGAGACCTGCACGCCGCGCCTGACTAACTCCCGTATCAGCTCGACCGCGCCAGGCAGTTCCGGCGCTAGCGCGAGACGGCGCGCTACGCCGGCATCCTCGCCCGTCATGTCCTCGAAGTCCGCGAGCGATGGGTTAAGCAGCGCGTTTTCAGGCTGGGCGCCCTTGCGCTTCTTGCAGAAGAACGGGCCCTCCATCAGGCATCCGAGCACGGTTGCGCCGTTCGGTTCCGGATCGGCCATCGCTTGCGCCACACCGCGCACGGCCGCGCGTGTATCCGGCTTGGGCGCGGTCATCGTGGTGGGCAGGAACGATGTAACGCCGTGCTTAACCAACTCACGGGACATGGTCTTGACGGCATCCGCTCCGGCCATCGCGTCCACACCGCCGAACCCGTGTATATGCAGGTCGATGAACCCCGGGACGACATAGCATCCGGTCGCGTCGTACGTCTCGCCGGGGGCGAGGCGCGGCCCGATGGCGGTGATCTCCCCGCCCGTAATAAGCAAGTCCGCGTCCGCGAAATACGCCTCGTCCTGGTAGACGAGGCCGTTAGCGATCTTCATAGCGAGCCTCCTGTTTTCGACAACGGTCACTCGTTAAGGATACCATAGCGCGGGGGGATTATCAACCATTCACCACATTCCGCGCCTCCCCCGCCAGAAACGCCCTCAGGTTATCCACCGCCGTGTCCATCAGCCGCTGGCGGCTCTCCTTAGGCGCCCACGCTATGTGCGGGGTGACCAGGCAGTTGGGCAATCCCAACAGCGGGTTGTCCGGCTCGATGGGTTCCTTTGAAACCACATCGACCGCCGCCGCGTATACCTTGCCGCTTAGCAGCGCGTCGCGCAGCGCGTGCTCGTCGACCAGCGGCCCGCGCGAGTCGTTGATGATGATCACGCCCGGCTTCATCTTCGCGATGGACCGCGCGTTGATTATATGGTGTGTCTCCGGCGTGAGCGGGCAGTGCAGCGATATAACGTCGCCGCGCCGCAGCAGCTCGTCAAGCGTGACCGATTCCGCCGCGCTGACGTACGCGTCGTACGCTATAACCTCCATGCCGAACGCCCTGGCGATAACGCCCACCGCCTGGCCGATCCTGCCATAACCTATGATCCCAATCGTCTTACCCATCAGCTCGACCAGCGGGTAATCCCAAAAACAGAAGTCGCCCCGCGCCTTCCACTGCCCGCGCTGGACCTGGTCGGCGTGGTGCGCGACATGGTGGCACAGCTCCAGCAGCAGCGCGAAGGTAAACTGCGCGACCGCCGCGGTACCGTACGTCGGGACGTTGCACACCGTAATCCCGCGTTCCTTCGCCGCCGCCGTGTCCACTATATTGTAACCCGTCGCCAGCACGCCGATGAACCGCGCGGTCGGCGCGGCGTCCATGTCGGCGGCGGTGACGGGGGTCTTGTTGGTGTAGACTGCGTCCGCGCCGGCCATGCGTTCGCCCGTCCGACCGGCTGGCGTGCGGTCGTATACGGTAAGCCCGCCCAGCGCCTCCAGCCCGCCCCAACTCAGGTCGCCGGGGTTTTCGGTGTAACCGTCCAGGACAACGATCTTCATAACTAATCCCCTCCCTTCAAGCGCATCTTATACAACAATTTATTGTAACACCTCCCGGCGGGTTTGTCAACCATTTTTTGAATTTTACGCCAAGGCATTGTGCCATGGAGACGCGCGGCGCATCGCGGCTTTCCTTGCGCCTAACGCCTGATTACAGTATAATATTAGGAGAGGTGGTTATATGGACCGCAATGACCCCAAAGCCCTCTCCCTGCTCACCGAACGGTTCGGACGCGACACGCTGCTCTCCCTGGCGACAATGGATGGCGCCCGCCCATCAGTGCGTATAGTGAACAGTTATTATGAGGATGGCTCGTTCTACACCGTCACCTACGCGCTGTCCAACAAGATGCGGCAGATCAAAGCTAACCCAGCCGTCGCGGTATGCGGCGAGTGGTTCACCGCGCGCGGCATCGGCGAGAACCTCGGCCACGTCCTCGACAAGCGGAACGCGCCACTGATGGCCAAACTCCGCGCGGCGTTCGCGTCGTGGTACGGCAACGGCCATACCGACGAGAGTGACCCGAATACCTGTGTGCTTCGCGTTCGGCTGACGGACGCGTTGCTGCTTGACCATGGAACGAGGTACGCGTTAAGTTTCGCCGACGACAGCCACGATGAATAATTAACCTAGCATCATAAAGAACGGAGGCCCCGCAATGACGCGTCTGCCCACCGCTTCCCCAGCCTCAATGGGCGTTGACCCGAAGGCGATACTGGATATGCTCGACACCGCCGACGCGAAAGGCGTCCACCTGCACGGCTTCACGCTGGTCAGGCATGGACATGTGGTCAGCCAGGGTTGGTACAATCCCTACCGCGAGGACCTGCGCCACATGCTCTTCTCACTGTCTAAGAGCTTCATGTCCACAGCCGCCGGGTTCGCCGTCCAGGAGGGATTGCTCTCGCTGGACGCGCCCGTCGCGTCGTTCTTCCCGGAGAAACTGCCCTCGCCGCCCTGCGCGAACATGCAAGCGATGAAGGTTCGCCACCTGCTGGGCATGTGCACAGGGCATACGATCGAACCGAACATCAGCGAGGATTTTGTCGGAGCGTTCCTCACCTCATATGTACCGCTGGAGCCGGGCAGCCGCTTCCTGTATAACACGGCGGGCAGCTGCGTGGCCGGGGCGATCATCGAGAAGGTCACGGGGAAACATCTCGACGAGTACCTGAAGCCGCGGCTGTTCGACCCGCTGGGCATAGAGGATTACAAGTGGGAACGGCTGCCCGGCGATATCTGCGCCGGAGGGTTCGGGTTGAGCCTGCGTACGAGCGATATCGCCAAGTTCGGGCAATTCCTGCTGCAGCGCGGCATGTGGGACGGCCAGCGGCTGCTGAACGCCGCGTGGGTCGACGAGGCCACGTCATTCCACATACTGCAGCCCGAGGGCTCACCTGATTGGCATTCGGGTTACGGTTACCAGTTCTGGCGATGCTCGCGAGAGGACGCGTACCGGGGCGATGGAGCGTTCGGCCAGCTATGCGTAGTCATACCTAAACACGATATGGTGATAGCGGTGAACGCCGGATTAGGCGACATGCAGCAGGAGTTGGACGTCATCTTCGACGCGCTGGTTTCCGGTTTGAGCGGCGGGCCGATACCGTATGACCCGAAGGCTCAGGAGGCGTTGGAAGCGAGGATATCCGCGCTGGCGATTCCGTCGGCTGTGGGATCGGCCGCGGCTGAAGCAAGGAGACCGGCGTCACTGCCGGACGCGCCGTCCGGGAAAGCGGAGTACGTTATGTCTGATAACAAACTCGGAATGGTCGGCATAGGCGTATCGTTCGGCGAAACGGATGGGTTGGTCATCCGTTACCAGAATTACGATTTGCCCGTGACCGTCGGCAACCAGGAATGGCTTGAGACGATCTACGATAAGGACAGCGTTCCAGCTACGCTGAGCCAGGGAGACAGGTCGGATCGATGCTCCGTAGCCGGAACGGTTAGCGGCGGGGAATGGCGTGTGCGCATCGCCTATACCACCACGCCGTTTATTGATGATGTAAGTATATCGTTCGTCGGCGAGGCGATACGCGTTTCGCTGACGAGGAATGTCGGCTTCGAGGCGATGGAGTATAAGCTTGTGGGGTTGAGGAAGCAGCGATAACCTGGAAGAACAACCTACCCTGGCCATATGGGTCCAGCGTCACGCTGGTCCCATGTGGCCAGGGTAGGTTGTTCCTCCAGGTCTTGCGACAATTGACAAACCACAGTCACCGCCCCGCCCGCATAGCGTTCATCACTGCCAGCAGTGTTACGCCCACGTCGCCGAACACAGCCAGCAGCAACGGTGTCAACCCCAGCGCCCCCAACGCCATCAACACAGCCTTAACCCCCAGCGACAACACGATATTCTGTATCCCGATCCGCCGTGTCCGCCTGGCTATCCTGATCAACTCAGCCACGCGTGTCGGCTCATCGGTCATCAACGCGGCGTCCGCCGCTTCCAACGCCGCGTCCGTACCCAACCCACCCATGGCAATCCCTACATCCGCCCTTGCCAACACCGGCGCGTCGTTGATCCCATCGCCCACGAACAGCACCGCGCCGCCGTCCTTCTTCCCTGCCATCCTCCGTTCCAACGACTCCATCTTCTGGTTCGGCAGCAGCCCTGACTCCGCCGAATCCAACCCCAACTCCGACCTTACCGCCTCCGCTGCCGAGGCCGTATCCCCCGTCAACATCGCTACCTCCCGTACCCCCAACGCCCTCAATTGCCTTACCGCCTCAGCCGCGTCCGGCTTCACCGCGTCCCTTAGCGTAATCCTTCCCAGATACCTCCCACCCAGCGCTACCTCCACCGCTGTCGCGTCCGTCCCGCTCGCCGCTCCAACCACTCCCGCCTCCGTCAGCAGCCTCGCCGAACCCGCCAACGCCTCGCGCCCATCCAGCAATACCCGCACCCCGTACCCAGCCCGCTCCGTTCTCTCCGACAAACGCCCCGGCTCAACCTTACCGCCCCGATCCACCCACGCCGCCTTAATCGACCGCGCTATCGGATGCGACGAGTCCCATTCCGCGTATGCCGCCGTTTCCAATACGGCCATGCGCTCAACATCCGAACCTGACGGCGTTTCCACCCGCGCTACCTCGAACTCGCCGCGCGTTAGTGTGCCCGTCTTATCGAACACCACTGAATCCACCCGGTTAAGCGATTCCAGGTACCTCGCGCCCTTAACCAGTATGCCGCGCCGTGACGCCGCGCCCAGTCCGGCGAAATACCCCAGCGGGATCGACACAACCAACGCGCACGGGCACGATATAACCAGGAACACCAGCGCCCGCCTTACCGACTCGCTCACCGCCATACCCAGCAGCGCCGGAACCACCGCCAGCAATACCGCCGCGCCGACCACAACTGGCGTATACACCCTCGCGAACCGCGTTATCAGCAATTCCGCGCTGGTCTTGCGCGAGGCCGCCCGCTGCGTCATCTCCAAAATCTTGGAAACCGTGGATTCCCCGGCTGTCCTGCTGACCTTTATGGTCAGCGTGCCGCCGATCACGATCGAGCCGGACAGCGCCTCTCCTCCGGGAGCGACCGCGCGAGGCTGGCTCTCCCCGGTCAGCGCGGCGGTATCCAACTCGCACTCGCCTTCCAACACTACGCCGTCAAGCGGTATCCTCTCCCCGGGCCGGACGAGTATCCGCTGCCCGACCGCGACCTCATCCGGCGCGACCGTTTGGATCGCGCCGTCGTCGGTTAACAGGTTCGCGCTGTCCGGGCGCAGGTCCATCAGCGAGCGGATCGACCGCCGCGACGAGCGCACCGCGCGTTCCTGCAGTTCCTCGCCGATCCGGTACAGCAGCACCACGGCTCCGGCCTCCGGAAACTCGCCGATGGCCAACGCGCCGATTGTCGCGATCGTCATAAGGAAATTCTCATCCAGCAGCGCCGCCGCGCTCCCGGCCTTGCCGCGGAACAGGTTTCCCACGCTCCGCGCCGACGGCAGCAGGATCCTCCAGCCCAGCAGAAGGTACGCCGCGACGAACAGTCCCGCGCCTAACGGTTCGCTATCCATAAAGAACGCCAGCGCGTACATTGCTACGCCTATCACGTCAACGCCGTAACGCCGGACCAACCCGCCGCCCTCTTCGTCTATGTCCGCGTGGCCGTCCACATGTCCGCCGTCATGCTGGCAATGCCCGCACGAGCACGCCGCGCCTTCTTCCCATTCCCGATCCGCCGTATTATCCATGGTAACGCCTCCTTATATGATATATAATGCGACGTTTGAACAATTGTTCACGCGTTATCCGATAAAAAGCAAGCCTCAGCCCCGCTCCATGGCGTGCTCCATGCCCTGCTGGAATATCGAGCCGACATGCTCGTCGTCCAGCGAGTAGTACACGATCTTCCCGCTGCGCCGGTACTTGACCAACCGCGTCTGCCTAAGCGCCCGCAGCTGGTGCGACACCGCCGAGCTGGTCATGCCCAGCAGCGCGGATATATCGCATACGCACAGCTCGCCGCGCCGCGCGTCGGTCACATGCCCGACCAGGTCCCAGACCGAGTCCGCCGCGTGCAGCGCGTAGAGTATCTTAACCCGCGTAGAGTCCGCGAACATCTTGAACAGGTCGGCCACGTCCGTCAGCGCCTCGTCGCCGGGCATCCGGCTGCGCACGCGCTCGACCGTCTCCACGTGTACGGCGGTCATCTCGCACCGCGCGTCACACTGTTCCATATCACGGTATTCCATACGGCCCCCTCCTTCCAGCTGAAACGTTTGAACAATCGTTCACATGTATGATACCACAATCAACCAGTCGTGTCAACGGGAAAATTTATAAAGGATTCAGCAAGGCGCGGCGGTGTCGAGACGCGCCTCGACACCGCCGCGCCGGGAAATTTCCGGTTGCGTTCCGGCCGGATTTGGTGTACACTACACCTTGCGGGTATGATGACCGCTGGGCGCCGTGCAAGGTTCCGGCGTGAACCCTGTCAGGGCCGGAAGGCAGCAGCAGTAAGCGATTCGGGGCCTGTGCCGCGGATTGTCTGGCGCGAGTATCCGTTCTTACCTTGTTTGGTATGTTTATCTAAGCGAGGACTACGTTCCGGGTCAGCACGTTTATATCCATATAATATCGTTTGGGATTGTACCGATCTACATATATCGGCATAGTTTTTATGTCGTGGTCGGCGAAATACTTTGTCGGGTTGAACGATATGTACTCGCTGCGGTATATGTAGACCATGCCCTCATGCTCCCAGCGGCACACGATGATGAACGGACAGCTCGAATCATACGAATAGCCGAAGAGCGGTCGTACCTCGTCGATGATGGCGTCCACCTTCATGCCCCCGGAGCGCAGGTTCTCGATCCGCCGTCCGTATGTCACGTACATCCCGGCGAATATAACAGCGGGCAGCAGCATCACCGCCGCCATAATCCCCATGATAAGCGCGACGATCTCCGTGTCGGTTTCGAGCGTGAAGTCAACCAGCGGTATGCCGCTGACAGCCACCGCGATGACGCCCGCAACCATGAACGCCACGCCTATCCCGAAGAACACCCACGCTAGGATCTTGTACAGACTCCGATAAACCATCATTCTCCCTCCATTCATCTCTTAATATGCTCGAACGCCTTGTGCGCGTTCTCAGTTTCGGTGTCCGATATCTCCGACGCGCTGTACCGCGCCGCGTCGTACGCCGCCGCAAGCGACCGCGCGTCCGCCGGGGCTGCTTTCAGGTCGCCGCGCGTCAACGCTTGCTTGATCGTAATGGATTCCGGCAGGTCAGGTCTGCGGATCAGCATCGCGCGGATCGCCAGACGCACCCGCGCCCTGTTATCCAGATCATTCCATTTAGGGAGACGCTCACGGCGCGGGACCAGTTTGCGCATACGCTCACGCGCCGACCGCGCGAAATCATCCCAGTCGAACACCCGCTCGGCCTCGTCGGTGTAACCCTGGTTTAGCTCGGACGCCAGCCGCGCGAACCGAGCCGCGATACGCCTGATCAGCCTCGCCAGCTTCCGTCCGGCGAAATACAGCGCGAATCCCGCCGCGGCAGCCGCTATCGCCAGCGCTATCACGATGAACACGCGCTCCAGTATCCGCGCCAACACGCTGGGCTCCGCCGCCTCGCCCAAACCCGACAGGTCCATATCGCCGCCGCTGCCGCCGCCTGGCTGCGCGGACTGCCCGATGGGGATCTTGCTGACCAGCCACATTATTCCAACCAATATGTAGACGAACCCGCGCCGCGCCGCCGCGCCAATCGGCCCTATGTTCGCGGCGGCCAGCGTCAGCGCGGCGGCGGCCAGAACCAGCAGCGCGTTCCTCCGTCGCAGCGTCGCGGAAGCCGCGCCCGTCCGACGTGACGCCGCGCCAGCGGCCAGCGTCGCGCCGTTGAGCCTCAACGCGGCCATCAGGAAGAATATGGGGGCGATGGCGTTCAGCGTCGCGGAAGCAGCGCGTGGCATGGTTACCGTGGATAGACGCGCGATGACCGCGGCAAGCGCGTGCGCCCCGGCCAGTGCCAGCCACGCGGTGGGCGCGGCCTCCGCGCCGGGCGGTTTCGATGACATCCGCAGGCCGACATACCATAATACAAACATAAGAACCGCGAACACAGCGCCCCACCACGCGGCGAACAGCAGCCACGCCCGGCACAGCGCGAACAATCCCGCCAGCGCGGCCAACCCGGCCAATCCCGCGCGGACCCGCGCGTTCCCGCATACCACGCCCGGCCAGAACCCCAGAGCAAGCGACACGGCGTGCAAGCCCATCGCCACAAGCCACAGCCGGGGCGAATCCCCCGCGCCAAGATACGCCGCGAACAATATCGCGGCCGGGGCGCATCCCAACGCCAGCATCGCGTAAGTAACCGCGCACTCGCCGATATGAAGCGGCGCGGCGGACCTATCCGCCAGGCGGACCACCCCCTATATCAACCGGATTACGACGGAATTCCCCATCGCGCGGAGAGTGTCCATCCGCTCGCGTATCAACTCACTGTCATAGCATGATAATATCAGTATATCCATCCCCGTCACGCGTCCCAGGTCGTCAAGGAATGTCGGGAAGCTCCGCGCCCGCTTGATCGTCAGCCGCGCCAGCGCGTCCAGCACCGCCTCCGCCTGGCCTTGCGCCCTCCTCGGCTCGACTACAAGCGGCGCGGTCTCGCCAAATACCGGGGCGTTCGCGCGGAAACCCGCCTCCAGCCCAGCCGACAGCGTTTTAAGTATCAGCGTCGCGGCCAGCCTCACCCCGTACTCTATCCGCTCCTGCTCGTAGTCCATCAGGTCGGTCCACTGGTTTTCCTTGGCCTGTACGTTCAGTATGACCAGCAGCCTCGGGTCGGCGGTGAACTCATGGGTCTTGACCTGCAACGAGCCCATTCGAGCGGTCGCCGCCCAGTGGACGTCACGTCGCGCGTCGCCCGCCTGGTACGGCCTGATACCCGATACTAGGAACGGGTCGCTGGCGATCCACCGCCTCACCGCCAGATCGCCCTGCCAGCGTGAGGACGGCGCGTCGATCTCGCGCTCGTCCAGCAGCGCGGGGTAGACCGTCACGACCGCGCCAGTCTCGACCTGTTTCGTCCATTGCGACAGCCCGAACAGGTCCCCGCCCGTCATCGCCACTGACCCGACAGGGTAATACCCGCGCCTTGCCAGCCTCACCCGATGCCGCCGCGTTATCCGCGCGAACGCCCCCGCGTAAAACGAGCTCCGGTGGTACTGGTCGCCCTCAATCTCGCGCTCGGCGTTATCGGTCAGGCCGCCCGCGCTGCCTTTCTCGCTGAATACCAGGCTTGGCGACATGCGCGACTCGACGCGCAGCCACGGCACGGGTAGCAGCTTCGCGTTGCGTATCATCTCGACCAGCTCCACCGTCTCGCCAGCGAACGCCCGCGTCCTGCTGAACGCGCGGCTGTATGTTAATCCAAGGGGCCCGGTTTTGTGGAATATGAACGACTGCGCCGCGCCCAGCATCAGCGCAGCCGCGCCCAGCCCCAGCGCGTCCACCCTAGCGCTCCTCCGTGGGTACGGGCGTCTGCCTCAGGCAATCCTCGACAACCATGTCGGACGCGTTGGGCCTGCTGTACATCCCGCGCGTGATGATCCGGTGAGCGAGCACGGCTGGCGCGAGAATCTGCGCGTCGTCCGGCGTGACGAACGTCCTGCCGTTGATTAACGCGAAGGCCTGGCACGCCCGCAGTAAAGCCAACGCGCCGCGCGTGGATACGCCCAACTGCACGCCCTCCGCCGCGCGTGTCCGCTCGCACAGCGCGACTATGTACGACAGCGCGGCCTCAGACGCCTCGACCGACCGCGCCAAGCCCTGCGCCTCCAGCAGTTCCTCCTTCGCCGCGACCGGCCCGACGAGCTCGATCGGGTCGCCGCTGGCGTGCCGCTCCAGCACGAGCCTGGACTCCTGCGTACTTGGGTAACCCAGCTTCATCCTAATAAGGAACCTGTCCAGCTGCGCCTCCGGCAACGGGAACGTGCCCTGTATCTCTACAGGGTTCTGCGTGGCGATGACGAAGAACGGCGGCTCCAGCGGGCGTGTCACCCCGTCGGTTGTCACCTGATGTTCCTCCATGACTTCCAGCAGCGCGGACTGGGCGCGCGGCGTGGCGCGGTTGATCTCGTCGGCCAGCAGCAGATTGGTGAACGCCGGTCCCGGCCTGAACGCGAACTGCGCGTCCTTCGGGTTGAACACGCTCATCCCGGTCACGTCCGAGGGCAGCAGGTCCGGGGTGAACTGGATTCGCGCGAAGTTGATATCGAGCGACCGCGCCAGCGCCTTGGCCAGCATCGTCTTGCCCGTGCCGGGCACGTCCTCCATCAGGACGTGCCCGCGGGCTATCAGCGCGGTTATGAGCAGGCTAATCTCGCGTTCCTTGCCGATTATGACGGCGGAGATATTATCCAGTATCCGCCCTGCCAGGGCGCGGACCCGGGCGGCGGCCTTGGCGTCGGTATAATGATTCATTCTATAATCCTATCGTTTCCAGCGCGGCGGCGGCTTGCGGCGCGCGCGTCATCCAGAACCCTATGACCAACAACGATTGGGCAGGGGCGTACGTCGCCCACACGGCGGCGCCCTGCCACGGGAAGCTCCAATCGCGGAACCAGTCCAACGCGATTAAGCCATCCGATATAATGAACAGGACGCTGCCCAGCGCGAGGGGCCATATGAACCTCACGGTTCCGACAAGCCTCGCCGCGCTCGACCACGCCATGCCCGCCATGATGAATATCACCAGCGCGTACGCCAGCGAAGCCACGCGGAGCGGCACGGCCTGCCCGCTCTGCCAGCACAGGAAATACCACAGCGCGGCGGCGGCAGCCGCGAACGCCGCGACCATCGCCAGCGTCCGGAAACCCGGCTGCGGCCAGAGCCTCAGGTACGCCGCGAACGCCGCGATATAGCACAGGTGTCCAGCCGCGAAGAACCCCAGCCCAAACAGGCTGGGGTCCCCCAGGTATCCGGTCAGCGGCTTGAACCCGCCCAGCGTCGCGTCGCCCAGCCATGAAAACGCGACGGCGGCCAGCGCCAGCCAGTATACCGCCGCGTGGCGCGTCACGGCAAGCGCGAGCGTCGCGGCAAACAGCGTCCCAGTAAAGAGCAGCTTCCAGAACAGCATGTTATTTCTCCAGATTCTCCACAAACTTATAACAGATTTCAGCCTCCGCCAGTCCGCTGGGCGTGAGGGTCTCGCTCTCCACAACCAACTCAATTCCAAGCTCCCGCGCGAGTTTCCATACCTGGGCGGCAGGCGCGGCGCCCAGACCGAGAGGCTTACCCTCGCCTGACGCGTCGCCATCCTTGATGTGGACTACTGGCACGCGGCTGACCATCTCGCGCACGAGCGCCAGCGGGTCGCGCCCCGCGACGAACGCCCAGTACGTATCGATCTCGAAGAATATGTCCGTCCGATCCCTCAGCTCTTCGAACGGGATCTGCCCGTCCTGGTTCGGTTTGAACTCATGCGAGTGGTTATGGTAACCCAGCGCTATACCGGCCTCGGCCAGCTTGGGCCGCGCCTGGTTCAGCAGGTCCACTATCTGGTCGATCTTGGATTTGGTCTGGACCTCCGCGTAAGGCACGATGATACGCTTGTTGCCTATCCCCTTATGGAAGGCGATGGTCTCGTCGATCTTGTCAGGGGTCAACTCGCCCCAGCCGGTGTGCGTGCCGGACACGGCAAGCCCGGTCTCATCCAGCATGGCCTTTACCTTCTCCGCGCAGTGGCCGAAGAACCCGGCGAACTCCACATTGTCATAGCCGATGGCCTTGACCTTGGCAAGGGCCCCAGCCAGGTCGCCTCCCGTGATGTCGCGCACGGAATACATCTGCAGTCCCAGGTGCATAGTTACGCCTCCTAATGAATCATTTGGGCATTCCCTCGAAACGTTCCAGCGAGTATCCTTATCATATCATTCCCGCCGGCGTTTTTCAATAATGTCCCATCAGGACAATTCAATCCGGGGACACAATCCTTCACAAATCGTTCATACGGGTGACATAACGCCGCGCTATACTGGTCTTGCGGTCAGGGAATGGCCGAGCATATAGATGGGAGACAGGGTTGTCCGGTATGTTAACGTCGGCGCCACGCGCCGCGCGGATTGATGATGAAAGCGGGGTGAGGCCATAGGTTAGCCGGGATTTCGCGAACCATCCATCCAACCTCCTCAAGCATCCAGCTAGACAGACGCGCCGCCGGTGTGAGCAGCCGGCGGCGCGGCGTTTATATTGTTAACTTCACGCGCGGTCGCTTAACACCATCGCAACCCGTAAGTAACGTCCTCTACGCCATATCGACGCGAATTTGTAAACATTTATCCAAAACACTGGACACGCCCGACCCATTTAGGTTACAATACCGTTGAGGTGACGCTGGATGAACAAAAACAGCCATAGACGCTCCCAGACACGCGGGCGCCTTATCGCGTTGGTTGCCACGGTGATGGTTTTTATCGCGATGCTGCCTGTCAACGCTTTCGCCGCAGACCACTTCCTAGTGTATGAATCCATCTTGCGGATGTACGGCGGGTTGTTGTCGCTGCCGCCGGGGCATACGGCGGTATTCGTGCCCAAGCAACGCTCGGCGATGTACAGCCGGGACTGGACGAGTTTCCCCGCATCACGCTGGAAGCGTTATGACGTGGTTCGCCAGTTAGTCGACGGCGACTTCAACGTGACCGAATACCTGGTGGTGGACTCCGCTGGCATGATAACGTCGCTGTATCCGCAACGGCTAAGCCGCGCGGTCGTCCGCCGGATATCCATTGACTGCGATCATCAATCCATAAAATGTCCATTTAACTACCGCGTCCGGTAACGCGGCGGCTCGAGGGGAACCCGGGGGCATTGCGCCCCCGGGTTGAGTCGCGCAGGCAACGCGCCTCTGCCAGCAAATCCCTCTATTACCTACAGAAAACCCTCTTAACCGCGTCCAGAAAACCATATCCATTCCGATCGTCCGGCTCAAGGTAACTCGTCTCCGTCCATTCGTTCCAGCTGTTCACCGTTATCAGTGGCGGACGGTCCGGACGCGAATCGGCGAAAGCCTTCGCCGCGCGGAACGCCTCCTCAATATTGGCGGGCGTCGTTTCCTTCATGACGCCTGGCCTCAGCTGCGTGAAACGCGGGTTTGTATCCCAGCCGACGCTAACATGCGGGAAGTATGTCGCGCCAAACGCTTTGTCAAGGCGATCCCATTCGCTCCGCGCGTCGCGCAGGATCTCGGGATACGTCCTGTCTATGTCCGTGAAGTGCACGAACTGGTAATGCGTGAAGCTGTCAAAGCCCAGCGCCGGACCTATGCCGGACGCCGGAACCTCCTTCGCCCCTCCCGCGCCGGAAAGCTTTGTGGAGCGCTCGTTCCACATGATAAACTGCAGGTGCAGCCCTGGCAGTCCCTGGCGGACCGCCTCCTCGCGGAACCAGTCCAGCGCTTCGCGCGTTTGGTCAATCCCCCCGAAGCCACGCGTGAGCTTGGGTATGTCGTATATCGAAAACACCGGTTTACCGTCAATCTTGTAGTAATTATCCCTTGTGAAATACTTACCTATAACCCGCGAGGCCAGTTTCCGAAACTCCTTCATATCGACGCCGGCATCCCAGATAACTGTGTCAAGGTCATGGGAAAGGCGCTTATCCCACAAGTTGGACGCGTCGTGGTTCGCCCACATCAGGTAGAACCTCATCCTGCCGTTGTTCTTCGCCTTCAGGAAACCGTCGTTCAGGCAGTTCTCAAGGAACGGCCTGCGGTCATACCAGTACCAGTCATAGATGAACACGTTTACGCCATGGTCGGCCGCAGCCCCAATCTCCATCTCCATCACGCAGGGGTCTGCCTCGTTAACATAGCCCCATAAAGGCTTGCGCGGCCACTCGTGACCCGGGAATTTGGCCGCCGCCGCCTTAACCGTCTGCCACTCGCCCATGCCCTCCGGCCAGAACACGCGGGTACGCGGCTCGTCGCCGGTATACGCCGGCCAGATGTACGCCGCGACATCGTACGCCATTTGTTTACCTCCCCGTTATCACCGAATTTGCGGATATACTGACGCCCATGTTTATCCCTTGACACTGCCCATGACGAGCCCCTTCATGAAATACTTCTGCAGGTACGGGTACAACGCCAGGACCGGCAGCGCCGCGATAAATATCTGCGACGCTCGCAGCGTCCGGTCGGATATCCTTGCCATCTCCCGCAGTTCCGCCTGTGTCGCGGTCTGCATCGTCTGCAGGTTCTTCACTACGATAAGGTTGCGCAGGTATGTCTGCAGCGGATAATTATCCGGGCTGGTCATAAGCACCAGGCCGTCAAACCAGCTGTTCCAGTGGCCGACGGCTGTGAACAGCGCCAGCGTCGCCAGTGACGGGACGGACAGCGGCAGGTACAACCGGACCATCATGTAGAACTCGCCGGCGCCATCCATAACCGCCGCCTCGCCCAACTCCCTGGGCAACTGGCGGAAGAAATTCAAAAGGATAATCACATGGTAAGCGGGCACCGCCCCAGGCAGTATCACACCCCAAAGCGTATTCATTATGCCGGTCTGCTTTACAACCGTATACCATGGGATGAGGCCGCCTGAGAATATCATCGTAAAGAAGAAGAACCAAGCGTATACGCCTCGCCCAGTAAGCTCCCTGCTGGATTTGGACAGCGGATACGCGGCCAGGACCGTGCACGCCATGTTGACGGCAAGCCCCAGGCCCACGCGTTTTACCGATATCGCGAACGAGCGCAGGAACTGCGGCTTGGTCAGCGCGTATTTGTACGATTCCAGCGAGAAATCGACCGGCCATAGCTTTACTCTGCCCGCTGCGGCCGCCGCGCTGGAACTGAAAGACAGTGCCAGCACGTTAACAATAGGAAGCAGACAGAGCAGTCCCGCCAGCGACATAGCGGCGATAATGCCCGCGTCGGCGAGGCGCGAGGTATTGCGAATGCCTGATGGCTTGCGCCGCGATTCCTGTATCCCAGCCATAAACCCGTCCCCGTGCCTCAAATCAGAACACCGTGTAGTCCGCGAACCTGTACGCCAGCGAGTAACCCATCGCGATGAATACAAACGAGATCAGCGACTTGAATAACCCAGCCGCGGTCGCGACGCCGAATTGGTTGTTTATCAAACCTATCCTGTATACGAACGTATCGATGATATCCCCTGTCGAGTATACGATGGGGCTGTACAGCGTCACAACCTGTTCGAACCCGGCGTTGAGCACATTGCCTAGGCTTAGCGTCATCATAAGGACGATGATGGGCGCCATACCCGGCAGCGTGATATGCCATACCTGCTTCATACGGTTCGCGCCGTCAACGATAGCGGCCTCGTACAAGCTGGGATCGATAGCCGTTATGGACGCAAGGTATATGATGGTTCCATAACCCGCGGTCTTCCATATGTCCGTAACCACCAGCACGTATGGGAACAGCCGCGGGTTTGCCAGGAAGAAGATGGGCTCCGCGCCGAACAGCCGCCACAGCTCGGCGAGCAGGCCAGTCGACGGAGACAGCAGGTCGAGCAGTATGCCGCCCAGTATGACCCACGACATGAAGTACGGTATGTACAGCAGGGTTTGGATAGCGCGTTTCAAGCCCGAATGGTGGATAAGGTCCAGCAGCACGGCGTAAACGATAGGCACGGCCAGCCCGGCCGCGATCTTCATGAACGATATGAACACGGTGTTGAATATGACGGACGGGGTATTCGGCAGGTTCATAAGGTAACGGAAGTTCTCCAGGCCCATCCACTTCGAGCCGAAGAAACCCAAGCGTGGGTTATATCGCTGGAAAGCGATCACTACGCCTATCATCGGGTAATACGCGTAAACCAGCACAAGCGCGACGCAAGGCGCCAGCATCAGGTGGAGGGGTATCTGCCGCCTGAACCGGACGTGCTTGCGTTTCTTTATCGTTTGGACGCTCGTCACGCGGCGACCTCCTTCCATCGGGATTAGCGCGGGGGCGCTTCACGCGTCCCCGCGCTCATTGCCGTCGGTTACTTCAGCGCGTCGTTGACTTCCTGTGTGATCGTATCCCCTCCGAGCTTCTTCCACTGCGCGATGTAGTTGTCAAACTCATCGATGGACGATTCCCCGGTGATTATCTTGGTGAACGTCTCCAAGCGCAACTGCTCCAGCGTAACGTTGTACAATGTCATGCTGTCGGTTGCCGCGCCGATGTAGGCGTTCTGGATGAACATTCCGTTCTTGTCGTAGTAATCGATACGGCCCTCGCCGCTGTAATCGCTGGGCCCGGACCAGCCGAACGTGGACCAATATGAGGTGTCGCCGTCCATGTACTTCTGGTTGCCGTTGATGTTGTCCATGATCCAGTAGTTCTCCAGCGCGGACTCGTCCCCATCGTTGAAGTACGAGTCTACGCCGCGGTGGATGAACAGGTTCTGCATCGGGTACCAGCTGGCGATAGCGGCCCAGTTGTAATACTCGGTGATCTCGCTTTCGGGATCGGCGTCCAGTCGGCCATGGTAGTGGAAGTCGAAGTCGGGGCTGAGGGCCGGATCCTTCGCGTAGTAATAGTTATAGAGCTTCACGACCGCCTCGGGATCCTCGCAGTCGACGTTGACCGCGTAGAAATTGCTCGCGCTGCCGTCGAGCATCGTCTTCGGCTTCTCTCCATTGTCGCTGACGATGGAGATAGCTCGCCAGTTGGAATCAAGGTTCGCGTTCTTCGCGTCCTGAAGCGGCCAGAACGCCTGCGCGTGGCCGCCGGAGAACATGCCGATCTTGCCGGACACGACCTCCTCCGCGACCTTGCTGGAATCTTTTACGATGAACTCCCTGTCCAGCACGCCGTCGGCATATAGTTTGGCCAGCGTCTCCAGCGCCTTTTTGACCTCGGGCTGGATGGTTCCGGCCTCAACGGCGCCATCCTTCCCTACCCAGCCGGTGATGTACGCGCCTAGGCCTTCTGAAAGAGCGTTTATGCCGAAGGTGTCCGTTATGAATTCCTTCACCATGCCCAGCCCTACCGTGTCGTCCTTGCCGTTGCCGTCCGGGTCGTTATTCGTGAACGCGTACAGCGTCTCCAGCATCTCGCCGAACGTTTCGGGTTCCTTCAGTTCCAGCTTCTCCAGCCAGTCATAGCGAATCCACCAGAACACGGAGCCATCGCGGTTACCGCCAACGGACGGCAGCGCCATCAATTTGCCGCCGAACGTCGATTGTCCAAGGCCAACGCGCATATCGGCCTCCATCATCTCGTTGGTGAAGGGCGAGGCGTACTTAGCGAATACGTCGGTTAAATCAGCGGCGGCGCCATACTCGACCAGCATCTTCAACTGGGACGCGTCCACCTGGAAGAAGTCGGGCAGGTCGTTCGCCGCGATCTGGGTGTTCATCTTCTCGCGGTACTGCGCGCTCGGCGCGGTCCACGAGTAGGCGACGTCGATGTTGAACAGGTTTCTGTAGTCGTTGAACCAGATATTGTCAGTCAGTACGTCAGGTTTTTTGTCGATAAATGACTGCAGGCTATCGCCGATGGATTTCGCTGTTGTAAGCTTGACAGTTTCCGCGTACTTCGCCATTGGATCGGTCGCCTCGGCGAGCATGGGCATGAACGCGCCAAGCGCCAATGCCGCGGCGAGGACGATGGGCAGCAGTTTCTTCATGGGTGAGGCCTCCTTACATTATTTGGCGCAGCGAACCATCCGGTGGAAACGTACAATTATCCGCTTCCGCGCATATGTAAATAATACCACTCATCGCGCTTCAACGCAAGGTTTTCGGACAATTTTCCACTCCCCGTCTCCTTTGCGCCGCCTGAGGCGACGGCAGCGCTTATAACGAAGGAACCGGGGCAAACCCGCCCCGGCTCAAATCGTCCCAATACGCCAAACCAGCCTTACAGCCCCTTCATATTCTCCAAGTACCTGTCAAACGCCTTCTGGTAGATCTCCAGGTACTTGTTCAGCCCGGCGGCGGCCAGCTGCTCCTTGAACGCGCCGAACTCGCTTTCCGCTCCGCCGTCGATGATCCAGCGGGTCAGCGTCACGTCGAACACGTTCTTGATCTGGGGCATGATCTGGTCAACTTGCGCCTGCTCTTCCGGCAGGAACCAAACCATCGGCGAGACCGCCTCATACTCTTCCAGCAGCTCGGCCTTGCCCCCGGCGGTCTGCTCGTCGAACACGCGCCGCGCGTCGCGCGGATACTCCACCACGGTGTCATAATAATCGTTCAGCACCACGTTCGGGCCGCCGATCGTGCTGTAAGAGCGAAGCTGCCACCACTCCAGGTCGAACTTCGGCTTGATATACAATCCCGTCTCGTCGACATCCCAGCGCAGCGCGCCGGACTCATCCTTGACGTAGACCGCGCCTTCCGCGCCCCAGTTGGCCGTGACCGACTGCTCCGGCCCCATGATATAGTCAACGAACCGCGCGACCAATTCAGGGTTTTCGCAATCCACGGTAATCACGGCCAGCGTCGTGTTGAACAACTCGGAGTTATTGCGGATGTAACCCGTCTTGCCCGCCGGTCCCTCGACGCGCGGCATGGAGACATAGTCGAACTGGAGGTTCGCGGGCACGCGCCCGTCAGTGCCCCACGCCTGGAAAACGCCTATCATCGGGGTTTCCTGCTGCAGTTTCTGCGCGTGCAGGCTTGACCCGGTCACCGTCGGCGCGAACGAGTCGGGGCTTAGTATCCCGTCGGCGTACAACTGGTGGAACAGCTGCGCCGTCTTTTGGAAACCCTCCTCAAGCGCGGCGTGTTGGATCTTATCCTCGCGGATGAACAGGTGGTTGCTGGCGTTATTAGCGCCGGTCATGACGTCGAGCGCGCCGTAAGCCGCCTCAACCCAGCCGAAGATATAATCCCAGCCTTCGTTGTAGTCCCAGCTGATCGGGTACTCGTCGTCCGCGCCGTTGCCGTTCAGGTCGCCGGCCTCCTTCATCTTGTAGAGCATATCCACCCACGCGTCAAGCGTCGCCGGCATTTCCAGTCCCAACTGGTCCAGCCACGGCTTATACACATATACCGGGCCGGGCGTCATGACCAGGCCATGCATCTCCTCCACGCGCGGGAAGCCGTAGATGTGTCCGTCCGGCGAGATGCTCAGCGCCTTGTACTCCGGGCGCTTGGCGTAGATACCGGCCAGGTTGGGCATGTACTGGTCGACCAGGTCCTCGACGGGCGCGAATACGCCGAAGTCGATGTACTGCAGCACATGGCTGCGGGCTATGCCGTCCCAGAACACGTCGGGCAGCTCGTTCCCAGCCAGCATCAGCTGGACGCGCTCGCCCGCGCTGCTGCCGGGCACCGTGATCCAGTCGATTGAAACGCCTGTGTCCGCTATCGCCTTTTGCATCCACAGGTTGTCGTTGGGGTCCTCGGGCTCAACGTCGTTGATGGACTTGAAGATGGACAGTTTGGGCTGCGCGGCGGGATCAGTCACGATCGGATAACCCGTTTGCGCGAACCACGCGGCGTCGGACGCCAGCGCGGGCGCCGCCGTCAGGCTGGCCAGCAGCGCGAATACCATTAACCGAACCAAGCTGCGTTTCATGGGGAACCTCCTCCTTAATCTATACTAACCCGCCGCCCCCGGCGGCAGGTCAATACCAGCGGGTCAACCTTTCAGCGAGCCGATCATCACGCCCTGCGTGAAGAATTTTTGGGCGAATGGGTATAACACCATAACAGGCAACGACGCTAGTATGATGACGCAATACTTTAGCTGGTCGGCGCGTTTCATCTTCTCGGCGGCTTCGGCCGGATTGACGCGCATGTCCGTTGTGATCGTGTTTAGTATCAGCAGGTCGCGCAGAACGGCCTGCAGAGGCATCTTCGAGCGGTCGTTAAGGTACATGATGGCGTTGAAGTAAGAGTTCCAGTGCCCGACCGCGTAGAAGACCACCATGACCGCGATGATCGTCTTGGCCAGCGGCAGCGCTATCTTAAAGAAGAACCCGAAGTCCGAGCTGCCGTCTATCCGCGCCGCGTCCAGCAATTCCTGGCTGATCGCGCTCATGAAGAACGTTCGCACCACTATCAGGTTATACACCGACACGCCGCCTGGCAGTACCATCACCCAGATGGTATTGGTCAGGCGCAGGCCGCGCAGCAGCAAATACAGCGGAATCATGCCGCCGCTGAAGAACATTGTGAACGTGAACACAAACATGACCGCGCCGCGCCCGCCCATGTCCCTCCGCGACAATGCGTACGCGCCGGGCATGGTGAGGATCAGGTTGATAGCGGTGCCTAGCGCGGTGTATACCAGCGAGTTCCTGTAGCCGCTAAGCAGCGGCGCGTAGCCAAACGCCGTGGCGTAACCCTCGAAGAACCATTTCGGCGGGAACAGCAGCAGGTCGCCGCCCGCGACGCTGGACGGGTCGCTGATCGACGCGACGACGATGTAGTACAGCGGGTAGAGGATCAGCAGCGTTACAGCGGCCATCAGCGCGGTGTTGCAGATGGTGAAGGCGCGGTCGCTCGCGCCCATTCGCATGGGGTGTCGGCGGCGCGTGACCGCGCGGACGGATGTGTTCATGGCGTACCTCCCGGGCGAGAAATCAACAATTATCAGTTAACTAAAACAAACTCGTCTGGGCCGCCCGCCGCGCCGCGGAGTTCGCCGCGACAAGCAGCAGCAGATTCACTACTGAGTTGAATATGCCCACAGCCGTCGCGAAGCTGTACTGCGCGTTCTGGATGCCCGTCTTGAATACATATGTTGATATAACTTCGCTGACGCTCAGGTTCATGCCGTTCTGCATCAGGTAGACCTTCTCGTAACCCACGCTCAGTATGCCTCCGATCGCCAGTATCAGCATGATGACGATCGTTGGCAGTATGGCCGGGATGTCGATATGCCATATGCGCCGAACGATGTCCGCGCCATCGATCATCGCTGACTCGTGGAGCTCGGGGTTAACGCCCGTCAGCGCGGCGATGTAGAGTATCGCGCTGAAGCCCATCGACTGCCATATGCCCGAGACGATGTAGAGCGTCCGGAAGTACTCGGGGCGGACAAGAACCAGCGCGTCCCTCATTCCCATCGACAGCAGCGCCTTAGTGAGGAATCCGGAGGACGGCGCGAGGAACAGCACGATCATGCTGACCAGCACGACGGTCGAAATAAAGTTTGGCGCGTAGGTGATGGTCTGGATGAACCGCTTGCCGCGCTTGACCTGGTTGAGCAGCAGCGCGAATATGATCGGCACGGGGAACGACGCGACCAGCGAGTACAGACTCAGGATAACGGTATTCTTGATGGTGGTCCAGACGATGCTGGTGCTGAAAAACTGCCGGAAGTACTTCATGCCAACCCACTGGCTGCCCATGATGCCGACGCGGGGATTGAAGTTCTTGAACGCCAGCAGCACGCCGTACATCGGCGCGTATGAGAACAGCAGCACGCACGCCAACGATGGCAGCGCGAGCGCGTACAACTGCCAGTTATGCCGCGCCCAGCGGCGCAGGAAGGCTCGCGTACCCGGCATGGCCAAGGCCTCCTCCATGTGGACACCGCGTGAGGCGCGGTGTTCACGTTATCATTAACATAGCGTTCCAAAGGGACCGCGCGGCGTTCTGTGGCCGCTATTCCGTGGAAACTGGCAGCGGTATCGCCATAAAAACACGTGATAAACTGGGTATGTCGCGCGTTATCCGCGCCATCAAGCATCTATCTAAATGTTAACGTTGACAACAGGGCAAGAATAACATATAATGTGCTCGTTGTCAACAGGGAATCGGAACAAATCCGGCGGCCTTGTTGACAAACGGCTGCCCCGCCGCGATAATGTACCGTAAACATACCAGAAAGGCGACACATGGCCACCAGCAAAGACGTAGCCAAACTCGCCGGCGTATCGCATACGACGGTGTCGCGGGCGTTCAGGCCGGGCAGCGTAATCAAGCGCGATACCTATGTCCGCATAATGTCCGCAGCCGAGGCGCTGGGGTACACGCCCAACACGATCGCCGCGAGCCTGCGCAGCCGCCGCACGCGGACGGTCGGGCTGGTGCTGTCTCATCCCTATGTGCAGCTGTTCATGGAGCTTGCCCAGGCGTTGGACGCGCAACTGCGCGGCTATGGCTACCGGATGCTGATAACGTTCCACCATGACGATCCCATCCAGCAGCGGGCCGCCCTGCGCGGCATGGCCGACGCGCGTGTTGACAGCGTCGTATACATGCCTACGGGCGATTACATCCCGCCTGACGAGCTGAAGTGGATGCGAGGCAGCGGCGTACAGTTCCTGCAGATGGTCGGCAGGGAGAGCGGCGCGTTCAGCTCATTCCAGTTCGACGACATCGCCGGGACCATCGCGGGCATGCGCTGCGTGTTGGGGCGCGGGCATCGGCGCGTGCTGATGCTGGGCGGCGTGAACCGCGTGGAGGGTTACCTGTCGGCGTACCGCGAGATAGGCGAGGAACCGCCGATCCCGTACCAATCGCTGGAAGGGTTATCCATGGATGAGCTGCGCGGGGCGATACGCGGGCTGATTACCGCGCGTAACCCCAGCGCGATATTCAGCGTATCCGACCAGATGGGCATACTCACTTACGGCGAGTTGAGCGCGCTGCGGTTGCGCGTACCTGAGGATGTGTCGCTGCTAGTGTTCGACGACACGCTGTGGGCGTCGTCGCTGGGGATATCGGTTGTCGGTCACCCGGTGCTTGGGATGGCCAAGGCGATTGCGCGGCAGATCGCCGACTACGCGGGCGACAGCGACGCAAGACAGCTTCCGGGTAGCATGGTGTTCACGCCGTTCGTAAAGTCCAGGCAGTCCATAGCGGAGCTTGCGCCGCGGGATTGCTGAAACTAGTTGGTGCTTACAACACACCAGTACGGTTTTTTGGAATAATTAAGCGAAAAGAGGTAACGCATGATCCGCAAAGACATCCCGATCGAGTATCCTTACCTGCACGTGCCGTTTAAACCGGGACCGGGCAAGCGGTGGCATCTGCAGCTGTGGCTGGGCGGAACGCTGCTGCGCGAGGTTTACGCCAGCATAACCGCCGAGCCTGACGCGCCGTATTACTTCCTGAACGTGAGGCCGTTCGTCGGAAAGACGCTGACCCTGGCCGTGCCCGAATCGGATGGTTTGCGCGAAAACACGCTTGACGGGGTGATAGGCGGCGGCGAGCCAGAGCGGGAAACAGCGCTCTACCCCGACCTATATAACGAGGAACTGCGCCCGCAATATCATTTCTCCAGCAAGCGCGGATGGCTGAACGATCCCAACGGCCTGGCATACCATCGCGGGCAATTCCACATGTACTACCAGCACAACCCGGCGGGCACGCCCCACGGCGGCGTGAACATCTGCTGGGGACACGCGGTAAGCCCCGACCTGCTGAACTGGACTGAGCTGGATGACGCGATCGCCCCATGGCGTCGCGACTGGGAGATAGCCTCCGGCAGCGCGATCGAGGATTTCGAGGGACGCGCGGGTTACGGGCCGGGCGCGTTGCTCTGCGCGTTCACGGCCTTGGGCACGTTTAACGAAATTCCTGGGCGGGAATACGCGTCCGGCGGGCAGTTCATGGCCGCGAGCGTGGACGGCGGGAACACATTCCACCTGTTCTCAACACAGGCAACCGTGCCGACTGAGAACGGCGCGGGCTGGCGCGACCCGCGGCTGTTCAGGTTCGGCGATGGATACCGCATGGCCGTCTATGAGACGTTCAAGGGGCGGAACTGCGTGTCGTTCTACGCGTCGGACGACCTGCGCCATTGGGAGCGGACCTCGCGCAACATGGACCTGTATGAGTGCCCGGACGTGTTCCCGTTAACGGATGGCTCTGGCGAAACGCGCTGGGTATTCTACGGCGCGGACGGCAAGGCGCGTATCGGCGGGTTTGACGGGCGCGTGTTCACCGAATCGGGCGAATCCAACCTGCTGGACTATGGCAAGGCCACCTACGCCGGGCAAACATGGAGTCACCACCCGCAGGGCAAGCGCGTCCACATCAGTTGGGTGATAAGCATGGACGGCTGGACGGCGGAGGAGAGCTTCCCGGACACGCCGTTCTCACAGTGCATGTCGATCCCGTGCGAGCTAACGCTGGACTGCCTGGACGGGCGGTATCGCGCGCTGCGCAATCCTATTGAGGAGGTATTCTCGCTGCGGACGGGCGATGGCGAGGCGCTCAGCGTTGACGCGGCGGGCGGGACCGACATAGCTATTGTACCGCAATCCGATATGGAATTGGTATGGGACGGCGGGGACGGTGGGACGCTGACGATCCACGCGGGGACGCACGCGATCCAGTACACGCCACGTGAACGGACGCTGGCGTTTGATAATGGCGAGAAGGCGCTGCTGCGGGACTCGCGGCTCAGGCTACGCGTGTTAGTCGATACCACAACGATGGAGCTATTCTTCGGCGAGGGCGTCGCCGCGACCTACACCATGCATCCAAACGCGCGGAGGCTTGCCTTCGACGGCGGTGGCAGGATCACCGGGAGGCGGTGGGCGGTGCGGTCTGTATGGCCGGGATCGCCGGAGCGTTAAAACACGGGGGAACAACGGCGGCGAGCACGTCGGCGTTTGGCGTTTGATATCCTGACGAGGCGCGGGTGGGGCGAGTGTGGTTGTTTTCTATATATGCAGTTATTAGAATATATATATGAAAACACCGCGCTGCCCGTCCCTGCGCCTCTTGGACAGAGCGGGAGGACGGGGCAAAGTCGTCCCTCCATGTGGCGCGCTTGCCGTTAACAGGCATACCGCGTTGCGCAACTAGTCGGACTGTATAATTGAAGGTCTTGCGGCAATCACCGCAAGACCTTTCGCAATCACTCGATATCCATGATTTCCTCTCGTGTCGGCAAGCGAACCGCGTTCTCCGCGCCAGCCGCCTGATACCAATACGCTGTCGCCGCGTATGAGCACCTGTTACTCTCGCCCCATCGCTCGCCCTTGTACTTCTCAATAAACGCCTCGAACGAACGCTGGAACGGCACGTTGTCCGCCACATGGAAGCGGCAAGCGCTTGTGATGCCGTTGCCGTCCAGCGGCATGGCGCTCATGGCCGCGAACGGTGAGTCAAACAGCGCGAACGGCGGCTCGGCCGCCCAGGCGTAACCAAAATAATCCTCGCTGCCCGTGCCGAACGTTGACGGGAACTTCTCGCCGTCCACGAAGAACTTCTCATCACCCTCGCCCCACCACCAGTCGAGCCGCTCACATCCATCATAACCAAACCACCATTCGCCAGGTTTCATGCCTCCTGGATACGCAAACCTGTCCAACACGCGCAGGTGAACCCCGCAGAAGCGTCCCGCGCCGCCGGACACGCGCAGCATCGGCCAGTCCGGCCAGCGGTCGCCGCCGGGCTCGAAGCGCGGGCGATCCAGTCCGTCGAAGCCGCCCCGCGTCCAACTTGCGTGGAAGCGGAGGCGGTCGGACGCGCCGGGGCACGCCTCAACGAGGATATCCGCCTCGATGTCGGTGGGTTTGTCGCCCAGGTTAACCAACTCGACGCGCGCGCCGTCAGCGTAAGGCATGTGCCAGCGCGTGTAATACGTTCCGCCAACGTACCCGCACGGGTACGACGCGAACGGATGATCACCCGCGACCGTGCCGAACAGTTCCGGCAGCGGAGCGCGTACGGAGGGTTCGGCCTCGCCATCCCAATACATCAGGACAAGGAGGTCGTTCGCGCTGCCCGCCTCCCGCGGCTTCAGCTGGAAGGAGGTCAACGCTCCCGAACCGTCGGCCTCGTACAGCGAAACTGAACCTCCCGCCTGAACCGTCGCGCGTATCGACGGCGTGAAGGCGCTCATCCCTCTGGCGTGAAGCCGTCTATCCAGTTTGGCCAGCGCGATCCGTCCCGCGCGGGTAAACAGGTCCGAGTATGGCGGCATCAGCGTCCCATCAGGGAACAGCGCGTACGTGAAGTGGTAATACATCCCCCAGCCCGGCGCAAATTCGACGCGTATGCCCTTCTGGAACGGCACGGGGATGAAACTGTTATACCCGCGCGAGATACGCGGGCATACATCGGGCGTGTTCCCCGGCGCGAAGTCTTGCCCAAACCCCGTGAAATACCGGATAAACGGCGTGTCGACCGCCAGTTCGCCGTCGATGAATATCCTAATGTGCCCGTCGGAGGGCATCGCCGACCACGAGCGGACCAACGCGCCGGGACCCTCCAGTTCCAGCGCGACGACGCTTCCGTCGTCCAGCTTGCGGACGAACCCGGTCCCGTCGTCGTTCGCGTCCCAGTCGGCGTAGCGGTCTTCCTCCGGTATATAGCGAGAGCGGCGGTCAAAGCTGGAGACGCAGCCGCCGCGCTCGCCGGGTTGGGGCTTCAGGCTCAATGCGTTGAGATCGGCCAGGCGGTCCAGCAGGTCGTTATAGGTAAGGCGAGTGTTATTCGGCATCTCGTCACCCCTTGATTCCTGTCAATGTAATCCCCTCGATAAAGTACCTCTGACCGATAAAAAACACAACTATCACGGGCAGAAGCGCGGCCGCCGACGCTGCCATCATCAGGTGCCACTCGGCGTTATACATCCCCTGGAACATGCGCAGACCAAGCGACACCGTATACTTTGAGGAACTGCTAAGGTAGATCAGCGGACCCAAGAAATCGTTCCAGCTGCCCATGAACGCGAATATGCCCACCACGATCAACGCCGGGCGCGTCAGCGGCGTAAGTATCCTCGCGTATATGGTGAGGTAGCCCGCGCCGTCCACGAACGCCGACTCATCCAGCTCGCGCGGGATCGTCATGTAGAACTGGCGCAGCAGGAATATGTTGTACGCGCCGCCGCCGAACCACGCCGGGACGATCAGCGGCACATACGTGTTGGAGAAACCCAGCCTGCTCCAGCCCACGAACAGCGGGATCATCGTCACGGCGAACGGCAGCATCATGCTGGCGATCAGACACGCGAAGATCGCGTCCCGGCCCTTCCACCTCAGCCGCGCGAACGCGTACGCGCTGAGCGAGCTGGTTATCACAGTGCCGCTCACCACGACAAGCGTGATCACGCCGGAGTTGAGGTAATACCGACCGAACGGCACGACGCTGAACGCCTTGACATAGTTGTCCCAGCGAGGCGGGTTGGGTATCCATATAGGGGGCAGCCTGAATATCTGCGCCATGGACATCAGCGACGACCTAACCAGCCAGTATAACGGCAGCAACGAGAACACCGCGCCGGCCGCCAGCAGCGCGTATACGCATGCCATCCACCCGGCTTTCCTGGCGCGTCCCGCCATCCGCGCGCGTCTGGACGACACGCGGCTGGCCGTCGTTGGGTTTACCATCGTCATCGCCCCCCTTCATAGAATACCCAGCGGTCGGAGGTTTTGAATACCAGCGCGGTCACCGCCATGATGATCAGGAACAACACCCACGCAATCGCGCACGCGCTGCCCATCCGCGTATATGTGAAAGCCTCCCGGTACAGGTAGAATACATAGAAGAGGCTGGCGTTGTCCGGCCCGCCGCCCGTCATGATATACGCCTCCGCGAATACCTGAAACGACCCTATCAGCGTGGTGCACAGGTTGAAGAAGATCGTCGGGGTCATCAGCGGCACGGTCACGTGGCGGAAGCGGCTCCACGCGCCGCCGCCGTCCAGCGAGGTCGCCTCGTACAGGTGGCGCGGTATATCCTGCAGTCCCGCCAGGAACACGACCGCTATCGTGCCTGTCGTCCACACGCTCATGAACGAGAGGGAGGGTATGACGGTATCCTTGGAATATATCCACTTGCTGGTTGGCAGCCCGGCGGCGCGGAGCAGCTCGTTAACGAGTCCGAGGTCAGGGTTGAGCAGCCACATCCAGATCATCGATATCGCGACGCCCGGCACGATCGTCGGCAGGTAGAATATCGCGCGGAACACCGACTTGCCGTGCGCGGGCTGGTTGAGCAGCGTCGCCAGCAGGAACGCGTACCCTATCTTTAGCGGGACGCTCATCGCCACATACCGCGCGGTTACGCCCAGCGCGTGGTAGAAATAGATGTCGTTCCCGGAGAACATGTTCCGGTAATTCGACAGCCCTATGAACGACCACTTACCGCTGATCGTCAGGTTGGTAAAGCTGTACCACAGGCTTGCGGCCATCGGGCCTAACACGAATAATAAGAACCCCAGCGCGGCCGGCGCGGCGAACAGCCAGCCCGCCCGGTTCTCGGCTGCGGCTATCGCGCCCGCGCGTTTGGGGGCAGCGGCGATTCCGGCTTGCATGGCGCGGCTCCTCCTCGGGTGATTCCATTATGGTTGCCTTAACGCGGGAACCCGCGTATGCCGCGGGTTCCCGCAACGCTGTCAGCTATACAGTGTCAGTAAGTCCATCCGGCGACAAGCGGCGCGACCTTCTCCGCGGCTTCATCCATCGCCTGCTGCGCGGTCATTGTGCCGTTCCAGACGTTGTCCAGCGCGGGGCCGACGATGGCGTCTATCTCCGCGAAGTTGACCACGTTATTTTCTGGCGAAGGGTTGTTATGCTCGAACGTGGAGCGCATCACCGCGTCCTGGAACCCGACAGGGCGGCCCGGCTCGCCTTCCTTGGCCCACAGCTCGATCTTCTCGGGATCGGTATACCAGCTGTTCAGCTGCGGAATCCACAGGCCTCGGTGCAGGTCAAGCTGGTTCGCCGGGTTGATGATCCAGTTGTGCAGTTTCAGCGAGGCTTCCAGGTTGCTGGTGCTCTTGAATATGATCAGCGAGCCGCCGTGGAAGAAGGACTCGTATGTCTTGAGGATTGGCAGCGCGCCAACGCCCCAGTTGAGGTCCTCGGTCAGCGCGAGGTCGGCGTGCACCCATGACCCGTCGATCGCCATGGCGACGCGGTTGGTCTGCAGCGCGACGGAGTTGGAGGGCAGCGTCGAGGCCTGTGTGGGCGAGGGGCTTACGTGGTACACGTTGATGAGGTCCGCGACCTTCTGGATGGCTTCCACAGCCTCCGGCTCGTTAAGCGTGAAGCGCGAGCCGTCTTCGCTCAGGTAGCTGCCGCCGTTGGACAGGACGAGGTGGTACCAGCCGTTCCATCCCAGGCCCCAGCGGATGCCGTATTGCGTTATGTTCTCGGGGTCGAAGTCCGGGCTGGAGGCGTCGTTGCCGCCGCGGTCGAGCGTCAGCTTCCGCGCGGCCTCCAGCAGCTCGTCATATGTCCAGGCTTCCTCCGCCTTGGCGGGAGGCGGCTCGACGCCCGCCGCCGCGAACATATCCGCGTTGTACATCAGGCTGGGCGTGACGCTGGCCTGGAACGGGCCCGCGCTCTCGGTCTCCGACCAGTTCCACCAGCTGTACGTCTGCACGTCGTCAGCCGCGATGGACGGATCAAGCTCCGCGATCTCGAAGTAGTTGTAGATCAGGCCGTCCTTGCCCAACTGGATCTTCCATGGGCCGGAGTAGCTGACGTCGGGGGCTTCGTTCGCCGCGATCATCGCGTTTAGCTTGGTAACGAAGTCGTCCGGGATATGCATGCGCTCGACGACTATGCCGGGGTTCGCTTCCTCAAACGACGCTACGGCCTTGTCGATGCCTTCCTTCTCCGCGCCGCTGCCCCAGTAGGCGAAGCGCAGGCTGACCTGTTCCTGGGCCAGCGCCATGCTGGGGACCAAGGCAATGGCGACCAGCAGAGCCAGCAGAACGGCGATACTACGTTTCATGGGTCGTTCCTCCTTTGACCATTGTGGTTGACGCGCGGCTTGGCGCGTCCGATAGACAAATTGTAAAACTGTTGTCCAATCCCCACAACCAGCAAAATCTTCGGATACTTGCGTTTTGTTCTGATTATATCCGCCCGGCCTGAAACCGTGGGCGGACCCGCGAAGACGCCGCGCCTTCAAGCTAGGATGCTAGACGCGCGGACCGGCTCACGCGCTGGCCCGCCGGTCTTCCTCCGGGGCTGTATCCGCCCGCATACGCGCCCGGACCAGGCACCCGCCGCCCCGCGCCTCATGGATGGCGAAGCCGTACCCGTCGCCGCACTTCAGCATGATCCGCTGGTGCGTGTTGTACAGACCCAGCGATCCGCCGCGCCCGGACAGCGCGCGCCGCGCCTGTTCATCCGACATGCCCACGCCGTTATCCTCCACCTCGCACAGCGCGTCGCCGTCCTCCAGCCGCATGCGTATCTGGATCACGCCGCCGCTCCTGCGGTCGCTGAAGCCGTGGAGTACGCAATTCTCCAGCAGCGGCTGCAGGAACAGCTTGGGCAGCCGCAGGTCCATGCACGCGCTGTCGACCGCCCACTCCACCGTGAACAGTCCCTGGAAACGCGCCTCCATCAGCGAGAGGTATTGCTTGATCCACTCCAGATCGTCCGCGAAACGCGTCTGCTCCTGTTGGACGTCGCAGGTGTAGCGCAGTATCCTCGATAGTGAGACGATCATCGCGCTGGTCTTCTTGTCGCCGCCGCTCAACGCCCGCCAGTTGATCACGTTAAGCGTATTGTACAGGAAATGCGGGTTGAACTGCATCATAAGCGTCTGGATACGCGCTTCCTGCTCGCTTAGCCGCGCCTTGTAGTTTTCGTCGATCAGCTGGCGCAGGGTACGGCTCATCCGGTTGAAGCTGTCCACCAGCGGCGAGAATTCGTCGCGGCGCTCGTCGATGATCTGGGTCGTGAAGTCCCCGGCCTTCAGCGCGGCCATGCCCTGATCCAGCCCGCGGATCCTTCCCGCGACCAGCGACGCCGCCAGCGCCGCGGCCAGGATGGATGTCGCCGCCAGCACCGCTATCAATCCCAGGAACAGGTTGTACAGCTTGGCGGTCAGCGCGTTCGCCAGCGCGTCCGCCGAGAATACCGCCAGGCTCATCCATCCCGATTGGGAGAGTTTATCGAAACACGCGACCATTCTTGCGCCATTCGCGCCAGTAAAGCCTATGATGCCCGAGCCTTGCGCCCATATGCGGTCCATCTCGTCACGCGATATCGGGATTTCGTCCGCGCCCCCGCCGGATACGAGGGTCTCGCCGCCGGACGACACGAGCCAATACGAGCCGTCGTCCAGGCTGGCGACGTTCTTTTCCAGCCTGTCCATGAAGAACTCGTCCGAGAACTGGACGCGTATGGCCGCGCGCTCATATTCCTCCGGCAGCGGCGTGCCTATGCCCGAGGTTTCGACGTATACGAGGTTCAGCAGGCGGGCGCAGGAGAGGTAAGTCTGGCTGTGCTGGTAGTCGGCCATCTCGGACTTGCCCAGCCAGACAATGCCGCCGTCGCGCTGGGTCAGCCTGCGATACTGCTCCCCGGCGAAGAAGTCGCGGTACTGCGCCACGCGCGTGTTCATCGAATACGTATACGGCCGCGTTATGATATCCACCTGCCGCACGCAGGCCAGGCTGCCGAAGTACTTGGTCAGCACGCTGTGGATGGACTTTTCAACGGCGGAGCGGTCCACCAGGCCGCCGAAGCTGGAGTCGCTGAAAATCTTATACAGTTCCTTATCCACCAATATGTTCATGGTGGCTTCGCGCACGGTCTTGAGCTGTTGGTCAAGCAATTCGTTATTAACTTGTACAAGTTGGTAAATATCGCGCTGTGTGGTGGTCACCAGCGTGTCCTTGCTGCTGTTGAAGAAACGCAGCGCCAGCAGGCATTGCGGCGCGATGGAGACCAGGATGATGCACAGCACGAGCTTGCCCTTGACGCTCAGGCGGCTGCCCAGACGTTTAAGATGGTTGTGTATACCTCGCCAGCCCCTTCCGGTTGATTGGTCCATACCATGTCACCCTTGCCCGCGCTTGCGGTATTGGTCCGGCGATATGCCGAACTGTTTCTTAAACGCCTTTGTGAAGTACGCGGCGTTCGGATAGCCGACGCGCTCGCCGACCTTTGCCGCGTACATCGTCGTGCGCAGCAGAAGCCGCGCCGCCTCTTTCATGCGCAGGTCGAACAGGTATTCCGAGAATCCCTTGCCCACGCTGCGCTTGAACAATTCGGAAAAATATGTCGGATGGTAGTGGAAGCGCCGCGCTACATCCGCCAGCGGCAGCTCCGTGTCGAGGCGCTCCGACAGGTATTTGGTGATTTCCGAGAATGCCCGCGCCGGGCGGCGCAGCCGGTCCGCTTCTACAGCCTCCGCGACGCGGTAGAACGCTCCGCGCACCTCCTCGAGCATGCCGCCCATGCTGGCGCACTCCAGCGCGGTCCGGTTGATGGCGACCAGCAGTTCATCCTTCACTTGTCGGGAGAGCGGGTAGGTAAGGTTGCCCAGCAGGAACATGAAGGTATACATAACGACCTCCTTGACCTTGCTGGGATACATCATAGGCTCACCCGGGCGGTTTAGTCCGCGCTCGAACAGCGCGTACGCCTTCGCCGCGTCGCCCTGGCTTATATGGGAGTCGAGTTCCTTGATGGATATGTCAAACCGCGCCGAGGCGAACGGATCGGGCAGCGCGGCGTCCTCACAGCTGAAGATGGTCTGTTCCGGCTCATAGAAATGCCTTACGCACGCGGTTTTAGCGCGGGCGTAGGCGTCGTCAAGGCGTTCGAAGAAGGATTCGGTCATGCGGCATACGCCGATGAGGACGCCGCCGTCCGCGCCGTCCGCGACCGCGCCCATCAGCTGGTCCAGCATCCCCGGCGGGCACGCGGCGACGCCGACCATCGCGCCCGGATCGACAGGCGATTGGAACACCATGGCTGGGCCAAACCGCTTCATCCGCGCGCGCATGCCGATCTGGAACGCCTCCCGCCGTTCGTCGCCGCTCCATGGATGGATGGGCTGGATGTGCAGCGCGACGCCCGAGTCACATTCGCCGAACAACGCCCGGATGCCGCCGCTCTCCTTTGCGGGCAGCTCCCCGGTGACAAACTGGTAAAGCCTCGCGCCCACATACTCGGGGTTCCGCGCGAGTGAGCGGTCCTTCTCGACGCGGTTCTCCATGCGGTCCAGGCAGCGGCGCAGTTCCTGCGGGTCGACTGGCTTTAGCAGGTAGTCGTCCGCGCCCAGCGACACGCTCTGCTTGGCGTAATCGAACAGGCCGTACGCGCTTAATATCGCCACGCGGGTATTGGGGCTGCGTTCCTTCGCCCGTTCCAAGAACGCCAGCCCGTCCACCCGCGGCATTCGAATGTCGGTCAGCACCAGGTCGAAGTCCATCACGTCCATCATCTGGAGCGCGGCGGCGCCATGCTCGGCCTCGAACACCAGGTAATCCGGCTTCAGCGCGCGCAGCAAACCGATCAGGCCGGAGCGATGGCCTTCCTCATCGTCCACGATGAGCAGTCGGTACATGGGATCACGTCCTTGCTTGATGGTTCTGGTTACATAATCGCAAACCGCGTTAAGCGGCAGTCAAACCCGTCCCCACTCAATAAACGAATCAGCCGCGGAATATCCAACTTATTTTCGAAAAGATCACATACGGACGATACGGCGCGGCGCGGTCCAGCCGTAGGTTCTTCGGGATTCTCCTGTCGTCCGGCGTGGTGAGCGTGAACGGAGTAAACAGCATGATCTCCTCGCCTATAGCCTCTAGGTCTGTGGTGTTTTCATCAGTTGTGGTAATATCACCATCTATGGCGTCATCGGCATATGCGGCAGTATCACCGCCTGTGGTGGCATCACCATCTATGGCAACATCACCATATGCGGCGGCATCACCATCCTTGCGCCATTCGCGCCAGTAAAGCCTATGATGCCCGAGCCTTGCGCCCATATGCGGTCCATCTCGTCACGCGATATCGGGATTTCGTCCGCGCCCCCGCCCCCGCCGGATACGAGGGTCTCGCCGCCGGACGACACGAGCCAATACGAGCCGTCGTCCAGGCTGGCGACGTTCTTTTCCAGCCTGTTCCTGTTTGTTAATTAACTTTTTGTTAAGCCGAGGGAAGCCAACCCTCCGGTTGTTCGTTATTATGCAGGAACGCTCTTATAGAGTATTGACAATAAGGAGGATTCAAAAATGATGCTACACAGGGTACGACGGATGGTAGCCGTCACCGCAGCCGTTATGATGGTGTTTGCAGTTGGCGCAAGGCTCGACGTTGCGTACGCTTCGGATACTGTAAGTGACGGAATGCTTGTGCTATACCTTGAACCTTCGGAGGACGATTTAACTCCGATGCTAAATTACTACCCCGGCGCGCCGATTGAGATCATCGACTATAAATCCGCTAATGGCGATGACAAATATTGGGCGCATGTGCGCATCGGCGAGGAAAGCCATGGCATCGACAATGGTAGCGCGGAAGGCTGGGTATACAATAGTGAGTTGTTGCAGTATAACGCTCTGCCGTATTCATTACCGACCGCGTATGTTAATGCATATAGGATGGAATTGTACGTTAACTGCGTGTCGGCTCTCCCACTCGTTTCCTATAAAGAAGGAACAGTGGTGAAGGTTTTAGGTCGTGGAATGGCAAATAACACCATGTGGAGTCATGTGCTTGTCGACGGAAAGATAGGTTATATGAACGCCGCATACCTTTCCTTCGATCAAAAAGGCTCAACCGACAAGGTTTCGGTTGGCGATACTGCGTTGATACGTAGTACAACTGGCGATTATGTCATTTTGCAACCATCACCTGGCGTTGATGCAGAATCTATAGGAACGCTGTATAACGGCGTTACTGTGCATGTAGGTCAAGTGAGGCCTGGTTGGATAGACACAAAGTACAGGGGTAAGGATGAACAGTTGGCAAACGAAGAACCGGGGTGGGATGGTTGGGTATTGGTGTATGCTGGTGAACCTACATCTACATCTGGTTTAATCAGTGGATATGTTCATAATGACGATTTAGTCTTTAACGGAACGCAGTCAGATGTGGTTTCGACTGTTCCTGTTGAATCAGTTTCGCGGGTTATGGGTTTAAGCTTGACTACCTCTTATTTGGGTAAAATTGGTAATGTTCTACGCTGGCTATCCCCCAGCGATACATATGAGGTTCTAGGAACGTGGAGCGTGAACTCCGATAACGGGCTATTTATTAGATATACGCCTGCTGACGGCGATATTCTAACAGGGTTTATCGTGCCTTGACGCTTTATGTACATAACTATCAACTAACCCAACAATTCCCGCTTAACTTCCCTGAAAATGAAGGAGGCGCCAAAGGCGCCTCCTTCTTCACTCGCTGGAACCTTATTGATAAGGCGCCAGATAATCGCCGCGTATCCACTGATCTGAGCTACTGATCTTGTACCAGTAGTATTGGCCATCCAGCGCAGAACGGCTGTATATGGTCACAATATTCCCGCGATTTTTCGTTCCTACAGCGGGATTGCTTGTGCTAGGCCCGCTACGGACGTTCACTCCATCAGAATTAACTTTTGCAGTGCTTTTGTTCATCCCTTCGCCATAATACGTCAAGGTGTACCCACTAACATACTGCGATTGAACAAAACCAACAGTGTTGCTGTAGGTCAGCGTCAACCAGGCGTTATCCGCCTTCACGACGTTGATTGACGTTCCATTCGGAATCTGCGCTACTGAAGTTGAGGCTGTACTTCTCGACAATCTCATATTCAGATATCCGCCACCTGTGCTAACTGTTGCATTCGTTCTAAGACTTTTTTCTTCATCCGAAATACCCGCTTCACCATCTTCGTCACTTTCCACATTTACGACGGATTCAAACTCAATATCATATGAGCTAGCAAGTTCCGCTGCAGCATTAAGCAACTTTTCATCCGGTTGAGCGAGTTCAAGAATGATTTTTGACTTTTCCAAAAATTTACATCCTTTCAAGGCAGTTTGATTAGCTACGCGCTAATCCACCCCTTGCGATAAAATAATGAAAAAGTTATATTTCATCACTAACCGCAAGACTTATCCCATAAGTGTGAGCACCCATGAGATAAGTAAAACAATTCTATATATACATGTTAACTAGGGATTTGCTGTGAACAGTTTTTCGGTGCGTATGTTAACTTATATTATAGTATATGCGACAACTTAAAAAATGTGCGGACGAAGATGAAATTTATTTTTAGATATGAAATAATATTTATATATGCAATATCATTTGATATGATAGGAAGCGTATATCATGGTGGTTATATTAATCATCCTAAAAGGTTGTGATATAACATGGATTTTATACTAAATATGGCGACATTACCTTTTACAGTAGCATCGCCATTAATATTTGTTTAGCGTCACCTTAATGATCGAATCTACATTCTTTGGCTTACTCTCCATCGTCACGCGTGAGGCCGTCCTCCTTAGGCGGCGCTATGACGTTTGACGGAATCCCAACCTTTATTTCCGTATAATTACCCTCGTGAGCGTACGCGGCTGAAACAACGAACAACCGCTCGTTCTCCCTTAGTATGTTATAACTAGTGTGCCTCGTCGGAAATACTGTCCCGGCTAATGCCGGATCCCATGCCTCCAACTCGCTTACCCACACATATTCACCAGTTTCGATGTTGATAATGAATATATAATAGAAATCGGCGCCCGCCATGGGTTCCCAGGTAGTCTCGGTTATTAAGCCGGAATAATCCACTTCAGCCGTCAAAACGGGCGGTTGGAGGCTATCGTCTGAAAACAATATGTCGCCACGGTTGTTATACGGACCCTTCCTATCCGGGTTGGTCGGGTCGGTGAGGCTGGCGATCGCCTTACTGGCGGCGTTCTGATCCTGATCCTTATCATGATCAGGCTCCAGCGTTGCGAGCGCGAACGGCTCGCGCGTGAAATCTCCTTTGCCTGAGGATCCATCAACCGTGACGGGTTCATCCGTCGTGATACACATATAAACATCCCCCTCGCATGCTTGTGTAAACCATCTGAAAATCACGCGTGTCGTCCGGCTAATCAGCCTATAAACACGCCCTCGCGGAACGCGTGGTGGTGAAAAAAGTATACTTTTTTTCCGGTAATACTTGACATAATTGGAAGTGCGCAGTAAACTGAACGTATGGCTTACTATACTGTCGCGCTGTACAATCAGCGTTAAAGACAAGGGGTGGAATTGTTAGTTTTGATGGTCATAGGATGGATGGCTATGGCGTGGTAAGGGATTTACTGGAAACCTTTTGCCAGACGCTGGGAAAACAGCCAATATTATGCGCAAATGGTAATTACCGACATGGAATACCTTAGGCGGTGAATAAAGTATACATTAACCCCCCACCCATCATCCCCAAAAACCTATACGGCAAGCGCGTATTAAACCCCTCCCAATGGGGAAAAATGCCATCAGTACGCGGTCGGGCAGTATCGCCAAAGCCGGATCGACTGCGGAGGTGGCGCATGGCGGCATTCTTAATCACGCTGATCGCGGTGGGGCTGGTACCCGTACACCTGCGGCTGGAGCTTCGCGTCACGCCGGAGGGTTGTGTACGCGCCGTGGTCGCGTGGGGCGCGTTGTCCCGGGAGTTCAGCGTCGGCGCGGGCGCGCTCAGCCTGAAGTGGCTGGCCGGCGTGGTCCGCGGCATGAGGGACCCGCGCCCGCTGATGGCGCTGCCCCCGCTGGTGCGGCTTAACCTGAACGTCAGGCGCGTATCGATGCGCTGCAGGGTTGGCGCGCCGGACGCCGCCATGACCGCCATGCTCTCAGGAGCGCTAAGGATAGCGTTCCAGGCTATGTGCGGCTGGGTGGCGACATGGAGCGCGAGAACGGGTGAAACCGATAAGCCGGAAATAGACGTGGCCGTCGTCCCAATATTCAACCGATCGATGTTCGAGATGGACGCCGCGCTGGAGCTCAACGCGCGGCTGGGTAAGTTCGCCAACCTGGGCGCGAGGTTCGCCATCCAACAGGCAGCGCGTGGTATAAAATGGCGAAAACCTACGCAAGTTAAACAGCGAACACACACGGCGTAAGCGGCTGGGTTCCGCAGGACGCGCCGCGACTTCGGAAAGGAAGGATCCACCCATGGATAAGCATCCCATTTCGAGTCTGATGTCCACAACGATGGAGAATATCAAGGACATGGTCGACGTCAACACGGTCGTGGGCGACCCGGTTACGGCGGGCGACGGCACGACGATCATACCCATCTCGCGCGTATCGTTCGGGTTTGTGTCCGGCGGCGGCGAGTATAACGCCACGCGCGACGAGCCCGCGCGGGATTCCGGCGGCGCTGGCTACTCCGGCGAGGAACTGCCCTTCGCGGGCGGCACGGGCGCGGGCGTGTCCGTGCACCCGATGGGCTTCCTTGTGGTAGGCCAGGGCCAGGTCAAGATGCTGCCGACCAACTACGCCACACCCATCGACCGGGTGATGGAACTGCTCCCCCAGGTGATCGGCGAGGTCAAGGACATATTCCAGGACGACAGCCACGCCTCGTCAAACACCGTGTCGCGGTCGGCGGCGCCGTCCCAGCCGCGCCACAGCAGGTCGATCCCCGTCGAGGGCAGGACGATCGGCTCCGGACTGGACAAGGATCTCCCCGGCTATACCAATAACAACGGCTACAACGAAAGCTTCACCCACCCGGGCAAGCCGGTGGTCAACGATCCGGTCAGCGGCTCCCACATGGCAAGCTCCGCCTACAACACGCGTTACGACAACAAGCAGGACAACTCCCGCTTCGACGGCAAGTATGACACAAAAGCGGACGCGAAAGCCAAACTGGACACGAAATTCGACACAAAAGCGAACAGCGGGCTGAACGGCTCGTCCAGCGCGACGGTCACCAACAGCGTCAACGCGTCCAGCATCGGCAAGAACACCTGATTAACAAAGGATTGACAAGCCCCGCCCGCCGTGTTAGGATACCCGATGAGTATGCTGGACGGTCGCATGCGGGCGCATGAGGAAAGTCCGAGCGCCATAGAGCGGGACGCAGGGTAACACCCTGTGGAGGCGACTCCAAGGAAAGTGCAACAGAAATAGACCGCCGGGAGCGGCAGCGCCCACGGACGCGGCGGCTTCCGGCAAGGATGGAAAGGCGAGGTAAGAGCTCACCCGGGGTCCGGCGACGGGCCCCCGCTGTAAACCCCGTCCGGCGCAAGATTGATGGGGGCATATGCGGCTGCTCGCCGCGCCCCGAGAATCGCTGGAGCCTGGCGGCAACGCCCGGCCTAGATAGATGACCGTACAACGGCGTATAATAACGCCCGGGACAGAACTCGGCTTACAGGCATGCTCGAATCCCCGCCGACGGTTGCGTCGGCGGGGCGTTTCATATCGCCGTTAACATGGACGCGCCGGGAAGGAACGCGCCGCGCCTTCTAACACCTTCGGCAGGGGGTTCGTGTCGCCCCTAATGTCGCTGCTGTGCGGGATTCGCCTCGCTTCCTCTGTCACTATGACGCGGGATTCACTCCGCAGCGACAGAGGGTGTAAGGCGAATCCACCACTGTAGTAACAAGCGGCGTCTCCCCTATCCCCCACCTCAGCGGCAGAGCGCCCCATTCCTGCAAAACCTATACAGCGTCATATCCGAGACCTCGCCGCCGTCTTTGTCGGTTATGGCGAACCGCCCCTCATCGCTGACCGATACCTTGTAAGGCGAGCCTTCGTCCGCTTCCCACAAACCATCAAGACCATTGTTGGATTGCCCCGGTTTGGTTTCCAGCGCGGCCAGCGTATACTCACCTGGCTCGAGTCCATCCAGCGGCATATTCCCGTTGCCGTCGGTCTCCAGCGTCCTGCCTGACCCATTGCCATACAAACGGTACTGCAGTCCCGATATGCCCACGCCGCTGGCCGACGCCGCCTGGACACTCCCGCTGTAGAGCAGCGGCTTGGCGGCAGTCTTACCAGCAGTCGAGACCGCGGGCGCGCCAGCAGTCAAAGCTGGAGCCGGAGTTGAAGCCGGAGCCGATGTCGCCGCGGTAGACGTCACAGTCGGACCGAAACATGTTGTGGACAACACGTTAGTAACACAACACAATGAACACGCCAGCGGTTTATTTATTTTGCCAATCCGATCAATCACATCGCTGACACTGTCATTAATCTCAACAAAATCGTCGGGATCACCGTCGGCCAGCGCGTCGTTAACGATACGCGTCTCAATGTCGGATATGCAGTTGACCGTATGCTGCATGTTCGCCAGCGAGGTGATAAGGTTCAGCATGGATTCCAGCATCGACTCCGAGCAACCGCGCGAGAGCGAGAGCGAGAGCGAGAGCGCGGGCGCGGCCATCGCCGTGGGAGCGAGCGCGGGCGCGGCCATCGTCTCGGGAGCGAGCGTAGGCGCGGGCGAGAACGTTGGCGCGGTAACAGTCGCGGGCGCAGCCGCTTCATCAGCCGTTGACCGCGCGTCCCCAGCGTCCCTGCCTTGACTGCCCTCAACGCTATAGTCCATGCAGTAACAGGCATCACCGCCGGACATATATCCATATATGCCACCCGCGTAAACGCTGAACGGCTGGCCGTCCGGGTCGGCATCGCCATCTATATCAACATAACCATTATTCCAGCAGCCCGCAATCTGTAAATTATCTCCAAACCCTACGATCCCCCCAAGATAGGATTCACGCATGGGGTTGAGCAGGTAAACCCCGCCGTCGTTCCAGCTGTTTGTAATCGATCCGCCGTTAACACAGCAGGCCGCAATCCCGCCAACATACACGCCGCGCCTCGACTGCGGCGAGATTCCGCCGCCGCGCTCTATGGCTACGACCGCGCCGTTGCCGCAGCGGTCGGCGCGAATAAACTCCGCGTACCCGACCAATCCGCCAACACATACGGGATTACCGTCCGGCGTGTCGATATACACAAACCTCACAACACCATCAATCAATTGGCAGTTATTTAGTGTGATATCGCCGCATACGGCAACCAACGCGCCTAACGCTTGTACCGAATCAACAATCGGCGCGACCGTATAATCCGCTTCTATGCCCGCATACTCGATGGTCACATCCTCGAATACCGAGCCCGCGCCCACCGTGGCGAACAGCGGCGCGTTCAATCGATTAATGGCGACGCCCGGCGCGGCCCGAAGCGTGATCGTCGAGTCCGTGGAGTATGGACGCTCAAGCGCGGACCAGTCGATGCCGCCATCCGCGATGGTGTAGGTTCCGGGAACCCAGGCGTCGGCGGGATCCGGCAGGGCCGTTATCGTGAAAGGTACTGTCGCCATGATCCAATCCTCCGAGCGTGTACGCGACGGGACCGCCGGACCGGATGGCCCCGCCGCGTGGTCTGGTTAAACGCTGTAGCCCATGCTCTGCGCGGCGATGTTGAGGTAAGGGTTCGTGGATTGCGCGTAGGACTGCCGCTCTTGGTAACCGCCCGCGTCATATGCTCCATAACCATTATATCCTCCGTAATAACCACCGCCGCCGCTGCCATAACCGTAGCCATAGCCGAACGGCGTAAACCCGCCGCATCCGCAATGCCTGCCGCAGTCCTGCCAGTACGGGAAGTAAGGGTATCCGCCAAAGTTGCCGCCATGCCAGCCCGGCTGCCCCGGATAACCCGGATACGGGAATCCAGGGAACCACGGGTAATGCGGGCCGTTAGGGTCCCGCGCCAGTTCCTCAAGCACGCAGCCGCGGGCGTCTGGGTTGTATTCGGCGTTCTCGCCGCACGTGTTGTTAGGGCCTGGGGCGACCGCGCACTCGGTGGTCTTGTCGTTGGATACGGTGCCAGGCGGGCAGCTGCCGTCACAGCGGCGGGCATATACGCATCCGCCGAACGCGTCGCTGTAACACATCCCCGGCGGGCACCTGTGCGCCCCGCAGTACCCAAACCCATATTGTTCCGCCATTATAGAATCAGTCCTTTCCCATGGATTGCCAGTATCACCATTTGGTCCAAACGCATTTATCGCCTACGCGCGTGTAGCCAGGAGCGCACGCGCTGTTCGCGCCAGGGTAGTAACAGTTCGAGACAGAGCCGTAGCCCTGTTTGTGGTGCGTGGGGTACTGCCTCGCGCAGCCGCAGCCGGTCGTCACCGGAGCGTGGCAAGGTGAGGCGTGGCATACCGCCGGCGCGACCGGGACGCAAGCGTCCCATAAAGCGCTGAACCTGAACCCCGGCGGGCATTTGGGCATGCACGCGCGGCCCTGGCTGCGGTAACTGGATACATAGCCTGGGTAATAGCCGGGACAGCACGCCGGGTTATACCCGGACGCCAACACCGGATCGACGCCAAAGCCCTGCCCCCGCGGGGATTCGGGCGCTCCCTTTATGAACGCGTTCGCGCCGTAAACCGAGACAGACGCGGCGGTATCAAGCGTTTCGCTCAGCTGTTCCTGATCGTTTTCCATATGATCCAGACCATAAGCGTCTGAATCCATTCGTATCGGTTCCATGTAGTCCCTCCAGCGGCGCCCAAGGTTAAGGATCGCTCCGCGCGGTTCGCGATAGGCCCGCTACTGGTACGGTATGCGGGATGGGAAATTGTGTGCGGGCGGCCTCTGAACCTCGCGCCCGTCCAAGGCATAATATACATCAAATCAACCGGGAAGGCGGCGGGATGATGCAAGGACGGGTGATGGTGTCGGACGCGGCAAGCAGGCTGCTATCCGCGCATACTCCGGTGGACCTGACCCAGACGCGCTCAGTAAAGCTAGACGCCAGCCCCGGCTGCCTGTACGCGCGGGGCGGCTTCCTTTATTGCGCCGTCATGCCAGGGGATTCGGAACCAAGCATCCTGCGGCTAAACCTGCAAGACCTCACCGCCGACAGGGAATACGCGGCGGGAGCGGATGTGGAACGGATGTTCCTGTCGTACGACGGGGGCAGGCTGTACGCGCTGTTGGGCGGCGCGGATACCGTATTGATGATGGACGCGGACAGCGGGGAATGGCTGATGAGCGCGCCGGTAGGCGTGAGTCCGAGGGATATGCGTTTGGATAAATCGGGGAAACGGCTGGCAGTGGCCGGGGGGGCGTCGGGGAGCGTGCTGGTGCTGGACGCGGAGAACCTGGAAACGCAGGCTGAGTATCCCGTGGAGGGTACGGCGGTAGGGGCGTTCTTCGCGGCCGATGGGTTGGTAACGTTGAGCGAGAGCGCGGACTATGAGCCGTATGGGATTGTGGGGATTATCCCGGAGAGAAGCGGCGAGTATGAGGCTGTGTGGGAACTGCCGGGGATGCCGTCGAGCTTCGCGATGGGCATGAACGGGCTGCTGGTAGGGCATATGAATACGATAACGTTACTGAATCTGCAGCACAGGGAGACGCGGTGGAGGATGATAGTGCAGGGGCTGCCGGATAATATTACGCCGATAGGAAGGTTAGCGTGTTATATGGATAGGTTGACCGGGCGGGTTGGGGCGGTTGATTGCTTTCAGCCGACGTTGATGAGCGTGATAAGGAAAGCGGAACCGGCTGGGTTGGCTTATTTGTGAATATAAATATACACGTAGAACGGTTGTAGAGCGTAGCTATATAGCGATACCGCTGAACGCTGGGGGGCTTTATGATGCCGCAACCTAACCCCTTGGGCGGCTCCGTCAATCCAAAGTCAGGACCAAGCCACGAACAACAGTTGAGTCTGAGAGTGCTCAACGCGGAAACAGGCGTGGGAATCCCTTCGGTAGATGTGGAGTTGTACCAAAACGAGCGGCGTGTAGCAACCGCGCGTTCCGACGAAGAAGGCCGCGCGGCGTTCGCGCCAGTTAACCCGGGTGTATATCAGGTGGTACAGACATCATACCCGCAACGCATGACGGGTATATCCGCTAAACCTATAGTAAAAGTTGGTGAGAATGGCTCGTTGCATCTAGGCAGTGAACCCGTAAACGAAGTCAGGATGCTGAACTTTTATCTGCGAAGGTGAGCCATGGAGGAACAACCCACCCTGGCCACGAGGGTCCAGCGTCACGCTGGTCAGGGGGTCAAGGGGGGTGAAACCCCCCTTGCGGGGTGTGGGGCGGAGCCCCACGTCCCCCGGTCGAAACCAACAAACCCCAGCCCCGCAGGGCAGAGACAAACTTTATGGGCTTCGCCCTTTACGGGGGTTTGCGTGGGGTTGGGACGGGGGGGGGGGGGGGGGCGGCCCGCCCCCGCGGGGGGGGGCCCCCCCGCCCCCCCGCCCGGCCCCCGCCGCCCGCCCCCCCCGCCCCCCCCCCCCCCCCCCCCCCCCCGTCCCCCGGTCGAACCCAACAACCCCCAGCCCCGCAGGGCAGAAACCAACTTTATGGGCTTCGCCCTTTACGGGGGTTGAAGTGGGGTTGGGACGCTGGGGCGCTGCCCCAGACCCCGCAAGGGGGTTTC
>JAISWI010000064.1 GCA_031270865.1 Oscillospiraceae bacterium
AAGAACAACACGGTGTTGCCAACCAACAACGCGAGATCGTTCTGGATACCCATAAAGATTACGTCGGACAGCGTCTCGATCGTGACCTCGGTATCCGGCGGATAGTTTTTATCCATGACCGCGTTGACCAGCTCCAGACCTCGCTCCTTATCGTTGAACAGCGACGCGAAGAAACTAGCCTTGAACGCGCGTTTCAGGTCCAGCGATTCGTCAGCCACTCATGACACCCTCCTTGATATAACGATCATACCAAAATCCTGCGCGTATGTCAATTGTTATATCAACACAAAAGGAAGGCGCGACCGCCTTCCTTTCTCCATTGATAAACATTGCGCGCCATCCCATTAGCCGACGCCCTCCATCAGGGGCTGGAATCCCCGAGCGCCGCCTCCGGCTTAGGCTCCGCGATCGGCGCGGTTACCGCCGTTGACACAGCCTCCGCTGCCAGCGCGGTTACCGCCGTTGGCACAGCCTCCGCTGCCGGCGCGGTTATCGGCGCGGGCGCGGCGGCGTTGGCGGCGACCACGCCTTCCGGCCCAGCCGCGCCTTGCCCCTCCGACTGGTCGGGCGTGTCGTCCGATGTAAACTTGATGGGCAGCGCGCCCTCGCCGCGTATCGCTTCCAAGCGTCCGACCGAGACCTCGTAGGCGACCTTCTCGACGATCGCGCCGTCGGGCATCTGCTTCTGGTACGGCCTTGACTGCAGCCGCCCGTCGATCTGTATCTGGTCGCCGATCGACATGCGCGAGGCGAAGCGGGCGTTCCTGCCCCAAGCGATGCACGGGATGTAGTCGCTCTTGCCGTACGCGCGGTTGACCGCGAGCATCAGGTCCGCGATCTCGCGTCCGAACGGCGTGGTGCGGTACGCCGGAGGCTTGCATAACGCGCCCGCCAGTTGTATCGTGTTGGGGTTCTGCTCATCCTGCGGCACATACAGCTGCTGCGCGAACGCGGTGATGAGCAGCCGACCCGCGCCGTTTATCACCTTGTTGTATGACCGCGCCTGGCCCTCCAGCCTCAGCGACATGCCCACCTTCGGGTTGAGCGGCGTGAGCAGCCGCTCGGACGCCGTCACCGGCAGGTGGTCCTGCACGCCCGACAGCCGGGGCACAGACAGAGTAAACTGGTAGAAAGCCTCCCCGAACAGCTCGTGGCTGAATACTGGCGCGTTAGCCATGGTCCCGGTCAACCGCAGTTGATTCACAATCCGTTCCATCGGTATCCACCTCTTCGTATCCCGCGTCAGGCTTCCGGGGCCGGAGCGGTTTGGGCTTTGGGATGCTGTGTACCCGCGTGATCGATATACGTATCGCCCGGTAACAGTATTTGCGAAACGGGGATGATCTTATACCCGTTCGAGACATAATAATCAAGGATCGCGGGCAGCGCGTCCATCAGGTACCTGGAGTCGTTATGGAACAGGACGATATTCCCTGGCGCGAGGTTCTTCGTGGCGGCCGCGACCATCGGCTCCACGCCCAGGTTCTTCCAGTCCAGCGAGTCCACGTTCCATTGGATGACCTCATACCCCTCCTGCCTGGCGACCAGTATCGTCCGGTCGTTATAATCGCCGTACGGCGGGCGGAACAGCGTGGGGCGCTTGCCGGTAAGCCGCTCGATCCGGTCGGCGACGGCGCTCAGCTCCTGGCGCATCTTCTCATCGGACAGCCTCGGCATGTGGGGGTGCGTGGCTGAGTGGCTCTCCACCTCGTGGCCCCGCGCGGCGATCTCCTGGACCAGCTCGGGGTACTTCTCCACCCATATCCCCACGACGAAGAACGTCGTCTTGACGCCGTACTTATCCAGCAGGTCCAGCAGCGCCGCCGTGTTCGCGCTGCCCCACGCGGCGTCGAAGCTGATGGCGATGGTCTTATCCTCGCGCTCGACGTTATACACGGGCAGCTCACGCTTACGCGCGGCGACCATCGCGTCCCCGCCGGGCGTCATGGAGACATATACCGCGCTTAGTATAACCAGCGCCAGCAGCGCGGCATACCTTCCCTTAAGGCGCGCGCGCCATCCGGGGTGTGGGGCGCGGTCCCACCTCATTCGTTGCGGCGGAGCGTCGCCCCGTCCCTCATGAAAGACGCCGCCGCCGTCTTTCCGTCCGCGCGAACCGTCTCGCATCCCGTTCACCTCCGTTTGGGATATGCGTATGCCCACCCAAACGTTTATAGAACAGCCGCGGTCCCCGCCTCAGGCCCGAGCGCATATTATGCATCCGCGTATACCCGCCATTCTTTCGACGCGCGATGGAAAACAAAGTTCCAACGGATCGACGGAAACGCCCAAAATGGATGAATACACGCTTCAAAATACATCCGCGCCGTGGTATAATGCGTCCATGGGCCCATAGGATTCGCGGAATCTCCTGGGTTCCCATATGAATAATGAAATATGGAGGCGGTTTTATGGCAGGCTGCGGCGTTAAGGGACTCTCACACATCGGCGTGATCGTAAGCGATATGGACAGGTCCATCGCGTTCTACCAGGACGCGCTGGGCTTTACCCTTGACAAGCGCGAGACGCTGGACGGCGGGACGCGCCTGGCGTTCCTGAGCGCGGGAACGTGTATCATCGAGCTGATACAACGCGCGGGCGGCAATGTCCCCGCCGCGCCGGGACCCGTCGACCACATCTGTCTGGACGTGGAAGGCATAGACGATCTGGTCGAACGGCTGCGGGCTAAGGGCGTCGTTTTCCTGTCGGATAAGGTGAACACGCTGTCCGGCGGCCTGGCGGGATTCAGGAACATATTCCTCACCGGGCCGGACGGCGAGCGGCTGGAATTCTTCGAAGGCTGACGGGCGGCGCCATGCTGGACATACAAGCCGCGCTCGAAGCCGAGTTCCGCCTGACGGCGGCGCAGGTATCCTCAACCGTCGCGCTGATCGACGGCGGGAACACGATCCCGTTCATCGCGCGGTACCGCAAGGAGGCCACGGGCGGCGTGGACGACGCGACCCTGCGCGGCTTGGATGAGCGCCTGGCGTACCTGCGCAAGCTGGAGGAGCGCAAGGCCGAGGTCCTGCGCCTGATCGATGATCAGGGCAAGCTCACGCCCGAACTGCGTTGCGAGATCGAGGACGCGGACACTTCGCGGCGGGTGGAGGACCTGTACAAACCGTTCAAGAAGAAACGCGTCACCCGCGCGTCCATGGCCCGAGGCGCCGGTCTGCAGCCCCTGGCCGATATAATCCTCGCCCAATCGCCGTCAAGCGGCGACCCGCCGGGCGTCGCCGCAGGATACGTCAACCCGGAGAAGGGTTACCCCACGCCGGACGACGCGCTGCGCGGAGCGCTCGACATCATCGCCGAGACCGTCGCCGACGACGCCGGGCACATAGCCATACTGCGCGACTTCACGCGCAAGCGGGGCGTTATCGCCAGTTCCGCGGCGGACGACGACGAAAAAAACGTTTTTGAGAAATACTTCGGCCTCGCGGAACCGGTCACGGCGATACCCGGATACCGGACGCTGGCCATCAACCGGGGCGAGAAGCTGGGCAAGCTGCGCGTGAAACTCCAAACGGACGCGCGGCTCGCGCTCGGCATCCTCAACCACCGCGTGGTCAAGGAGGGCGGCGCGTTCGCGGAGCTGCTTGAATCCGCGCTGGACGACAGCTACAGGCGGCTGATCGCGCCGTCGCTGGAGCGCGAGGTTCGCGGCGAGCTAACCGAACGCGCCGAGCGCGACGCCATACGATTGTTCGCGCGGAACCTGGAGAAGCTGCTGCTGGCCCGTCCGACGCGCGGCGCTAGGGTGATCGCGATCGACCCTGGTTACCGCACGGGCTGCAAGGTGGCCGTGCTGGACGAGCTGGGCAAACTGCTGGACTACGCCACCATCTACCCGACGCCGCCGAAATCCGACATAAGAGGCTCGGAGGCGGAGCTGGAGCGCCTCGCGACGCTTCACGGTATAAACATTATAGCCATCGGCAACGGCACGGGCGGCAGCGAAACCGAGGCGGCGGTGGCCGCGTTCATCGAGCGGTCGGGCCTGGCCATCAAATACACGATCGTCAACGAGGACGGCGCGTCGGTATACTCCGCGTCCAAACTGGCCAGCGAGGAATACCCTGACCTGGACGTGACTACGCGCGGCGCGATCAGCCTGGGCCGGCGGCTGCAGGACCCGCTGGCCGAACTGGTGAAGATACCGCCCAAGTCCATCGGCGTGGGCCAGTACCAGCATGACCTCAACCAGGGCGAGCTGGAACGCGCGTTGGCGGAGGTGGTGGAGAGCGTGGTAAACCGCGTGGGCGTGGACCTGAACACGGCCAGCGCGAGCTTACTGGGATACGTCGCGGGGATCGGCCCCGCGCTCGCGAGGAACATAGTCGCCTACCGCGAGGCGAACGGCGCGTTCACCGACCGCCGGCAGTTGATGAAGGTGCCCAAGCTGGGCGTGAAGGCGTTCGGGCAGTGCGCGGGATTCCTGCGCGTCGTCGGCGGCGTCAACCCACTGGACGCGACAGGCGCGCACCCGGAGAGCTATCCCGCCGCGATGGAGATACTGAAGCGGGCGGGCGTGAAACCTCAGGAACTGACGCGCGGCGGCGCGCCCGACATAGCGCGGCGAGTCGGCGACCTGGCGAAGCTTGCGGAGGAGACGGGCGTCGGGCTGCCGACGCTCAATGATATATTGTCCGAGATAGCCAAGCCGGGCCGCGACCCTCGCGACGACGCGCCGCCCGCGCTGTTCAACCGCTCCGTACGCTCGATAGACGACCTCGCGCCGGGCATGGAGATGACCGGGATAATCCGTAACGTGGTGGATTTCGGCGCGTTTGTTGATATTGGCGTAAAGAGGCAAGGGCTGGTGCACATAGCCAACATGTCGAGCCGGTACGTCAGGCATCCCAGCGAGGTGGTCGCGGTTGGCGACACGGTGACGGTATGGGTTCGCGAGGTAGACAAGGCGCGGATGAGGATCTCGCTGACAATGGTTAAGGATGAGGCGTAGGGACGAGAGACACAGGGACGTAGCGGCGCAGGGGCGACAGGATAAAGGCGGCGGCATAGCAACGGTGGGGTAGAAACCGACAACCCACGACGAGCCGTTCCCAACCTCTTGTCGCCCTTTTAGGTGAGATATCGCCCAGCGACATAGGGGCGAGGCGAATTCCCCAACGAGGTGTTGGACACGCCTACACCTACCATCGCAGGGGTGATTCGCCCAGCCCCTACCCTTGCAGGGGTGATCCACACCGCCCCTACCCTTGCATGGGTGACTCGCCCAGCGTCTACCCTAAGAGACATGCGAGACCCTTACTGCCCCTCCGCCACCGCTGGCAGCACGAGTATCTTATCCGGCGTCGCTTGCGCGGGCATGCTCTTGGTCGTCAACGAGTACCAGCCCACCACCCGCATACCCGGCTTCAGTTGGTCCATCGTCACGGGCGCGCCCGCCTTGTACGGCAGCAACGGAGTCTCCGCCGATACCCGCCAGTTGACGTTCTCGTCAGTCACCAGCCATGTTTGATTCTCCGTGTCCGTCGTTACCTCCTTGACGATGGCGAACGTCGGCGGCAAGCCCTCGGTCGGCAGGTTAATGAATATCGCCAGCCCCGGCGACTGCGGCGGCATGCTTTGCGCGGCGATCGGCCTGGTCACGGCGGCGACGGCCTCGCCTATCTTTAGCGAGTCGATGGCCTTCGCCTCGCCCGTCTGCCCGTCCAGTATGTACGTCTCATCGGACACCGTCACGACGATCGAGATCGCCTCGCTGCCCGTCTCCTTTATGGATACCCTGTCCTGCTCAACGCTCCCGACCACGCCCGTATACGACGCGCGTACCGGGGCCTCCGGCGACGGCTCGCCCGACGGTTCCGCCGACACATCAGGCGAGACATCGGGAGACACATCAGGCGAAGCCGACGGCGCGGGCGGGTTCTCCCCGGTAGTGCACCCGGCCAAACCAACAACCCCCAACGCCAGAACCAATACCAGCGCGATCACTTTCATAAGACAACCCCTCCTTCGCGAATCAGTCTTCGCGTTAATCCATTCCCTGCTCATACATATAACGGGCCAGGCCCGGGTTTCCATCCATAATCATCCATAACCACCCAGCCATCCAACTATCCAATCACCCAACCATCCAATCACCCAACCATCCAACCATCCAACTATCCAATCACCCAACCATCCAACCACCCATAACCACCCAGCGGCGATCACAAACGCGTCGGGGTCATGATCCCGCTGCCCTCACGCGCGACGCGCCACACCGCGTCCCGCGCCCTCGCGGTCACGTCGACAGCCGCGGGCTCACGGCGCTTGATCAACTCGCCGACGGTCACGCGTTGGTCGTCCATCATCGCGGCCATTAGCTCGCTCTCGTGGATGGTGCCCAGCGGCCTCATCCCGACAGGATCGAGCGCGACGACCATCGTATACCCGCGCTGGGAAACACGCGCGGGCAGCCGGCTAACGGGCGTGTCCGCAGACGCCGCGTACCACCTGGCGGGCACCACCCCGGCCGACGCGAACTGCGAGGCGCGTCCGCTCAACCCCTTGGCTATCCACGACGCGGACGCGTCGCGCTCCTCCAGCGCGGCGTAAACCAGATACGCCCCGGTCATGAAGAACGTCGGGTTAATCCTGCGGTTGAACGCCTCGTATACCCCTAGCGCGACCAGTCCCGCGCCCAGAGCGGCCCCGAACCACGCGAACACCCGCGTGGACCGCCGCCATCCCAGCGCTCCGGAGGCCATCGCCCGCACCGCCCGTCCCCCGTCCAGCGGCAGCGCGGGCATCAGGTTGCACAGCATCAGCGCGAGGTTGCACCTGACGAACATCTGGACGGCTTCGCCCGGCCACAACCCCATCTGCGCCCCGAACCCCGCGCCCATCGCCATCAGCAGGTTGGACCCAGGCCCCGCCATCGCGACGGCGACCTCCTGCCATGGCGCGGCGTGACCCAGTCCCTCCACCCGCGCGATCCCGCCGAACGGGGTAAGCTCCAGCGACACGACGCGCATCCCAAGCGCTTTCGCGGCCAGCGCGTGGGAGCACTCATGCAGGCACAGCGCCAGCAGCGTAACCCGCGTAACCGGCCACTGCCCCAGCAGGAAACTGCTGATAATCAGCACCGGGAACGCGGCGTGCATCCTTATATCGACGCCGCCGACGCTGCCCAGCCGCGCGGCTCTGCCCATAAAGCTCACGGCTGACGCTCGGCCATCAGCGGCGCGGGGTTCATCGAGCGTCCCTCGCCGCGAATCTCAAAGAACAGCGTCCCGCTCGCGCCTATCACGTCGCCCACGGCGGCCAGGTCGCCCTCGCGGACCACGCATGAGGCCAGGTTGCCGTAGACGGTCTCCATGCCGTCCTCGTGGCGCAGCCGGACCGTCGACGAGCCGTCCTCAAGGTACGTGATCGCCGCGACCTCGCCCGCCGCCGAAGCGTAGACGGGGTTCTGCGTATCGGACGAATATGTCAGGTACGGCTCATTCTCGTTCCAGCCGTGGGACAGCGCGGCCTGACTGGGACGCGCGAACGTCTGGCTCGACCCGATATGCCAGAACACCAGCGCGGCGTCGGGCAGCAGGTTCTGCACAAACTTCAGGCTGCCCAGGCTTTCGTCCAGGTCCATCGTCACCCAGTCGCGCAGTCCCGCGGAGACCGTCCGCGCTATCGGCGCGTCTACCGTCCGGATCGCCAGCGCGCACAGCAGCGCGGCCACGCATACCGCCGTGTTCCTTAGCATCCGCTCTCCGAACCGCAGCGGCTTGAAGCTCTCGTCGGAGGCATGGCCGCCGCCAGCCGCTCCCGGCCTGAAGCTCTCGTCGGAGGCATAGCCGCCGCCAGCCGCTCCCGGCTTGAAGCTCTCGTCGGAGGCATGGCCGCCGCCAGCCGCTTCCGGCATGCCGCGCCCCGCGACGTCGCGTTTCGCATATTCCCCGGCGGAATACATCGTAAGCGCGTTGGGCGTGACACGCGCCGACAACCGCGTCACGCTGTCGCGCTCATCCGTAAGCCCGCGCGGTTTCGCGGTGAACGTGGTCGAGTACCGCGCCGGGGCGGGCGCGGCCTCCCGCTCGACGCTCTTGCGGCCTTTCTTTTTGGGTTTATCCGCCCGCCTTATCCCCCATGAAAACCGTGGTTTATCCTCTGGCGGCGCGCACCCCGGCCTGATCACCGCTGCCCGCGTGATTGTATTCGCGCGGCTGTCGCCTCGCGGCGCGGTCCGGCCTGTCGTCAAGTCGCTGGGCATACTCGGTCCCTCCTCGCTCGCTGGATCGTACGGGAATATATGCCCAGGCCCGCCGCCTGATGCGTACCGCGTATATTTGTCCCGCATGCCCGCATAAACTGTCCCAGCCTTATACATAAGGAGGGGTGTCTGTGCCGGTCATCATCCGCACGGAACAGGAACTGGCGGGCATGCGCGGCGGGCAGGAGTATTCGCTGGCCAGCAATATCACCCTGACGCGCCCATGGAAGGCCGTGGACGCCGACGATATAGTTATACATGGCAACGGCTACCTGATACGCGGACTGACCGAGCCGCTGCTGGGCGGATGCTCGCGCCTGATAGTCGACCGCCTGGCGCTGGCGGTCGTGATAGATACCGCCAACCTCGTCGGCGAGCCAGGCCACGGAGCGTACGCGGGCGGGCTGGTCCGCGTGGCAAGCGAGGCGAGGATCGAGGACTGCGTATGCTACGGCAGCGTCCGAGGCTCAAGCGGGTATTTCGCGGGGCTATGCGGGCATTTGGCCGATTCGGTGATGCGCCGCTGCGTCAACCACGCGGCGATAACCTATATATACGATCAGGACAGGATGGGCGCGGCGTGCGGCGGGCTGGTCGCGACAGCCGCCAACTCCACGATCGAGTCCAGCGAGAACGCCGCCGACGCGACGGTAAACGCGTGCGAGGACCTCTACGGCGCGGAACGGACCGGCGGGATCGCCGCCGCCGTCACCAACTGTACGCTGATGGGCAATGTCAACCGCGCCGAGATAATAGGCAGCGCCCGAACCGGCGGGATATGCGGCACCGTGGGCGTAAGCGAGGCCGGGCAGCGCTCGCTGGTGGACGGCAACACCAACTATGGACGCGTAACGGGCCAGCGGTGGTTCGTCGGCGGGATCGCGGGCGAGGCCGGGTCCTCGCGCATGGCCCCGGAGCCAGACATACTGTTCATCGGCAACGTATGCTACGGCAGCGTGAGCGGGGCCGCGCCGTCCGGGGCGCTGACCGGGGAGTTTATCGGCGGGATAGTGGGATTCGTGTCCCAATCACACGCCGCGTTCCGTGACAACGCGGCCTTCAGCGAGGTCATACAGGGGCTTAGGTTCGTCCACCGGATACTGGGCAGCAACCAGTCGCGCTACACCTCGCCCCAGTCCCCGGCATCGCGCGTGGTGATGGCAGGCTGCGTCGCGCGCGGGGATATGCTGGTAAGCGGCGACAACCTGTTCATCGACGGGCCGAAGTCGCTCTACTACAACCGCCGCGTCAGCGACGACGACCCGCAGGCCCGCGTCGACGGGTTCCACGGCGAGAGCGTGGACGCGCCGCGCGAGGAGCTAAGCGCGGGCAGCTTTGACGCCTACCCCATGCCCGTCACGCCATACAACACGGTCCCGTCTTACGTGGTCGACAACACGTCGGGCAAACCCGCGCGGCCCGCCAGAGCGCCGCGCCAGCAGCCCGCGGCCGATCCCGCGCCGGAGCCCGCGCCCATGCCCGAGGCCGCGCGGTCATGGCCTCCGCCGCCATGGGGGGTACCCGGCTGGCATCAGCCAGCGCGCGCGTACTGGCAGACGCGGGAACAGGGGTAGACGCGCCCCCACCACAGCGATAGAGGGGGCTAAGCTAATCCTCCTCCACAGCTACAGAGCGGACAAAGCTAATCCCCCCCAGCGACAGAGGGGGCTAAGCTAATCCTCCTCCACAGCTACAGAGGGGGGATAAGCTAATCCTCCTCCACAGCTACAGAGCGGACAAAGCTAATCCCCCCCAGCGACAGAGGGGGCTAAGCTAATCCTCCTCCACAGCTACAGAGCGGGCTAAGCGATTCCACCTCCACAGCTACAGAGGGGGACTAAGCTAATTCTCCTCCACAGCTACAGAGCGAGCGAAACGATTCCCCACCCCCGCGACAGAGCGGCATCCCCCAATTGACAACCCCCCGCCCATCCGGTATAATACCGCCCAAACGACCACCGGCGAAACGGAGGCGCGGCATGCGCGTGACGCTCACGGGCGCGGCGGTTTATCGGGACGGGCAGCTGCGCCGGGAAGACATATTAATTGAAGGAAACAGGATCGCGGCGATCGTCGCTCCGGGAACGCGGCTCGACGCGGACAGCGTCGTTGACTGCTCCGGGCGTATCGTCTCGCCGGGTTTCGCGGACGCGCACGCGCACCTGAGGGAACCCGGCTTCCCGCGCAAGGAGACCGTCGCGACAGCCACGGCTGCGGCGGCGCGGGGCGGTTACACCGTCGTCGCCGCGATGCCCAACATCGACCCCGTGCCGGATTCGCTGGAGCACACGCTCCAGTCGCTTGAGATATACAGGCGTGACGCGCTGGTCCACGTCCGCGCGTTCGGCGCGATCACGCGCGGCGAGTTCGGACAAACCCTATCGGATATGGAGGATATCGCGCCATACGTCGCCGCGTTCTCCGACGACGGCAAGGGCGTCCAATCGGAGGAGTTGATGCGCGAGGCGATGCTCCGCGCCAGAGCGGTCGGCAAACCGATAGCCGCGCACTGCGAGGATAACACGCTGTCCGGCGCTCAGAGCGAGTGGCGGCAGGTAGAGCGCGACCTTCGCCTCGTCAGCGAGACGGGATGCCGCTATCACGTCCAGCACGCGTCGTGCCGCGAGACGGTCGAGCTGGTCCGCCGCGCGAAGTCGGAGGGACTGCCCGTCACCTGCGAGACCGCGCCGCACTACCTGTGCCTGAACGACAACGACGTAAGCGACGACGGCAGGTTCGTGATGAACCCGCCCATCCGCTCGCTCCAGGACCAGCTCGCGCTGATAGAAGGCCTGCGCGACGGCGCGATCGACATCATCGCGACCGACCACGCGCCGCACACCGCGCTGGAGAAGTCCGGCGGCTTCGCTCAATCGGCGCGGGGCGTCGTCGGGCTGGAGACCGCCTTCCCCGCGCTGTACACCCGGCTGGTCCTAACCGGACTGATTCCGCTCGAGCGGCTGCTGGAGACGCTGACCGCCGCGCCACGCGCCCTGCTGGGAGAGCCGCCAGGCATGACCGTCGGTTCGCCCGCCGATATAACAGTGTTGGATACATCAACATCATACAAGATAGACCCCCGCGCGTTCCTATCGAAGGGACGAAGCACTCCGTTCGACGGCTGGGAAGTAAGAATCCAGCCAATGTTAACTTTTGTCGAAGGTCGGCTTATGTGGAATGATGGGGGGTGAATCGTGCGCCATGGTATATATATTATAATGGATAATTATACTGTAGCGCAGGGTATTTACAGACCCCCTCTCGACGGGACGAAGCGTCCCGTTCGACGGCTGGCAAGGGGGGTCCGGCCAATGTTAAATGTTGTCGAACGTCGAATTGCGCGGAATGATGGAGGCTGAATTGTGCGACAAGGTATATATATTATAATGGATAATTATACTGTCGCGCGGGGTATTTACAGGCCCCGGCTCGACGGGACGAAGCGCCCCGTTCGACGGCTGGCAAGGGGGAATCCGGTCAATGCTAAATGTTGTCGAACGTCGGATTATGCGGAATGATGGAGGCTGAATTGTGCGACAAAGCATATATATTATAATGGATAATTATCCTGTCGCGCGGGATGTGTACAGGCTCCGGCTCGACGGCCCAACGGACGCGCTCACCCATGCCGGACAGTTCGCGAACATCCGGATCGACGGGATGTACCTGCGCCGCCCGTTCTCGATTGTGGACTGGGACAGCGGCGGCTTCGTCATATTATACAAAATCGTGGGCGAAGGCACGCGCAAACTATCCAACATACCGATAGGCCGTACGCTCGACGTGATGCTGGGCCTGGGCAACGGGTTTGACATGACCGTAAGCCGCGCCCCGCTGCTGATCGGAGGCGGCGTGGGCGTTCCGCCGCTGTACGCGCTGGCCAAACGGTTTGCCGTTAACAATATCACGCCAACCGCCCTATTGGGTTTCGCTTCCAAATATGATATAATATTAGCGGACGAACTGCGCGGCCTGGGCTGTAAAGTAATCGTCACGCTGGAGACCGACGGCCAGCGCGTGACCGATCGTCTGGACGAGGCCGCCGCCGACCGGGATTTTTACTACGCGTGCGGCCCGGAGGGGATGCTCCGCGCCGTAAAGCGGCAGTGCCCGCTGCCGGGACAGTTGAGCCTGGAGACGCGCATGGCGTGCGGCGTCGGGCTGTGCCGCGGCTGCACACGCGAAACGCTGGCCGGGGGCAAGCGAATCTGCGTCGACGGCCCGGTATTTAACAAGGAGGCGCTGGCATGGTGAGCGCGGCGGACCTGTCGGCGGCGGTCGGAGCGGTCCGGCTGGCAAATCCGGTCATGCCGGCTAGCGGGACGTTCGGTTTCGGCGCGGAGGCCGCGCGGTTATATGATATAACCAAACTGGGCGGCGTGGTGATGAAAGGCGTAACGACGCTGCCTCGCCTGGGCAACCCATTGCCGCGCGTGACGGATTGTCCCGCCGGGATGCTCAACGCGGTCGGGCTGGAGAATCCCGGCATAGACAACGCGCTCAAAAACGAGCTGCCCGCGCTGGCAAGTATGTATAATGGCCCGATCATCGCGAATGTGTGCGGGTTCACCGTAGACGAGTACGCGGCGCTGGCCGCGCGGTTTGATGAATCGGACGCGGTCGCGGCGCTTGAGATCAACATCAGCTGCCCGAACGTCAGTCACGGCGGCATGGCCTTTGGCACGGACTGCCGGGCGGCGGCGGACGTTACCCGCGCGGTCCGCCGCTCGTCCCGCAAACCCGTATGGATAAAGCTAAGCCCGAACGTGACGGACATCGCCCAAATCGCCCGCGCGTGCGAGGCCGAGGGCGCGGACGCGCTCTGCCTGATAAATACCCTGCTGGGCATGCGGATCGACCTGAGGACCCGTCGGCCCATACTGGGCAATACGTTCGGCGGGCTGTCGGGGCCGTGCGCGCTGCCAGTCGCGATAAGGATGGTCTGGCAGGTTTATGAGGCCGTAACCATCCCGATAGTCGGCATGGGCGGCATAGCGTCGGCGCGGGACGTCATGGAGATGGCGCTGGCCGGGGCTTCGGCCGTCGAGATAGGCACGGCTGGCCTGGTTGATCCAACGGCGTTAATCGATATTATTGATGAACTGCCGGGCGTGATATCGTCTATGGGTTATAATAGTTACGCCGCGCTGGTAGGCGCGGCCCACTAGAGGAAGGGTTAGGCTATGCCGGATTCACCGCCGCTCGCGCTGTACCGCCAATGGCGGTCGAAGCGTTTCGACGAACAGGTTGGGCAGGACGCGATCTCCGCCGCCCTGAAAGCGCAGGCGCGCGACGGGTCCATAACCCACGCCTACCTGTTCTCCGGGCCTAGGGGCACGGGCAAGACCTCCACCGCGCGGATATTCGCCCGCGCCATCAACTGCCTCCAGCCTGAGGACGGCGAGCCTTGCGGACACTGCGCCGCGTGCGTTTTCCTAGAAAACAACGACGGCATAGACGTTATCGAGATGGACGCCGCCAGCAACAACCGCGTCGACGACATGCGCGTTCTCACCGAACGGGTCGTATACGCTCCGAGCTTTGTTAAGCGTCGCGTCTACATAGTCGACGAGGCGCACATGATAACCCCCCAAGCGTTCAACGCGTTCCTTAAAACGCTGGAGGAACCGCCGCCGCACGTGGTCTTCATACTCGCCACGACCGAGCCAAGGAAGCTCCCCGAGACGATCCTCTCGCGCTGCCAGTGGTACGCGTTTCACAGGATCGAGCCGCGCCTGATCGTCGGGCGGCTGGAGTTGGTCGCGCGGACGCGCGGCATACCCATCACCGAGGGCGCGTTGTGGTTGATCGCGCGCGCGGCGGACGGCGGCATGCGCGACGCGCTGTCACTGCTGGACGTATGCCGCGCGACGAACACCGGCACGGTCACCGAGGAGCGCGTCCGCGCGATGCTGGGCGCGGCGGACCCGCAAACGCTCTTCACGCTGGCCCAGGCGTGCGCGGCCAAGGATACCGCAGCCGCGCTAAGGCTGGTCAACGCGGCGTACCTATCGGGGCTGGACCCGCAGGAACTGGCCTCCAACATGGCCGGGCATGTCCGTTCGCTGCTGATCGCGCAAACCGCGGGCGGCGATCTGCCGCGCATGCTGGCCGTCACGGAGGATGAGGCCGGGCGTTACCGTGAGCAATCATCACGTTTCAGGATGGATAACCTCCTGCGGCTGCTGGACCTGTTCGCCCAGGCCGCGCAAACGAACAGGTGGAACGCCGATCCGCGCCTGGCGCTGGAGGCCGCGGCGCTAAGGGCGTGCGTGCCGGAGGACACGCTGAGGTTAGAGGAGATGGCCGCGCGCGTCGACGCGCTGGAACGCGCGTTGGCAAATTTACACAACAACGCGCCCATTCCAACAATCCAGCCGACAGCCGCTCAAACAACCGCGGCTCCGCCGGCCATAGCCGCGCCCAAGCCGCGTCAAGCCGAAACCACGCCGGAAACCATCGAACCAGCCGCCGCGCCAGCCGCCGAACCAGCCGCGCCAGCCGCCACCGACCCCAGGAAATTGTGGACAAAGGCCCTCGACATACTCACGCGCTCCAAGCCCGGACTGATGGCCCAGCTGCGCCACGGCGCGTTCACAGGCGTCGAGGACGGCGCGGCGCGTGTCGCGTTCCCCGCCGACAAGTCGTTCCAGGCCGACTACATCAGGAACAATCCCGCCAACATCGCGGCCATCGAGGACGCCATCGGCCAGGCGTTCGGCTCGCCGCTGCGCCTAAGCGTAGACGCCGCGTCCGGAACGCCCGCGCCTAAGCCCCAACCGGACGTCCAGCAGCAGGTATTCGACATGTTTTCCCGGGAAAAGGTGGAGGTTGTGGAAAACGACGCGCCGTTTTAACCAAATATGGGTGGGATGGCAGATAATAAAACCCGCCCGCGCTTAATTTTTCTGGCTGAACCGCTTGCGCCTTGACGGATTTATGGCGTTTGGTTCGTTATATCGGTGTCAGGCGCATTCAAGGATTCAAGGGCTCGCATGCGAGGGGAAGTTGACATGAGTCTTAGAGATAACGGAAGGCCGAATCGTTTCCGAAACGCGCTCATACTGGCGCTGGCGTTGGCCGCGTCAGGATTCCTGGGCATGCCCGGCGGCATACAGGCGCTTAACGGCGCGGCGCTGGCGGGCGAGAACATCGACCCGATCACGGCCAACATCGAGATCCAGCCTGTGACATTGAGCGGACCGCAGACCGTGCGCGTCAGCATCCAAATAATGAACGTCGGCGACGACGACATTCCCGGCTCGGTGGTGCTGATCGACCCAGCCAACAACCGGGTCTCCACGTTTGGCTCGGGCGGATCGCTCCAGATGCGGATAGGCCAGCAGTTCCCATGGGTTGGCGAGTGGACCGTCACCAAGGAACAGCTGGAGACAGGCTCGATCACCTACAAGCTGCAGTATCCGCGCATCGTCGACGGCACGGCGCAGAACATCACCAAGAACCTAACGGCCCGCTTCACTTACAATAAGCCGGTCAACCACAAGCTTAACGTCCAGCGGTCATACACCCCCACAAACCCGGAGGAGGGGCAGACCGTCACGATGGAATACTTGTTCGAGAACACGGGCGACGTCAACCTGCTCGACCTGTACATAATGGACAAGGGCGTGGGCATCAACAAGAAGGGCGACCTGCTGATAGAAAGCCTGTCCGTTGGCGCGAGCGTGACCAAGTCCTGGACATTCAAGATGGGCGCGGCGACGGTGTCCTCCCAGCCCACGATATATTACACGCCGGAAGGGTTGGGCAAGTCGGTGTCGGGCACGGTCTCCAAGGTCATAACGATCACGCCGACAAAGATCGATATTACCGCCACGCTAACCACGTCCAAGGACGTCGTCAACCGCGGCGACTCGGTCAGCCTGGTCTGCGAGATCAAGAACGCGGGCAGCGTTTCCTATAAGGAGATAACGATCAGCGACGCGTCGCTGGGCGTGATCGCGCAAAACATCAGCCTGGGCGCGAAGAAAACATACAAGGAGACCAAGACCGTCAAGGTTTCCGCGCCAGGCGCATACAAGTTCGACATAACGGGCGTGGACGCGAACGGCAACCCGCTCGCGCTGTCCTCCAACGAGGTAACCGTCCAGACCCGCGAGGACGCCAAGCCCGTAAGCCTATCGATATCCATAGAGTCCGACCGCGACGTGATATACACCGACCCGGCTACGGCCGTGTTCATCATCACCACGCGCAACACGGGCGAGGAGACGACCAACGAGATAGTTGTGTCCGCCGCCGGGAAGAACATCTACACAATACCGCAGCTTAAGCCGGGCGAGCAGGACGTAAGGGCGAAGGAGTTCACGCTGTTCATGGGCGGGACGTTCCAGTTCACCGCGACAGCCAAGAACAGCCTGGGCGAGGCGGCGGCGTTCAAATCCAACGAGGTCCCGATAGTGTACCAGGCCCCCAAGCCCACCCCCAGCCCGACGCCAACCATCACGCCCACGCCAACCCCCGCGCAGACAGCCACGCCCCAGGCCCTGGTCACCCAATCGGCTAACTTGCGGGATTCAGGCTCGTTCGGCTCAGTGCTGCTATGGGTGATGGGCGGGTTGCTAGTGCTGATACTGGCCGGGGCCGGCGCAATGTTCATACTCGACCGCCAGCGCGCTCCGGCGGCGCGGTCGCTGGGAAGCTCACGCTCGCCGGCCGCGGTAGAGGTCATAGACCATCTGGATCGTTCGCCGCGCCGCGATTACAGCCGGGCGGCCAAGAACGCCGCCAGAAACACGCTAAAGGCGGCTGGACTGCCAGTGCTGGCTAAGGCGTTCAGCAAGCGGCGCGACGACGCGGATAACGCCGATGTAACGGATATCGACAACAGCAGGTATGCCCCGCCCACAGCGGCGGACTACGCGCCGTCATACGCTGGAATGGACGACGCCGAGGATGAGTTCATAGAGCCGGAGATAGCCTCGTTGAACGGCGACGAGCCTGATGGAAGATACCTAGAGCCGGACGACACGCACCGGATAGACGCGGCGGAAATAGCGCGGGCAGCCGAGCGATACGCGCCTCCGCGCAACGCGGGACAGGAGCCGGAAACAGAGGCGAAGCCCAACAAGCCGGATGCCGAGCCTGACCCCGAGGCCGGGGGAGCCGGACAGTACCGCTTAACCAGACGCGCCGGGACACTGCGTCCCAAGACAGAGAAGCCCCTTGCGGTGGAGTCGGAGGACCCGGCGAGTTTTGCCAAGAAACAGCGGGCGCGGCGAAGCCGGGAGATCAATACCGCGCAGTTCTACGAGGAGGATTAGGATTCCTGAACGCGTAGACAAGGTTAAGGGGCGGCGATTGGCATCGCCGCCCCTTAAGTTTACAAGCAAAGGCAAAGCGTTGAGGAACAACCTACCCTGGCCACGAGGGTCCAGCGTCACGCTGGTCAGGGGGTCAAGGGGGGTGAAACCCCCTTGCGGGGTGTGGGGCGGAGCCCCACGTCCCCCGGTCGAAACCAACA
>JAISWI010000038.1 GCA_031270865.1 Oscillospiraceae bacterium
ACCCCCCTTGACCCCCTGACCAGCGTGACGCTGGACCCTCGTGGCCAGGGTAGGTTGTTCCTCTAGGAATTCTGTCTTCTTTGCCAGGCCTTAGCCCTTGACGCTGTCCCGGTATGCCCGCGGGCTGATACCTGTCGCGCCCTTGAACGCCTTACTAAAGTAATACAGACTGCTGAACCCCGCCTCCTTAGCTACGTTCGTTATAAACAAATCCGTTGTCGCCAGCAAGTCCTTGGCTATGCGCACGCGCGTATTCAGCAGATACTGTTTCGGCGACACACCGTACAATCTCCTGAACTGCTGCCTAAAGTACGTCGGGCACATCCCCGCAATGGGCGCCATGGTCTCCACTGAAAAGTTAGACTGCTTTAAATTTTCTTTTAAGTAATTAATCGCCTTCTCTAGTGAAGCCTGCCTGGTCGTCGGCAGATCAAACCTCACGCTGGTCTCCTGCGCCATTGCTATAGCCTGGTACAGCAGCGATATACACCTGGTCAAGCTCCCCGGCTTCCTATGGAACCACGCGGTCTCCAGCGACTTGAACAGCGTCTCCCACCTTGTGATCTTAGCTGGCAAGAACATAAACGGGTCTGTATTTATCGAATCCAACGTGGTAAACTTAACTACCACGCCATCGCAGTTATCTCCCTTATCGCATCGATGGGACACGCCTTTGGGCAGGAAGATGATGCTGCCTGGCCTGCAGATCAGCTTGACGTCCCTTGCGTGGACAGTCCACGAGCCTGTCATCAGGCATATCAGGCTATGGGTCATGGGCATGGATATTGTCTTGCCCAATACAGCCTTTTCGCCGCCGATGCGGGCCACGTTCTCTATGCTGGTTATGATAATACTGTCGCCGCCTAATCCGCGCATGGGCGCACTCCCCCTCGCATACAATTCACTTTTATAGTACGTCTGCGGGATGGTTTGGTGCCTGTTGCCTTGTACGCGGCGGTATATGAAGGAGACTGCCCATGACGCTGCGCCAGCTTAAGTATTTCATTGAAACCGCGAACCTTGGCTCTATCAACAAAGCGGCGGAGGCGCTCTACATCGCGCAGCCCAGCCTATAATACGTCTTTCCATACAAATTCCAGCGGTTCGGCGTTGCGCTTTCGCGGCGATTCCTTTACAATGATGGAGTATGGTCACGCTTAAGGATATCGCCGTGAAAGCCGGGGTCAGCAAGGCCACGGTCTCCAATGTGCTTAACGGCAACCTGACGAAGGTTTCCCCGTGCAAGGCGAAGGAGATCCAGGACCTGATCGCCGAGTATGGGTATGTGCCGAACCAGACCGCGCGGTCGCTGTCTAATAAGTCCTCGCGCATAATATCGCTGATCGTGTACGCCGACTGCGACAGGAACGTGTTGGCCGACCCGTATATCTCGCTGTTCGCGGGCGAGTTGCTGCGCCAGCTGCAGAAGCGCGGGTACTTCGGCATGATCCGCGCTACGAACGACTACGCCGATATACTGCAAAACCTGAACGCGTGGAACGTGCAGGGCGTGATATTCTTTGGCACGCTGGATAAGGACATCCGCGAGATTCAGGACCGCGCGGGGATACCGTTCGTGTTCACGGACAGCTACAGTTCCGTGCGGCGGATCAACAACGTGGGCATCGACGATTACCGGGGCGGCATGATCGCGGCCGAACACCTGGCGGAGCGCGGGCACCGCCGCCTGGCGCTGTTCGCGCCGGGCGTGGAGACGGGCAGCGACCTGGATAAGCAGCGCATAGCGGGGTTCGCGTTCGCGCTGTCCAAGTATGGCGTCGCGCTGCCGGACAGCCACGTCATGCTGGCCGAACCGCGCCGCGCCGACGTGATGGCCCGCTCGCTGCTGGACCTGCCCGGCGTGACGGGCGTGTTTGTCACGGCGGACATAGCCGCGATAGAGCTGATGCAGGCGCTGAAGCGGCTGGGCGTGGGCGTGCCGGGGGACATGTCCGTCGTCGGGTTCGACGACATTCCAATGGCGCGGCTGGTCACGCCCGGGCTTACCACGATCCGGCAGGATATCACGCAAAAGGCGCGGATCGCGGTGGAGATACTGGAGCGGCGGCTGGACGCCCCATCGTGCCCGAATGAGAGCGCCATACTGGATGTGGCGCTCGTATCCCGGGAGTCGGTGGGGTATGTCTAATCGTAATAAGTATACCTCCCCAGCATGCGCGGCATATCGCCATACATGCCGCTGACGTCGGCGTAGATTCGGTACGATTCGCCCAGCTTCCATGTGTCGGAGGACTTATTCTCCAGCATCACCAGCTGTTCCGCGCCGCCGGACCCGGTATCCATTATAACGATCTGCGGGCTATCGGAATACACGCGCACGACCCGGCCCTTGCACAGGTAAATCTGCCCGACGCGCATGTGGATGTTGGTCAGCAGCTCCTGGTAATCCTTCGCGGACAGCGCCCACGCCTTCTTGCTGTATTCGGACGCGGGGATCATGTAGTATATCGTGTGCTCCAGCACGGAGTCAGGCATGCCGGGGAATGTCGAGCGTATGGTTATCTTGTTGTCGCCCATCTCGGTGAGCAGCGCGGTGAATGTGAACCTGCCGTCCGCGTCGACCGCCAGGTCTCTGTGCGGCGTTTCGACCGTTATCGTCGCGCCGGGCTTGGTGAATCCTGTCAGCTCGTAGTCGTTGGTCAGCTTGACGGACCTAACGCCAGTATCCTCCTTCAGCGTTAGCGTTATCTCCATCTTCTGGCGGTAGAACGTCAGCGACAGCTCGTTGGCCCGCGCGTGAGGCGCTGTCACGCGGATCGCGATGTCGTTCGCGCCCTTGTCCTGCACGGGTATGATCGCCGTCAGCAGGCCGTTGTCGTCCATCGTGTCGGAGACGTCCTGCATGGACTCGGGAACGTCCCGGTCGCCGATCAGCACGCGGCTGCCCGGCTCCACCTGCAGTTGGATCGTCCCGATGGCCGTGGAAACCTGCGTCCATGATGATTTGGGCGCGATCAGCGACGCGCTGGACAGCGGAACCGCCACGTCAAACTCGATGGGCGTCATTATCTTGGAGCCTTCCAACGACGGCGTGAGCGTTATATGGACGGTCTCCTCAAGCGTGTCCGCGTCGCCCAGCCGCTCGTAGAACGCGTAGTCGGGCAGCGACACAGTCGCGTAACCGTTGATAACCGTATAAGTATGCGCCAGCTCGCGTATGACGATCTTCTCGCCCTCATTGCCTGGAATCTGGATAACATGCCCCGGGTAGCCCTGTACGTCCCGCGCCTCAACGCTGTACGCGACGTCCGGCGCGGTTTGCCTGTTCACGCTCGGGATGAGGAACACGGTGACCGCGATATACGCGGCGGCGGCCAGCGCCAGCGCGACGCATACCCGCAGCGCCCACACCGCCGCCGCGAACGCCCCGCGCGCCCGGTTTTTCGGGCCGCTCACCGTGCGCGCCAGCGCGATCGCGTGGGTCTCGGACTCGGCGGGAGGGATGTCCATGCCGATCACGCGCGCAGGGTTGGATACCGGAGCCATGGCGAGGAAGCCCTCGCCGAAATCCTCTTCCGGCGTCGGGTCGTACTCGTCGGCCAGGCCGCGCTCACGCGCGGGGCTTAGCAGCGCGGACGCCGCGTCGGGACGCTGGGGATCGGCGCGGCGAGGTTTGCGCCATGTGCCCGGGGTCCGGCCGATTACGCGCGAAGCGCGGCGGGTTTTACCGGGCTGAGCGGGCGGCGGCGCGGTATCCTCATACGGGTCTTCGGCGGGGATGGGCGGTATCTCCTCGACCGTCCAGCCGGGGGAGCCGTTGTCGCCATCCGGCGATCCGTCCCCGTCGCGCAGGGTGTTCAGCCGTTCCTCGCCCATCGCGCGGCGGCGTTTCAGTTCCCGCATCTCGGAGGCGAGTGTCGGCTCGCCGGGATCGTACGATGTATCAAGGGGACGCGTCTCGTCGATCACCGTCGCCGGGCTGGTTTTGGGTGAGGCGAACTGCCGCGCCCACCGCGCCTCAGGGCTATCGGTATATGGCTGGTCGTCGGACAGCGACGCGCCGCAGCGGAAGCATCGCGGGAACGAGTCGCGGTTCCAATGGCCGCAGTTGGGACACTTCATCAATATTCCTCCACGCGTGGGCTTAGGGTATAAGGATTCTGTGTGAACGTTTAAAAATCCTGCCAAAAAACCTTCCCGCCTATCCAACGAACGATCGACACAAACCTGTCCGTTATGCTATAATACGCCATCAACGCTTGATTGCGGGGAGGTTTCGATCGGTGGATAACTTTCGCGAGGAGATAGTGGTCAAGAAGAACAGGGGCCTGAACAGCGCGGCATACGCGGTTCTAACCGCGCTTATGGTCATATTCGCGCTGGTCGCCGCGATGATGTTCTCGACGCTGGGCGCGGGGTTCAGCGTCCAGAGCGTGGTGATGCTGGTGGTGTTCGGCGGCCTGGCGTTCCTGATATTCTGGAAGCGCGACGCGCTGCGAACAGAGTACGAGTACAGCTTCACCAACGGCGAGCTGGACTTCGCCCGCGTGCTGGGCAACAAGAAGCGCAAGAACCTGGGCGGCATGACCGTGAGGAACGTCGAGGCTATGGGGCATGTAGCGCACTCCAGCTTCCAGCGTTACGTGACGATGCCGGGCGTGGAAAAGACCAACTGGTTCCTCAACCGCGACGGGAACCTGTTCTACTTCTATTACAGCAAGGACGGCAAGAAGCGGATCATCGTGATCGAGCCGACCGAGCAGCTGGTGTCGATGATCAAGGTCTACGCGCAGCGCGGCGCGTTCCAGGGATAATGGTATACCTTGATAACAGCGCGACCGCGCCGCCGCTGTCCGCCGCGATCAAGGAGGTCTCGCGGGTGATGCGCGAGACCGACTGGAACCCGTCCGCCCTGTATCGTCCCGCGATCGACGCGGAAAGGATCGTCTCCGGCTGCCGCGAGGACCTGAAGGCGCGGCTGGGCGCGGACCACGTCATATTCACCTCCGGCGGGACGGAGGCGGACAACCTGGCCATACGGGGCGCGGCATCCAGACTGAGAAAGCCGGGGACGTTCCTGTTTTCGGCGGCGGAACACGCGGCGGTATTGGAGCAGCAGGCGGCGTTGGAAGCCATCGGCAACGCCGTCAGGATAATCCCGCTCACGCCGGATGGGTTGGTTGATACCGTCGCGCTGGAAGCGCTGTTAACGCCGGGCACAAGGCTGATCTCGGTTATGGACGTGTCCAACGAAACCGGGGCGGTCCAGCCCATACCGGAAATAATCGCGTTAAGGAACAAAAAGTGCCCGTCGGCGATGGTATTCGTGGACGCCGCGCAAAGCTTCATGAGGATGGATAGGACGCGGCGGCTGCTGGCCAGCGGCGTGGACATGGTCAGCGTCAGCGCGCATAAGGTCCACGGGCCGAAAGGCGTCGGCGCGTTGGCGTTAGCGACGGGCCGGAGGTCAAAGCTGAACCCGGTGACGTTCGGCGGCGGGCAGGAGGACGGCTTGCGCCCGGGCACCGAGAATGTCGCGGGGATCGCGGGGTTTCACGCGGCGATGATCGCGCTGGATGAGTGCGGGTTCAATATAGTTGACAGACTGCGCGAAAATAAGCTTAGATTTTTGTCGATATTAGCCCAGAGTATGCCCGATGTTTGGATAAATGGGCCTAGCCCATCGTCAGATCAGGCCGCGCCGCACATCGTGAACCTATCAACGCCAGGGATCGGCGGCGAGGTGTTGGTGCGCGCGCTGGAGCGCGAAGGCGTGTACGTCGGCACCGGATCGGCTTGCTCGTCAAAGAAGAAACAGCGCAGTCCAGGCTTCCTGGCTATGGGCGTACAGCAGGAACGGGCCGACCGCGCGATACGCGTCAGCTTGTCGCCGTTGAACACAGCGGAGGATATGACGCAGGCGGCGGCGGCCATCGTGAGGGCGCACCATTCAATATATCCATATAGGAAAAGGTAGGTTTGATCAATGCCCAACGCGCGTGAAACACTCCTGATACGGTATGGAGAGATCTACCTGAAAGGCCAGAACAGGCCTTTCTTCATGAATAAGATGCTAGGCCAGGTACGCGAGGCGGTAAGGCCGTTCGGAGCGGAGGCGTGGCTGTCCGACGGGCATATCTACGCCGGCCCGAAGAGGCGGGAGGGCGATGGCGGGACGGCGGCTTGGGACGCGCGGGCTTGCGCGGAACGAGTTAAGAGGATGTTCGGGATCCACTCGCTGAGCGTAGCGACGGAACTGCCGAAGGACTTCGAAGCGTTGGCAGGGTTCGCGCGGGAGACGGCAAGGGCGCGGTCCGGCTCGTTTAAAGTGAGGGCGAGACGGTCGGATAAGCGGTTCCAGCCGGATTCACAGGGGATTAACCGAGAGATTGGAAGGATGATGCTGGAAGCGAATCCGTCGCTGAGGGTGGATGTGAATAGCCCTGATTGGACGTTTTATGTTGAAGTGCGCGATAATATGTATGTGTATATAGATAGTATAAAGGGCGCGGGGGGAATGCCGCGCGGCACGAACGGTAAGGCGTGTTTGCTGCTGTCAGGGGGGATCGATAGCCCGGTAGCGGGGTATATGGTGGCGAAACGAGGGGTTTCGCTGTGCGCGGTGTATTTCGACGGGTTTCCGTATACAAGCGAGCGGGCAAGGGAGAAGGTTGTCTCGCTGGCAAGGATTCTAGTGGAATCGTGCGGGCCGATACGTTTGTTCTCCGCGCCGTTTACGCCAGTGCAGGAAGCTATAAGGGGAGGCTGCCCGGAAGCGTTGACGACAGTGTTGATGCGCAGGTTTATGGTAAGGATAGCGCAGAGGGTGGCAAGGAGGGAGGACGCCGACGCGCTGGTGACGGGGGAGAGCGTGGGGCAAGTGGCAAGCCAGACGATGGCAGCGTTAGTTTGTACGGATAATGTGGCTTCGATGCCCGTGTTCAGGCCGTTGATAGGGATGGATAAGATTGAAATTATACAAAAGGCGGAGGAGATAGGCACGTATGGGACGTCGATACTGCCGTATGAGGATTGCTGCTCGGTGTTTACCCCGAAGCATCCGGCCACGCGTCCGGGTTTAAGGGTGGTTGAGGAAGCGGAGCGGGGACTTGACGTTGAGGCGTTGGTTGAAGCGGGCTTTCGCGGTATAGAGCGGCTGCTGTAGCGCGTACGCAAGCGAAGGACTATCCTAGAGGAACAACCTACCCTGGCCACGAGGGTCCAGCGTCACGCTGGTCAGGGGGTCAAGGGGGGTGTAACCCCCTTGCGGGGTCTGGGGCAGCGCCCCAGCGTACCTAACTCCGCGTAAAGGGCGAAGCCCGCAATGTTTGTTTTTGCCCTGCGGGGCTGGGATGGTTGGTTTCGACCGGGGGACGGGGGGGGGGGGGGGGGCGCGGCCCGCCGCCGGGGGGGGTGTGGGGGGGGTCCGGCCGCCGCCCCGCGGGGGGGCGGCCCCCCCCCCCCCCCCCCCCCGTCCCCCGGTCGAAACCAACCATCCCAGCCCCGCAGGGCATAAACAAACATTGCGGGCTTCGCCCTTTACGCGGAGTTAGGTACGCTGGGGCGCTGCCCCAGACCCCGCAAGGGGGTTTCACCCCCCTTGACCCCCTGACCAGCGTGACGCTGGACCCTCGTGGCCAGGGTGGGTTGTTCCTCCAGAACCCCGCTGTCCAAGCGGGGTTTATTCACGCCGCCAATACAAAAAAGCGTAAACCAATCCGCGGGACGCAACAAAACCGCCCGTTGATTCGTCAACTTCATGTGCGGAACGCGTTCCGCAATAAAGCAAAAGGAGATAAATCGCCATGATGCGTATCACTTGGACAAAACTCTTGGCTATCATGCTGATAACGCTGCTTACACTTCCCTCCCTCTCGCTGGCAACCTTAGCCGAAACCACCACGCCGCCGCCGGATATCCAAACGTCGGTAAGCGTCCAGAAGGCTGAAAACGGCGAATCCTGGATCGAATACGCCGAAGTCTCCGGACTGCCTGACGCGGACATCCAGGAAACGCTCAACGCTTACCTGCGCTGGTTCTCTGTGGACGTATACCTTGACGACGACCCGGACCGCGCTTGGGACACTGTCGAAGGCAAGACCTCCTACACGATCCTGGGCGACCGTTACCTTAGCGTTCGTACGGAGTACTTCTTCAATGGCGCGTCGCTCGCGCACCCATGGTCGGACATACAGGCCCTCGTATTCGACCTTTCTATCGGCGAGCCTGGCGCCCAACTCAGCGACTACCTGCCTGTCGATACCGCCCTGCGTGAAAAGATACTGGATGGTTCCTTCACGTTAGTCTACCCTGACGCGGAGCCTGATGATCTCTTTGCGCGTTTCGCGGAGGACTACGTCGACAACGCTGATCCGGAATATTACAACATCAACTTCTACCTTACGGATACGGGCGTCGCGCTGTTCCTGCGAGACCGTATCCATGCCGAAGGGGATTACTGGGTGATAGAGGCTTCATTCGAAAAGCTGGAGGGGCTGATGACGCCCGCGCTTGTCGAACTGCTGCCGGAACCCGAAACCCCGCCGGAAACCGGGCAGGCGTAACCATCCTACGCCTATTTACTCCGCTCGAACGGCAGGACCTTCCCTCCCGGCTTAGCGGATGATGGTTTCACTACTATGGGCCGCGCGGCTAGCGCGGTCCTGTAGCCTATGTCGAAGAACAATTCCATATTGGAGCAATCCAGCAGCCTTGACCCAGCCGGCAGCTTGATATTCAACACGCCGTCGTCCTCCTCGCCGCGCGGTAGCCTTGAGCAGGCGGCCATTGTCAGTGGATCCAGCCCCGCGTCCTTGAGCGTAACCACCCGCACGCGCAGTATGCGGTCCGCGCCCAGGTCGCGCAGCGCGTCCGGGAGTGTCGCCCAGTGCGACATGCCGCCTGTCAGCAGCCGTCCGCGCCATACCACGGGTTCGCAGAACCCTGGCGCGGTCATCGCGGCGCGAACGGCCTGCGCTAGCGTGGCCTGGCGGTTCCAGGCCATCGAGCTGGGTTTATCCGGCAAGCGTGAGGACAGCAGCTGCTCCTCCCCGCTCTCGACATCCCACGTTGGGATGGCCAGGGGCATGCTGACGTCGGTCAGTTTGGTATCCAGCGTCTGCCAGCGCAGCGCCTTCTCCACCCGACGCATCGGCAGAATCCCCTGCCCGTCGATCCGTCCTCGCGCGAACAGCCGCCAGCCCGCTCCGCGCTGGCGCAGCATCCAGTCGCCGGCTTGCTTAATGTCACGCACTGCCGAGCGCAGTCCCTCGCTTCTCGCTCCCATCGCGAACAGCGCGGCGACCCACGCGCCGCAGCCGCATCCCGCTATCAGGTCGGGCGCGGCCTGCTTGTCGGCCAGCGCTGCCAGGGCTCCCGCCTGCGCCGCGCACCTCGCGCCGCCGCCTTCCAGGGCGATCCCGAGCATCAGCATCCATCCCTTCACAAACCCTGCCGTTAAAACCTATTTCGGGGATTCAGCCGATATGCATTAATCCTGCCCGGCGGTTCGTTGTATACGTGGGATGTCGAATCCATGTAAAGACGGTGGTTCGGATTGAATATGTCGCCCGCGCCGGCCAGACCGCCGCGACGACGGGCCGATCGCGGGCCTGTCAGCGGCCACGCCATACTAAACGCGGCGCTGTTCGCGGCGCTGGTCGTCGCGCTCGCGTTCGTGATCGCGGCGTCGTTCCCGGCGCTGAGGGCTTCGCTCAACATAGACGGCTTGCTGGGCAAACTCCCTCCAGTCCCGGCGGTGTTGGCTTCGACCGTTCGCGTCACGGAGATCATGCCCTCTAACCAGCGGACACTGCCTGACGGGACCGGCGCGTTCAACGATTGGATAGAGTTGACCAACATCGGCGGCGAGGCCGTGAGCCTGTCGGGATACACGCTCTCGGACCGGGACAGCCAGCCTAAGTTTACTTTCCCGAACATAACGATGGAACCCGGCGCGATCGTAATCGTGTTCGCCTCGGGCGTCGAGTCGCTTCAGTTGGATAAACCGCTTCATGCCGCGATGAAGCTGTCCGCCTCTGGCGAAACGCTCTACCTGAGCGACGATTCCGGCCAGCTCGTCGAATCGATAACCATCCCGCCGACCCAGCCGGACGAATCCTACGCGCGGTCCGGCTCGCGCTGGATCAAGACCGACTCGCCCACTCCGGGCTATGAGAACACCCAGGCCGGGCGCGACGCGTTCGTCGCGTCGATGACCCAGCCTAACGATGGTCTGCGGCTTAACGAGATCATGGCCTCCAACGGCGTGACGCTGGCCGACGGGGACGGCGATTATCCCGACTGGGTAGAACTGTTCAACGCCTCGCCGCAGCCGATCGACCTTAGCCGCCGCGCGCTCAGCGACGATCCCGCGAAGCCGGTCAAGTGGCGTTTCCCGGACGGCGCGGTTATCGAGCCGTACGGCGTTTACCTGGTGTTCGCCTCGGGCAAGGCGGGGACGGGCGCGGCCATACCTCACGCGTCGTTCAAGCTCCGCGCGGATCATGGCGTTGTGATACTGTCCGACCTGGCGGGGAACATAATCGATTCCACGGAGTATGACAACCTGCCGACGGACGCTGTATGGGCCCGACGCGGCGACGAGCAGTGGGAGACGACCGCCGCGCCCAGCCCCGGCGCGATCAATCCATAACGGGGGACGGCCATGACATATATCAGAAAGACACGGATGCCCAAGGCGCGCAAGCGGCGGACGATCGTATGGATCGCCTCGCTGCTGTCCGCGCTGTGCGCCATGCTCTCCTTGTCGTTGATGAATGTCTCGCGAGAGGCCGTGCCCGTGTCGGGCGCGGCGGTCGCGGAGGATGATTCCGGCGCGTTCCCTGTCATTGTAAGCGAGCTGATGAGCTTAAACGGTTACGCCGTCCTGGACGACGACGGTATGTTCTCCGATTGGATAGAGCTGCGCAATATATCTTCCTCGCCCGTATCGCTGCGGGGCATGGGGCTGTCGGACAAACCCGGCAGGATCAAGTTCCTGTTCCCGGACGTGACGCTCGATCCCGGCGCGTATATCGTGGTATTCGCGTCGGGGACAGCCGCCGTCGATCCGGACAAACCGCTCCACGCGCCGTTCGAGCTGTCCTCGCTGGGCGAGATGGTATGCGTGTTCGACGCTAATGGCCACCTTCGCGAGTCCGTCGAATTCCCCGCGCTGGCCAGCAACGAGGTCTACGCGCTGTCGGATACCGGCGGGTTTGAGAGGACCACGCAGCCCTCGCCCGGCTATCCCAACACGCGGGACGGGTATGAGTCCTACCGCGCGGAGAGTACGGCTGACTTCGGCGCGGTAAGGCTCAACGAGATCAGCCCGCGCAACCGCGCGGCGATCGTCGATGAGGACGGCGACGCGTCCGACTGGATAGAGCTGATCAACGAGCGAAGCTACGCCGTGTCGCTGGAGGGTTACGCGCTGTCGGACGACGAGTCGAGCCTGGCGAAGTGGGTATTCCCCAAGGGCGCGTCGATCCCGGCGCGGGGCGTTCTGCTGGTGTTCGCGTCGGGCAAGGACCGCTTCGACCCAAACGGCGAGACGCACACCAATTTCCGGATTGACGGCGACCGCGAGGCGATTCTCCTTACCAACCCGCGCGGCCAGCTGGTCGACCGCGCGGTCGTCGAGCTGGTTCCCAAGGACGCGTCGTGGGCGCGTACGCCCGGCCTGTCGGTCTGGGAGATAACATACCAGGCGACGCCCGGCCAGCCCAACACCCGCCAGGGCGCGGTCGACGCGGACGTGGCGCGGCAGCTTCGCGCGGGCGGCGGGCTGGCGATCAGCGAGGCCATAGCGTATTCCGGCGACGCGAGTACGCCTGACGGTGTCACGGGGCTCGACTGGGTGGAGATATATAACGGCGGCGGCAGCCCTGTCCCGCTGGAGGGATTCGGCTTGAGCGACGATCCGGGCAGACCGAGGCTGTGGCAGTTCCCGGACGTGACGATCCAGCCGGGGCAGTATTTGATGGTATACCTGCGCGGCGAGGCGCGGCCGCCGTCCGGCAGTCAGGCGTTGTTCGCGCCGTTCAAACTCAGCTCGCTGGGCGAGGCGCTGACGCTGTCCGACCCGGAGGGCAATGTTATCGATAGGCTGGCGGTTCCGGCGCTCTCCGGCGGGATATCATATGGACGCGCGGTCGGCGGGGCGCTGGCGTATTTCGACATACCCACGCCCGGCGATCGCAACGGCGACGGGTTCGCGGGCTACGCGGCCCAGCCTGTCGTTAACATACCCGGCGGCATGTACCCCAGCCCGATCAAGGCGACCGTCCGCGCCGCCGAAGGAACGACCGCGCGCTATACCACCGACGGCTCAAACCCGACGGTGGATTCGCCCGAGTACTCCGGCCCCGTCGCGATTGATTATACGACCGTGTTCCGCGTCCGGGCGTTCCAGGATGGGCTTAGGGCCTCGCCGATCGTGACCAACACGTATTTCATCAGCGTGTACCACACGCTCCCGGTGGTGTCCGTCGTCGCCGACCCTTACCTGCTGTGGAACCCGCTGACCGGCGTCTACGCCGGGGATTACAAGGAAAGCGCGGAGGCGGAGATGCCGTTCGACGACATGCCTTACTGGGATAAGGCGCGGGTTGCGGGGCACTTCGAGTACATCGACGAGAACGGGGAGCGGCAGTCGTCGGAGAGCGTCGAGTTGATGCTGAACGGCCAATTCAGCCTTGATATGCCGCAGAAGAGCTTCCGTATATCGGCGAAGCCGCGCTACGGCTCGGAGTCGCTGCGCTACCCGTTCTTCCCCGACCTGCCGTACACGCAATACCACGCGCTGATACTGCGTAACGGCGGTCAGGACGGCAACTACACGCGCATTGTCGACGCGTTCCAGTCGCGCGTGATGGATTGGTCTGGCACGACGGTATACCATATGCCCTCGCGACCGGTGGTTGTGTATCTGAACGGCGAGTACTGGGGCCAGTACAACCTGCGCGAACGGATCGACAAGTACGCTGTCGCGCGGTATGAGGGCTGGGACGATCCGGAGAATGTCGATCTGATAAAGGGTTCGGGCACGGTGATATCGGGCGCGATCGACGCGTATCGCCAAACGCGCAACTTCATCCGCGACAACGACATGAACGACCCGGAGGCGTTAAGCGCCGCGCTGGACATGATCGACGTGGATAACCTGTTCGACTACTACATCTTCGAGATATTCTTCGGGAACACCGACGCGGGGAACATCAAGTTCTACAGGAGGAACGCGCCGGGCGAGAAGTGGCGATGGATAGTGTACGACCTGGATTGGGGGATGTTCGATTCTTCTTATGACGGCTGCAGGATCTGGCTGGACCCCAACGGCGCGGGCTCGTTGGATTACGATAACGTGATCATCCGCAAAATGCTGGGCGTGCCGAGCTTGCGGGATAAGTTCCTGCGGCGGTACGGCGAGTTGTTCCAGACGGTGTTCGTGCCGGAGCGGATGCTTGAGCTGGCGCGGGAGATGGCGGCGGAGATTGATCCGGAGATGACTATGCACTTCTACAGGTGGTCGGTCGAAAACGAGTGGGTGTTGGGCAGCGAGGCGCCCAAGTCCCCGGAAGGCGCGTACACATACTGGAAGGACCGCCTGGCGCGGTTGGAGAACGTTATCAGGAAGCGGGGCAACCTGGCCTGGGGGCACGCGCAGTCATGGTTCAACCTGACAGACGCGCAGATGGAGGATTACTTCGGGCCGAGGCCGCCGCTGCCGGAGGAGTGAGGCGGGGCGTTCCTAACCCCGTCGCGGCTGTGTAACCAAGCCTCTTGCCGTCCCTTTAGGGGAGATGTCGCTTTCAGGCGGCAGAGGGGGTTGCACGAATCCCCCATGTCGCTTAGAGTAGGCGACGCGAATCCCCCGCGTCAACCTATCAACCCGTCACTTCCCCTTCACTGGATCAGGCCCGCAGATATCCTCGACGTCGAGCTTCGGCACATCCGTGCATCCGCACAGGCATGTTACGTAATTCAGCGCGTCGACGATATACCGTTCCATGTCGGTAAGGTCGTTGATCAACCTTCGCGCGGCCTCGGTGACGTCGATCAGTTCCGAACAGCATTCAGCGGACGCGATCATCTTCTGAATCTGCTCACCCTCGCTGTTGATGATCATCGCCAGCGAGTATTGCTGCGCGGCGATGCTCGCGATCATGCTGACGCAGCTGTCCTTGCCGTTGGGGAACGTAGGACAGGTGGGCGAGGGCGGCACAGGCGGGAACGGCGGCGGTATCGGCGGGTACGGCACCGGGACCGGCGGATCTGGCGGGTGCGGTGGATACGGCGGGTATGGAGGGCACGGCGGGTACGGCGGGTATGGCGACCATGGGTACGGGCAGTCGCTCCAATCCGGGCATGGCTGCGGAGGCCATGGTCCCGGAGGCCATGGCTGTTCAGACGGACATACCGGCGGGCATGGCGCGGACGGATCGACAGGTCGTGGCGGGATTGTGGGCCACTGGGGTATAGTCGGTCTCGGCGGCCAGGCCGGCCATGTAGGACATGGCGGGCACGTCGGGTAAGTCGGGCATGGCGGACATGTCGGGCACGTTGGGCATGGCGGGTGTGTAGGATACGTCGGACATGGCGGGCACGTCGGGCACGTCGGGCACGTCGGACACGTCGGGCATGGCGGGCATGGCGGGCATGGCGGTCGAGGCGGTTCCGGTGGCACGGTCGGATAAGTGGGGAATGGGGGCATGGGGGGGCAGGTCGGCCCGGTTGGTCTTACCGGACATGGATCGGCTGGCGGGTATGGCGGCTGCGGACAGATCGGCCCGCCATGCGGTCTGTCGCCTCGCGGATATCGCTCCGCTGTCTCGATGGATTCGCTGAACGCCCCGCTATAACCCTCGTAAGCTGTTTCCTCGCGCTGGGGGCCGCGCTGGTAAGCATACGCGGGCGCGGACTCTCCGGGCTGCGCGTCGTACGCGTTTTCAAGCGGCAGCCACGCGGATGTCACGCGCTCGGGCGCTTCCTGCCGTCTCGGTTGGACGCGCCGCCTGCCATAAGGCTCGCGCGGATATATCGGTTCAGCGGGATGGCTTAGCCGCTCCCGCTGGTATGGTTCGCTGGCATTTATTTGGGGATCCCCGTCCCAAAGGGGGATGTCCGCCTCGTTCCTCGCCTCGCTGTCTATGAGCGGGATGGGCGGCCAAGGCGCGCGCATCCAACCCGAATACGACTCCCGCGCCTCATTCGGATTCTGGCCGTCGTCATAATAACTATGATCCATTACCATCGTACCTCCCGCTGATACTCAACAGTATTCCAAATAAGTCGCGCTCGTTCGTGAAGACAGCGCGACGGCTTGTTCCTTTTTCCAGTTTCGCGCGGAAGGTACGGAATCAGGGAAGGATAGCGCCTGCGGCGCGTTGAATAATTATACTTGACACACCTCAATACTATTGTATGAGTTGAAGGAACCATTATGAGCGATTATAGCGATAAAATAATCACTGTCGACCAGGCGCTGGACATGGTATCAAGCGGGATGCGCATCACCGCGGCGATGGCCGCGTCCCAGCCCCAGGCGTTCTTCTCGCGGCTGCATACCATCGCGGACCGCGTCGAGGACGTGACCGTCACCTGCTGCCTGCCCACGATTGAGTTCGAGTTCATGCGGGAGCGGTACCTGCGGAAATCGTTTATACTGCATAGCCTGTTCCACTCGCCGCTGCTTAGGCGGCTTAGCCCAGGCTCGCGCGTGTCGTATGTGCCCAACTGCCTGCACTACGCGGGCAGGAAGCGCAACGACGCGGTCCAGACCGACATATTCATCGCCTCGGCGTCCATGCCCAGCCCGGACGGTTACGTTTATATAAGCAGCAGCAATGAGTATGAGACCGTTATTTGTGAAAAGGCGCGGAAGATAATCTTCGAGTGCAGCCCGAACATCCCGTCGGTGCGCGGGGACAGCCGCGTCCCGCTGGAGAAGGTGGACCATATCATTATTTGCGACTACAGGCTGCCCGAGCTGCCCGACGCGCGGCTTAACGACAAGGATATGAAGATCGGCGCGTTGATCAGCGACCTGATCCATGACGGCGATACCATCCAGGTGGGGATCGGCGGCATACCCAACGCGGTCTGCGAATCCATTATGAATAAGAAGGATCTGGGCGCGCATACCGAGATGATGACGACCGGGATCATGCGTCTGATGAAGGCGGGCGCGGTGAACGGCTCGCGTAAGAACATCGAGCCGGGTAAGGTGGTGTTCGCCTTCGCGTTCGGGACACGGGAACTGTATGACTTCATGGACGGGAACGACAGCCTGTTGATGCGCAGCGGAGCGTGGGTGAACGACCCGATGGTTGTCGGGCTGAACGATAATATGGTGTCCATCAATACGACGGTCGAGATAGATTTGACGGGACAATGCTGCTCTGAAAGCGTCGGGCCACGGCAGATTTCCGGCACGGGCGGCGCGTGCGACATGGCGGCCGGGGCGCAGCGCTCAAAGAACGGGAGATCGATAGTCGCGCTGTATTCCACCGTGATGGCGGCGGGCACGAGGGGCGGTCAGGCCAGAGAACAGTCGAAGATTGTACAGTCGCTGAAACCAGGCGCGGCTGTCTCGATACAGCGTAACGATGTGGATTGGGTGGTGACCGAGTATGGGGCGGTCAACCTGCGCGGTCAGGATATATGTACGCGGGCAAAGCGCCTGATCTCAATAGCGCATCCGATGTTTAGGGAGGAGTTGACTGCCGCCGCCAGGGAGTTTGGTTATATTTATTAGTAAATGTCACATGTTCAGCATCCTCCGAAGGCCTAAGTCGATCAGCCTGCCGATCTGGTCGCAGCAGGCGCGGTACTCCGCGTCCGATCCCATGAACGGGTCAAGGATATCCCAGCCGCCGTTCTGTCCAGCCCATGCCGCTAGCGTGGTCACCTTCGCGCCAGGCGCGGCGCTTTTGGCTATCGCCGCGTGTGAGCGCGTCATCGCGATAACCTGCGCCCCACGCGCCATCTCCGGTGTGAACGCCCGGGCGCGGTGACCTTCCAGCATACAGCCATGCCGCGTGACAGCCTCGGCCGCGCCTTCCGACACGGATGAGCCTGGCCTCGCCGCCAGCCCAGCCGACATCACCCGGAAACGTCCCGCGTGATCCGGGATATGGCTGTCTAGCCACGCGCGGGTTAACGCCTCCGCCATCGGACTGCGGCATGTGTTCCCCGAGCATACGAATAGAAGAATATACTGCGGCGCGTTCGCCGCGTTAGTTATCTTTCCATAGTAATTCATTGCGGCTTTCTCTGTAAGCGTACTGCTTACATCGTTCGGGAATCCAGCGTCGCGCTGGTCTAGCGGGATGAAACTTCCCCGCGGGGTGCGGGGCAAAGCCCCGCGTCCCCCGGTCGTTCTGTACTCTGGGCTTGTAGGGGGTTGGCTTTGAGCTTCGCCCTTTTTTTGGGATGGCGGGGTTGGGTACGCTGGGGCGCTGCCCCAGACCCCGCAAGGGGGTTTCACCCCCCTTGACCCCCTGACCAGCGTGACGCTGGACCCATGTGGCCAGGGTAGATTGTTCCTCAAGGTTAGGTCGTTAGGCTGGGAGTTAGGTCGTAGACCACGCGGCCGATGGAGGGCAGGTTGTGGCGCACGCGCTCGACTACGCGCTCAAGAAGGTCGTACGGCAGACGCGCGGCTCCGGCTTTGTCGCCCGTGGTGAGCGCCATCAACGCCAGGGTGTACGCGCTGTCGCTGATCTGCTTGGCAAGCACGGCGTAATACTGGCGCAGCCGCTTGTCCTGTCCCCCGGTCTCAATCTCCTCGCGCAGTATCGCGTCGGCGGCCCGCAGCGTCTCTACCAGCGACTCACTGACCACCCCCTCTATACGCGCGGCCAGCCCCTCTATCGCTATAGGCTGCATGTTCACGAACGCGGTGGGCAAGCCTAGCCGCTCGCCCACCGCGCGTACCTCATCCTTAAACAGTTCCACCAGCGGCTCAACAACCCCCTTGAAACCCTGGAAATCCGACTGCTGCCGCGCCGAATGGTTATTCTGCAGAATCTCCGAGTAATTCGCTCCCAATACCAGCGTCATGCCCGCCGCGTTCGGCCCCGCCGCCTCCAGAACCGCCGAGCGGAACACCCCCCTGACCGCTTCAGCCTTCGCCGCCGCGTCCGACACCCCATCAAGCGACTCAAAGACCTTTTGCCTTGCGTCCGCTACTGTCAGCTCCACCCCTAGATTCTGCCGGCAGAACGCCTCCGCGTGCTTCTCTATGTCCGCGCTCCTGTGCAACCCCGTTCTCACCATAATCGGTATCAGCCTTGACCCTACCGCCCTGCTCGCCAACGCCGCGCAGACCGCCGAATCCACTCCGCCGCTCAACGCGACCACCAGCGGCGCCCCATCCGCCAGCCTTGCTAGCTCGCCCGTCGCCCTGTCTATGAACGCTTCTGTTGACCACCACGGCGTGCAGCGGCTGATCTTCGCGCAGAAGTTATTTAGCAGCGCCACGCCTTCGGGATCGTGCTTCTCTATTAGGAACTGCAGCCCGTACAGCGGCCTTTCCTTGTCGCAGAAGCCCACCGCGACCCCGTTCACGCTTGCTATGGACATCGCGCAATCCGGCAGTGTCAACCTTTCAGCGCGCGCGAACCATCTATCCCCGGGCGCCATTTCGTCGAACACCAGCTGCGCCGCGTCATAGTTAACCGTCGCCGTGGTATTGGTCAGCGCGGCTCCTTCGCTGAAGCCGCCGAGCATCCTTGCCAGCGCTACTGCCGCTGATCCCAGCGCCAGTACGGGCAAACCCAGCGAGAGTATCCGCTCGTCCACTGGCGGGGTATCGCCTTCCGCGCGTCCGGCCCATATTATGCCGGAGGCGTTCTGCTCGACGACCGCTTCCAGCGGCGCGTTGCCGGGCAGTATCTTGCTGTAGATGCCCTGTCCGCGCAGCTTCCGCGCTATGGCGATACTCCCATAACTATCCGTGTCCAGCACGAGTATCTTGTCGAGCATGCCGATGCCTCCTTGGGAGTTATTCGCTGGAACGCGTTTCGCGCGATATAAACAGCCTGCTACGTCTTATCAGCGGGCTGCGCCTGCTGCTGTCCCGATCGCGCGACTGGGAACTGCGCGATCCTTAACGGAGCGCTGGCGTACGGCACAAACGACATGATACGCGCGGGTCCGCCGGGCTTAGGCTCGCGCGGCGGCGGTTCTGGCGCCCTTCGCTTCTCCGCCCAGTTCTCCAGCGGGACCACCGCCGCCCGTACGCGCGGCGGCTCGCCCGGATGCGCGGGTGGTTCTTCCGATAGCGGCGTATCCGACAGCAGCGCGTAACGCCAGTCGGTCAGCGGGCGCAGGCCTATCGCGTCCGAGCCGTCCAGGGTGCGTTCTTCAGTGAAGTCGGCCTCTATGGGCAGCGCGTAGAGCACGGGGCCGCGCTCTATCCATGTGCCGTTGAACTCCTCCATCCGCGCCCGCATGGGCAGCGATAGCTCCAGCGTGTCCCCGCCCGTGAATACCCGTTCCAGGCGCAGGAACGTGCCCGGCACGCATTCCGGCTTTTCGCCCGACGACAGCTTCAGCGACGCTCCGGCCGCCCAGCGCGGTATGCGCAGGAACAGCGTCAGCCGGATGGGATCTTTTACCGATACCGACATACGTATCTCGCCGTCGTACGGGTATCTGGACTCCACCGTTATCTTGACCAGCTGGCCGTCTATGCGGTCGCGCACCTCGCAGGGGATGTATGACAGCGCGGCCAGCGCCCCGCCCGAGGCGCTCATCCACGCGGTCATCGTGAACGCGCTGAGCGCGCCCAGGGCTTGCGCGGCGTCCGGCTGCCGCGCGTCCGTCTTGATGAACAGGAACGCGTCCTCCGGCATGTTATAGCTGGATACCGGCGCTCTGGCGCATTCTATCTGATTAGCCCGCTGCGCGGTCTGGCGGTACTGCCAGTCCGGAGTGAACCCGGCCATATTCGCGGAGAACACCAGCTTCTCCAAAGCCTCGGCAGCGAACGCCACTGCCGAGAACTGGCTGGCCATCCGCGCCTGGGTGATCAACGCGCGGATCATCTCTGTGACCGCCGGGATGTACACGCCTTGGGACGGATTGCGCCCGCTCAGGTACATATCAGCGGTGCACATGCCCAGCGCCGTGCCGTGGAACTTCATCAGTTTATCCCAGCCTACGGCGAAGGCCTGCTCATCCTTCAGCGAGCCTGACAGCGCGGCGTGGACGGCCGTCGCGCCCAGGCCCCGGGCCGCGAAGTCGGCCCGCGCGGTCAGCGACAGCGACGTGAAGTATCCGAACGTGTCGCCGGATTCCCTCTCGGCCTTGATCTGCGCGGCCAGCTGGGAGTGGGGCAGCGACCGGTACATGGGCTGCGCCTGGGGGAAGCGCGTATACCAGCCCGTCCAATCCAAACCGATGTCGGACCAGCGCTTGGCGATGTTCAGCAGCTGCGGCTGTCCGGTCCGGTTGTACACGTCCATCAGCGCGGATATGAACTCCCCGGCGTTGGCGCGTGTTTCGGGCGCGATCTCGCCGGGGTTCACGTGCGCGAACGCCCTGGCTTGGACGGTCAGCAGCCTTAGCGCTAGTTTGAGCATGCGCGCGTCGCCTGTGGCCGTGTAATACCGCGTGAACGCTTGCGGCGCGGCGTACGCGTCGGGCGCCAGCGCGGACTTCGTCCATTCGGGCGGGGCTTTCCTCGCGGAACCCTGCGCCGCGTTCCGGGCGGGATCCTGTTCCGGATCGCCGTCAGCCTCCGGCGCTGGACGCCGCGCATCGTCCTGGCGGGATTTATTCGCCTCGGCCTCGATGGATTTGAGCGATTCCTCGACGCCGTTTAACGCGGATTCCATCTGCGCCGCCGCCAGTTTCAGCATGGCCTCGTCGCCCGACACGTACGCCAGCAGCACCATGGGTTCCAGCGCGCGCGGGTGCGGGTTATCCGGCGGTGATTCGAGGAAGAGCGCGGCCTGCGCCTTCAATTCCCGGGACAGCCAGCCCATGGGTCGGACAGCCGTCAGCGGCAGCGGCGAGAGTCGGTTTTGGCGGAGCGGGGCGCGGTTCCATACGGCCTTTGCCGGCATAGGCACCTCATTTTACAATCGAAAGACGTCGGTCACCGCTATGATTGTACCGCATTATCGGCTGTACGTAAAGCGCGGGGCGGGCCATAAACACTCTTTTTCAATATTTTGTCGAATGATTTTTCCCTCCCGCGTCATTCCGGGACGTACGGTCCGGCGATGTTGTCGACGCTGCCATACGGCAGGAACCACTCGCAGCCCTTCAAGCGGACAAACCCATTGACCAGCGCGTCCAGCCTCACGATGGTCATGGCCTCTATATATGAATCGCTGCGGGCCGAGGCCTCCGGCGCGGGATACAGCGGCGCGTCGCGGGAGGTTATCGCGTATTCGTCGATCAAGCGCGTCGCGCGTGTCCGCGCCTCCGTTCGCCACACCGCTGGCGGATGGAGCGGGGCCAGCGCGAGTATGAGCAGCGCGGCGTACCATTCCTTCGTAAACGGCAAGGTTTGTCCTCCTTCTATATAATCGCCGGCCGGCTTGAAAGCGCGGAGCCTTCGCGGGCCTGTTCGCGTTTCCAATTCGGTTGGCTATAACAGCGGATAGCTGTCCCGTCTATATACTATTCACCCCGGAACTAAAATATGTTATTTATTTCCCAGAACATACCAAACTTAAAACTATAGAAGTTGTAGAATTATGTGATATAATGGGGTATGGAGGTAACTGGCATGAGGATCATGGCAATACTGTTTCTATGCGTCGCGCTGGTTGTCGCGGGCGTCGCGCCGCCTTCCGCGGCCCTGGCCGGGGAGCCGCTGACGTTCATCGCCGGGAACTTCTGGCCGGACGTGGACGCGGTCGGGCATGGCCGCGCCCTGCGGCTGTGGATGGCTTTCTACAGCAATCCGGTCGGCGGGGATTCGAGCGAGGCCGCGCTGCCGGAAGACACGCCGTTCGACGAGATACGCGTCGGGTTAATCAAACTGTACGCGAACCAGACTCAGCAGCTTCAGCCTGAAACAGTCGAGGAAGACTTGGAGATATATTTGGTGGATTCGCGGTTCGAGCAAGCCATGCCGTTGTCTGATTTTACTGGATCGCTGAAGGAACTGTGGGAGATCGCGGCGGGCGAAGCGTCGGCGGGCGATGGCGTCGAACGCGCGTTCGTCAAACGCCAGAACCCGCTGGGCGTGACGCGCCAGGCGATGGCCGCGTATGTGTCGCGTATAGCGGATGTGACAAACTCCAAGGTAACCAGCGACGATATAGAGGAAAACGCCAAAGAGTGGCTGGCGAACCTGGCGTACCAGGATGAGCCGCTGACGGGGTTCACGCTGCTGGTCGCGCCGAAGGACCAGACCCAGCCGCCGTATGAGCTGGAGATACGATCGCCTCTGGACATATCGCTCGCCTCAAGGAAGAAACCCGCTGGGCACGCCAGCCAGCCGGTCACGGGCATAGCCGCTTCATCGTCGATGGTCACCCAGGCGCGGATCAAGTCGGGCGTGTTCGTCGATCTCCGGCTGTATAACGGGAACGCCCAGCTGTCGTTCAAGCAAAGCACAGGCAAGAGCGACGCCGGGCAATGCCTCGACCTGATGGTCTACGGCGCGCCTGACAGCCTGAAGAACCTGCGGCTGGGGATATCCCGCGCGGCTGGCGAGGAGCTGGCCGGGTTAGGCATAAGCTTGGCGCATATCCGCATCTGCTCGCCCGGCGGCGTCACGCCTTACGCTGAATACTGGCTGGAGGTTCCGCTGTCGGAGTAACGGCTGCTTGCTGGCGAAGCAATGGCTTTTGCTGGCGAAATAACGGCTACTTGCTCTCGTACCAGGTCTTACCCATGCCCACGTCCGCAACCAGCGGCACGCGCAGGTTTGCCGCGCCTTGCATCTGTTCCTGGAGTATGGCGGCGGCGGTCTCGGCCTCGTCCTCGGGCGATTCCAGTATCAGCTCGTCGTGCACCTGCAGTATCAGCCGTGAGCGCATACCCCGCAGAGCCTTGGCCGCGCGTACCATCGCCAGCTTGATGATATCGGCGGCGGAGCCTTGTACCGGGGCGTTCATCGCCGCCCGCTCGCCGAACTTGCGCGTCGCGGCGACCGGGGAGTTAAACTCCGGCAGCAGCCGCCTTCGCCCCATGATGGTCCGCACATACCCGCGCGACCTGCCCTGCGCGACGCAATCATCCAGATACAGCCGTATATTCGGATACCGGGCGAAGTACCGCTCGATCATCGCGGCGGCCTCCTGCCGCGTCACGCCCAGCGACCGCGCCAGCCCGTAGTCGCTCTGCCCGTACACGATCCCGAAGTTAACGGCCTTCGCCGCGGAGCGCATCGCCCCGGTCACGTCCTTGATTGCCACGCCGTTCACCTCGGCGGCCATCGCGGTGTGTATGTCCTCGCCATTGATGAACGCGGCGGTCATGCGCGGGTCCTGGGCCAGGTGCGCCAGTATCCGCAGCTCTATCTGCGAATAGTCCGCGTCGATGAGCGTCCAGCCCTCCGGCGCGGCGAACGCGCGGCGAATCTCCCTGCCCTGCGCGGTGCGCGTGGGGATGTTCTGCAGGTTAGGCTCGTTGGAGGATATGCGCCCGGTGATGGCGGCGGTCTGGTAGAATGTGCTGTGTACGCGGCCCTGGCCGTCCAGCTTGCCCAGCAGTCCGTCGATGTAAGTCGAGCGCAGTTTGACCGCGTGCCGCCAGTCCAGTATCTTCCCGACCACGGGGGACGCCTCGGCCAGCGATTCCAGCGTCTCCGCGTCGGTGGAGTAGCCGGATTTGGTTTTCCGGCCCGACGGGAGTTTCATGTCGTCGAACAGCGCCTTGCCCAGCTGTTTCGGGCTGTTCAGGTTGAATGGCGCGGTCCCGATTCCGCTGAATATCTCCTCGCGCAGCGTCGCCTCAAGCGCGGTGAGCCTTCGCCCGATGGCCTCCAGCTCGTCGCGGTTGATCAGGAACCCGGCGCGTTCCATGCTCACCAGAACGCCCGTCAGCGGCAGCTCGACGGTCTCATACAGCTCCAGAGCGCCTGTCTCCTCCAGCTCGGCCCGCTGGATCTTCGCCAGCCCGAACAGTTCGGAGGCGGTGGCGGTTCCAGCCGCGTCCGCTTTATCCTTGCCCAGCAGCGCGGCGGCCAGCGACGCGTCCCATGCCGCGCGCGCGCCTGGCTCCGCGTCCGCGCCGGACTGGGTATAGAGCGCCTTCGCGTCGGCGAGTATCCACGGTTCGGGATTATCCAATAACGACTTGACCAGGCGCAGCGCGTCGCCGGGATGGACGCCATCTCCCAGCAGACCGTTGGCCAGCGGCGCGCGAATCACGCGCGTTTCGTCCGCGAACGTAAGTTCCTCGCCGAACGCCAGCGCGATGGGATTATCCGGCGAGGCGTTGGCCCTGCGCTCTTGGGCGAAACGCTCAAGAGCGTCGAGGCTGTCCAGCGTGGAGACGCGGCGTTCCTCCGCCGGGGACGGCTGGGTCCGCGCGGCTGGCGCGGCGCTGTCCGCGGCGCCGCCTTCCGATCTGATGACCGCGTCCAGGCGCGGCACGATCGAGTGGAACCCATACCGCGCGAACAGCGGTTTGGATTTCACGCACAGCTCGCGGATGGACGGGATCATCAGGCGCGGCCAGTCGATATCGATGGGAGCGTCGCGGTCGATGGTCGCGAGGTCCAGGCTCATCATGGCGGAGCCAGCGCCGGTCTCAAGCCTCTCGCGCAGCTTGCCCTTCTGCTCGTCGGCCCCGGCCAGCGCGTTTTGGAGCGTGCCGTACCGCGCGAGGAGTTTCAGCGCGGTCTTCTCGCCAATGCCGGGTATGCCGGGGATGTTGTCGGACGCGTCGCCCATCAGTCCTTTCAGGTCGGGAACCTGGGACGGCGTTACGCCGTACGCCTCCAGCAGCTCGGCGGGACCAAGCTCGACCGTATCGGATACGCCCTTCCTGGTATACAGCACGCGCGCGCTATCGCTTATCAGTTGGAACGAGTCCCTGTCGCCCGTGACGAGCAGCGAGCGCATGCCGCGCTTCTCGCATTGCGTGGACAACGCGCCCAGCAGGTCGTCGGCCTCCCAGCCCTCAAGCGAGAGCGCCGCGATCCCCATCGCGTCCAGCAGTTCCTTCAGCGTAGGGAACTGCGGGCGCAGCGTCTCGGGCGTGGGCGGCCGCGTTCCCTTGTAGTCGGCGTACTTCAGGTGGCGGCGGGTCGGGCCATGCTCGTCGAACGCTACGGCCAGCGCGTCCGGCTTGCGCTCGGCCAGCAGCTTGACGAGCATCGTCATGAAGCCGAACACCGCGTTAATGGGCTGACCCGCCGTGTCTGTCAGCGTGTCGGGCAGCGCGTGGAACGCGCGGTACATCAGGCTGTTGCCGTCCACCACCACGCACAGCGGGCGAGTATCCCTGACGGGCGGCTCGACGTTGACGCCGCCGGTCACGCTGTCGTCTCCCGCCCGCCGGCAGTCAGCGCCGTCGACATCTTATAGCTATGGTAAGCCCCGGCGCGGGAGCGTTCCAGGCTGATCAACACGCGCTTACGCTCGAGGCCGCCGTTATAGCCGCCCAGGTCGCCGTCGGAGCGGATCACGCGGTGACATGGGACGACTATGGCGATGGGGTTGCGGTGGTTAGCCTGTCCAGCGGCGCGGATGGCCTTGGGGCTGCCCATGCGCCCCGCAAGCTCGGCGTACGTGATGGTCTCGCCATACGGGATGGTCAGCAGCGCCCGCCACGCGCCGCGCTGGAACTCGGTGCCCGTGTCCTCGAAGTCAAGCGGCACGTCGAACTCGAACAGCCGCCCGTTCAGGTACGCGTCGACCTGCCGGACGGATTCCATGCGGTCCGTCCACACAACGCCGCTGCCGTAGTACCTCTCGACGCGCTCGACCGACGCGCTCGCGTAATCCAGCCGCCGCAGGCCCTTGTCGCTCTCCCAGACGGTTAACGGGCCTAACCGGGTATCCATTGTAAAAACGCGCAAGATATTATCATTCCTTTCCAAGGGGCGCGGACCGCCTAAGCGTCCTGAGCGCGTTAAAGAACGCGGTCAGCCGCGCCTGGCATTCCCGCGCCAGAACCCCGCCGCTGGCGGGGATCAGCCCGCCCAGCGCGGGGTCCTCCGTCAGGCGGTACACGCTGCCGCAGCATCCCTGCCGCGCGTCGGCCGCGCCGTAATACACGCCCCCAAGCCGCGCCAGCCGGACCGCCCCGGCGCACATCGCGCACGGCTCCAGCGTCACGTACATCACGCAGTCCGGCAGAGCGCGCGCGCCGATTGAGAGCGCGGCCTCGCGGATGGCCAGCGTCTCGGCGTGCGCCGTTGGATCGCCTGACGCCGCGCAGCGGTTATGCGCCCGCGCGATAACCTCGCCGTCCCGGACGACGACCGCCCCGACGGGGACCTCGCCCTCCAGCGCGGCGATATCGGCCTCGGCCAGCGCGAGGCGCATGCAATCCTCGGCCGTCACGGACTATGACCGCGTAATCCGGTGGGCGAACCGCGCGACACCGCTCAGCCAGGCGGGGCGGCCAACGCGCTGCCAGCCCAGTTTCCACTCGATCCAGCCCAGCCACTCGGCCATATGCGCCCTGAGCCTGCCGCCGTCCCCGGCGATAACCGGCCAGCCCGACGCGCGAAGCCCTATCGACCTTGATACCGCAAGCGCCCGGGGCATGTGCGCCGCGCTGGTGACGATGAGCGCCGTGCCGCCGCCCCAGCCGTCCATCATGCGTTTGGCGAAGGCGAGGTTCTGCTCGGTGTTGAGCGATTCGCGCTCGGGGTGGATTACCGTCGGGGGCACGCCCAGGCGTGACAGCTCGGACGCCAGCCAGTCGGCCTCGGGGATTGGCTCGTCCTCGCGCTGTCCGCCGCAGGGGATTACGGCGGGCGAGCGCCCGTCGATCCATAGCCGCGCCCCGGCCTTCGCGCGCTCAAGCGCGTCGTCGTCCGCCCGGCCTCCCGGCATGTGCTTGCCCAGTATGATGATCGCGTCCGCGTACACGCCGCTCACACTCCTTTAAGCCGACCAAGGCGTGTCGTCAACACGGCGATGTCGGCGGGGGACACGCCCGGTATCCGCGACGCCTGACCCAGCGTAGACGGCCTGACGCGGTCCAGCTTCTGCCGCGCCTCGACGCGCAGCCCGGGCGTCGAGGCGTAGTCCATGTCCACGGGCAGCTCGCGCCGCTCGTACGCCTGGGCGCGTTCCACGGTCCGCCGCTGTTTATCTAGGTAGCCCGCTAACTTGATCGTAAGCTCGACCTGCTCGGCAGCGTCGGGCGGTATATCCGGCAGGGACGGGCACCGCTCGCGAAGCGACGCGTAGGTCTCGCCGGGGCGCTTGAGCGTGTCGGCCATCCGGCGCGAGTCCAGCGCGTCGAGCGCGTCGCGGGTCTGGGCGCGTTTGGTTAACGCGCGGTCAAGGCGTTCCCGCGAGGCCAGCCCGATCGCGGCGGAGCGTTCGGTCAGGCGCAGGTCGGCGTTATCCTGCCGCAGGAGCAGCCGGTATTCCGCGCGGGACGTCATCATCCGGTACGGCTCGTCAACGCCCTTGACGGTCAGGTCGTCGGCCAGCACGCCTATATAGCCCTCGTCGCGCCCCACGCAGAAGGGCGGGTCGCCCCGCAGGAACAGCGCGGCGTTGATCCCGGCGAGTATGCCCTGCGCGGCGGCCTCCTCATACCCGGACGTGCCGTTGACCTGCCCGGCTAGGTATAATCCCGGCACGGCCCGCGCCGCGAACCCCGCGTCCAGCGCGGTAGGATCGACGCAGTCATACTCTATCGCGTACGCCAGCCGCAGCAGCGAGGCGTCCTCAAGGCCGGGGATCGCGCGGATCAATCCGGTCTGGACGTCCTCGGGCAGCGATGTGGATACGCCCTGAACGTACCATTCCGGCGAGTTAAGGCCCTCCGGTTCCAGGAACACCTGGTGGCGCGTCTTGTCGGCGAAGCGGGTGACCTTGTCCTCGATGGACGGGCAGTACCGCGCGCCCACGCCGTTTATTCCCCCGGTGAACATGGGGGCGCGGTGGAGGTTCGCGCGTATCAGCGCGTGGACGCGCTCGTTCGTCCATGTAAGGTAGCAATGGGCGCGGTTGGCGGGCGGAGCGTCCGACATGAACGAGAACGGCGTCGGCGGCTCGTCGCCGTACTGCGGTTCCATCCGGTCGAAATGGATCGTCCGCGCGTCAAGCCGGGCGGGGGTGCCCGTCTTGAACCTGCGCAGCCCGAACCCCAGATCGCGCAGCGAACCCGACAGCGCCAGCGCGCTCATGAACCCCTGCGGACCGCTCCGGCGCGAGTACTCGCCGATGATCACGCGGCTGTCAAGGTACACGCCCGCCGCGACAACCACGGCCCGCGCCTCGATAATCCCGCCAGTCGCCGTGGACACGCCGCTTACGCGGCCGTTCGCGGTGAGTATCCGGCTGACCTCGGCCTGGCGCGGCGTGAGGTTTTTCAGCGACATGACCGCCGCCAGCATGCGGTCATGGTAAGCGCGTTTGTCGGCCTGCGCCCGCAGCGACCGCGCCGCCGGACCCTTCGAGCGGTTGAGCATGCGCGACTGGATGGACACCGCGTCGCAGGCAAGACCCATTTCCCCGCCCAGCGCGTCCACCTCTCGAACCAGATGGCCCTTGCCCGTGCCGCCGATGGCGGGGTTGCACGGCATGTGCGCGACCGCGTCAAGGCTTAGCGTCAGCAGCAGCGTCCGCTGGCCCATACGCGCCAGGGCCAGCGCGGCCTCGCATCCGGCGTGCCCCGCGCCTATCACAACCGCGTCGTACGCGTCCGGCGATGGTCGGCTGCTATCCATATCGCCTACTATACCACAATTAGGTCGGCTGGGCAATAGTTTTGGAAAGAATGGGGGCGAGGAAATGGGAAGGCTTTCCAGCGCAATACAACCTACGAGGCGGTTTCAGCCTTAGTTGTTAGAGATTTTACATATTAGAGTTGTTGTTTCTGGCTAACAATGTCGCGAACGCTGAGCTTACCCCGCGCGTTAAGCCATCTCACAATATCAAAGTCCCAGCATAACCTCAACCCGTCAGGCCCAATCCGATATAAAAACCCTACCTTGTTATCTTTCTCGAATCTCTTCATAAAGAATACATCGGGATGGTCGATCGGTTTCCCCGAGAAGAACACCTTCGGGTATGGCAACGCCAGGAACCTGCTGATAACGTCGGGGTTGACCTCGAAATAATCGGACATAATCAGGAAGACGTTGTCGAAGTTAACCCGCGCCTTCCTCCGTTCCCAAGCGTCCTTCGCTTCCTGAAACGTGTCATAGCGCGTTAGCAGCAAGGCGACGCGTCCGCCCAGCCGCGCGATGGGATACCTGCTCCCTTCAGGAGTAACGTCTTCCAGTTCGGCGTCCAGATAATAATCGATGTTTTCCATAAATTCAACGAATAGGTTTGCGGGGATCCGGAGGTTGACGGTAGGGGAGCGATATTCTTCCCCTAAATCATGGCTGATTAGGCCGCCCACACAGTTTTCGCTGAAGATTGTGAAATCATGATTGGTCAAAAGTTCGCGCTGTCTTTCCAGGAAGGCTTTGTTATTATCAGCGGCTTTTCTATTATTAACGGCTTTTCTATTATTAGCGGTGTTTCTATTATTAATCAGTCTTACTCTATTGGCCAAAAGTTTGCGTCGTCTTTCCAGGAAGGCTTTTCTATTATTAACAGCGTTTCTAATATTAATCACTCTTTCTATATTTTATAATCCGCGAAAGGATTGGCTTGCTTGTGTTGATCCGTATAATTCCGGCGCGTATACATATTATATGCGAGGCTGGCGGTTACGCGCGCGGCTTGCCAAAACCGCGCCCGCTCAATCCCGTCGCGAGTTTTCACGTTCATCGTTAAAAATTACTTGACAAAAATGATATGTCGTGCTATACTATCTTATGTCGTGATAAGCAAATAAACTCGGAAGGTGGTTTTCCACAATGGAAAAACAAACGGAAAAAATCAAAAGGTTCAGCAAGGTAGTCCATATCTTGTTGAAGGTAGCGTTCATCGCGCTCATCGTCGTCGGCGCGTTACAAGCGTTCTCTTTACTTTGGTCTTTCTTAGACTTGAATACGGAAGTATTGGCGATTGCGGGGGGTGAAGCGGAATACCCGCTGTTGTTCAAATTTGGAGAAACAAAAGTCTATTTACCTATGGCATGGGAAACGGGTTTTGACTTCTTGGGTGTTCGCTCGATTGCGTCGGCTAGTTTAAGCGGTCTACTTCTTACTATCTTTACAATCGGCGGGCTTGGGTTTGCAAAAGTGGTTTTCAAGCTGTTAAAGGGAAACGGCTCGCCATTTCGTGATGATGTAATCGGGTCGTTAAAAAAATTGTCAATCGCTCTGCTTCTCATGGGCGCGGTTTCGGGTTTAGTTCCTTTCGTCGCGGCTGGTGTGGTTTGGGTGCTTTGCTTGATTTTTGAATACGGGCGCATACTCCAAAACGAGAGCGATACGACATTGTGAGGTGATGAATATGGCTATTATTCTACGGCTCGACAGAATGATGGCTGACAGAAAAATATCACTTAACGAGCTTGCGGATAAAGTGGGTATTGCCACCGCGAACCTGTCCAATATCAAGACAGGCAAAATCAGCGCAATCCGCTTTTCTACTCTTGACGCAATATGTGATGTTTTAGATTGTCAGCCGGGAGATATTCTTGAATACAAACGAATGACGAATGACGATAAATAAAGTTGACCGTGAAAAAAGGCGGCGGGTATCGTTGGTGTCCCGCCGCTTTGCTGTTTATCGGTGAATATACTGCGTCCTGCGCTGTTGCCGTTCCCGCACGTCCTCACGCATGATATGCACGCATGAAAATATTTTCCGTGAAATATTTTCTGTGTTTTGTGTAAAAACCCTTGCTTTTCGGGGCATATGATGATAATATACTTTCCCGCAAGTTTTCAAAAGGGCGTAATCACAGCAAAGACGCGGCGGATCCGCGCGTCTTACCTGAATTTTGTAACGGGAGGCACCTGAAAAACATGCCAAATATCAAATCCGCGTCAAAGAGAGTCCTTATCTCAAAGGAGCGCAACGCGAGGAACAGGGCGGCAAAATCACTCATTAAGACAAATCTGAAAAAATTCGACGCGGCCGCGGCCGCGGGAAACCGCGAGGAGGCCCTCAGCGCCTACAAGACCGCCGTAAAGACGGTTGACCGCGCCGCCGCCCGCGGGCTTATACACAAAAACAACGCGTCTCACAAGAAAAGCAGCCTTACCGCAAAGCTCAACAGTATCTGACCGCGTCGGATACGTCTGCGAATAATATTAATACGCACGATATGTCGTGCGTATTAATATCGCGCATATGTTTCGGTTGCCGCCATAGGCGGCGAGAAACATGCGCTTTTGAGCGAGAAAAGTCCCGAGCGGCTTCGCCGTAAGGATAAGACTTTTCAAGCGGATTGTTAATTCAAAAACCTTTGAGAATTACAGAACGAAAGGCGTTGACACAATGAATTCTGCCGCCGACGTCTGGCGCAGCGTCCTGACGATATTGGGCGACGAGCTGACCATGACAGCCATATCCACATGGTTCGACGACTGCGAGGTCGCAGATATCAGCGCCAACCGGCTCACTCTGCGCGCCCCCTCGTCGTTCAAACGGGGAATAATTGAAAGCCGCTATAAGGCTAACATACAGAGCGCGCTGCGTGAGCTTTTCGCGTGCGATTTCAATGTGGTCATCACCGACGGCTCACCCGAGGACCGCGGAGGGAACGGCAGGCGAATCGCCGCGGACGACGAAAAGGAAGATGAATTCACCTTCGAACGCTTTGTAGTGGGCAGCTCGAATAAGTACGCGCACGCCGCAGCGCTTGCCGTGGCGAGAGGTCAGCGCAAGGATTACAACCCGCTTTTTATATACGGCAACTCCGGTCTGGGCAAAACCCATCTGCTCCACGCCATACGCCACACCATAAGCCAGGACCACCCCGAATATAATATAGTCACTCTGACGGGCGAATACTTCACGAATGAACTGATACACGCCCTCCAAATCGGGAAAAACATGGAGTTCCGGGAGAAGTTCCGGGGGGCTGACGTATTTCTTATAGACGACGTCCAATTCATTGCCGGCAAGGTCGCCATACAAGAGGAATTTTTTAACACCTTCAATACGCTGCACGCCGCGGGACGGCAGATAGTCCTCACCTCCGACCGGCCGCCGATGGAGATTGCGACTCTGGAGGACCGTCTGCAAAACCGCTTCGGTTCCGGAATCCTCGCCGATATAAACGCGCCCGACTACGAGACGCGCGTCGCCATAATCCGCAATAAGGCTCAGCGTCTCGGCGCCATCCTTCCGGACGACGTAACTACATATATAGCCGAACGGCTGACGCAAAACGTGCGCCAGATAGAGGGCGCCGTCAAAAATATTATCGCTTATCACGACCTCATGGACAATCACATTACGGTCACGTCGGCCTCCGAAATAATAAAGGATATGTTCAAGAATAACGACTCAAACGCGCTCAACACGGATCTTATAATCAGCGAGACGGCCAAATATTACTCGCTGCCCGTATCGGATATAAAGGGGAAACGGCGCACGCGCTCAATCGCGCTCGCAAGGCACGTCTCCATCTACATAATCCGTCAACTGACAAATCTTCCCCTGGCGGACATCGGCGCCATATACGAGCGCCATCACACCACGATACTCTCCTCCATAACCTTTATCGAGGATATGATAAAGACCTCGGAAAATCTGTCGCAGTCAATTCGGGACATAACGGCGAATATCAACGCGAAGACGTAGACAGTTTTCGACATTTCCACGTTTACTTTACGCTGGATTTTCGGTGGAAAATATATTCCCACACATTTTCCGCCTTTATATATGGCGCTTGTCCACATAAAATACACCGCGCCTTTTGCGTTCACCCGCAAGACCCCGCCGCTGTTTTCCACATTACATGCCGTACCTACTACTAATACTGCTAAAAATATCTTTCTATATTTACATATACAGACATATACAAACACACTCGGAGGGAAAGGCTTTATGAAATTTTCTTGTGAGAGACTCCTCTTACTGACGGCAATTCTCACGGCGTCGCGCGTGGTGGCCTCAAAGAGCCCTGTACCCGAGCTCGAGGGACTTCTAATCGCGGCGAGGGACGGAAATGTCAGGATTTCCGGCTATGATCTCAAAACGGGGATAACGACCGCGATAGATGCGGACGTGGAGGAACCGGGGAGCATAGTTCTCAAATCTCAGTTATTCTGCGAGATAGTGAGAAAGCTTCCGAGCGGCTTTGTAACTGTCACGGTGAGCGACGGGTACCTCACCAAAATAGAATCCGGGATGAGCGAATTCAATATTTTAGGGGCGTCCTCGCACAACTTCCCCGAACTCCCGATATTGGATACGCAGGTCTCCGTTGCCATACCGGGCGGCGTGCTGAAGGATATGATTACACAGACTAATTTTGCCGTCAGCGATAACGAGTCGCGGCCCGTACACACGGGCGCGTTATTTGAGATAAGCGGCGGCGCCATAACAATAGTGGCTGTGGACGGGTACAGACTCGCTCTCCGGCACGAGACGGCGGAGAGCGGGCTTGAGGATACCATTGGCTTTGTAGTGCCCGGCGCCGCGCTCAGCGAGGTCGAAAAGATTTCATCGGGCCAGGAGGAACAGATACGCATAAGCCTGGGCTCGAAGCACGTCATGTTTTCTATCGAGGACACGACGCTGATTTCGCGCCGCCTTGAGGGGGAATTCCTCGATTACAAGAACGCGATTCCCAAGGAGGGTAAATATACGGTCACGGCGGACCGCAGGACGCTGATCGAGGCGGTGGAGCGCGTGTCGCTCATCATTAACGACAAGCAAAAAAGCCCGCTCCGCTGTACTTTCGGCGACGGCGTATTGAAAATGCAGGCGGTATCGACGCTCGGGAGAGCGCATGACGAATGTCCCGTAGAGGGCGACGCGGAGGAGATGGAGATAGGCTTCAACGACAGATTTCTGCTTGAAGCGCTGCGGGCGGCGCCCGCGGACGAGATTAGTATCCGGCTGTCTTCCGGGATTACGCCATGTCTCATACTCCCGACGGACGAGAGCGGGCGGTTTGTCTATATGATACTTCCTGTGAGACTGCGGGCGAATGAAAGCTAAGGTAAAGGGTCTGCGTTACGCGCCCGTCACGGGCGAATATATACGGCTTGACGCGTTCCTTAAATTTATTGGCGAGGCGGAAACGGGCGGCGAGGCTAAGCACATTATTTCCGACGGAAAAGTGTCCGTGGACGGCGGCAAATGTATCCAGCGCGGGAAAAAGGTCTACCGGGGCAGCTTTGTGGGTTATGAGGGGAAGCTATGGAGAATTACGGGAGCTCCCGCGTCGGATGGTAATTGACCGCGTCGCCCTCGTAAGCTTTCGGAACTACGGCGAGCTCTCGGCGTCCTTTTGTGACGGCGTGAACGTGATAACCGGAAGAAACGCGCAGGGAAAGACGAATCTCATAGAGGCGGTTTTCTATATAGCCTCCGGCCGGTCGTTTCGCGCGCGCTCAGACAGGGAGCTTGTGCGTTTCGGAGATACGCGCGCGTCTATACGGGCCGACATCACATCGGGCGGGCGGGCGCAGTGCCTTGAGGCGTTTCTGGAATACGGACGGCGCAGAAGACTGATAGCGAACGGGGCGCCTCTCCGGTCCGCCGCGGAGCTGTCCGGCAAGCTGTCTGCGGTGCTTTTCTGCCCCGGGGATCTGGATATTGTGCGCGACGGCGCGGCAGGGCGCCGCAGACTAATGGATACGTGTCTGTGTCAGCTCCGCCCGCGGTACGCCGCGGCGCTGCGGGAATTCAACCGTCTCTATGACCACAAGACGGCAATTCTGCGCAATCACGGGGAGAAGCCGCGACTTCTCGACGCGCTGGACGACTTCAATGTGAGACTCGCGCAGTGCAGCGCGCAGCTTATATGGTTTCGCGCGGCGTTTACGGCGACGCTCGCCGAAAAAGCCGCCGCGGTGCACAGGGAGTTCTCGGGCGGTGTGGAGGAGCTGCAAATATCGTACAAAACGGTATCGACGATAACGGACGCGCGCCGCGGGCCGGAGGAGCTTCTGACGGCGATACTGGAGCACCAGAGAGCGCACCGGCAGGCGGAGATCGACTCCGGACAGTGCCTGACCGGCGCGCATAAGGACGATCTTGAGATCGGAATAAATGGCGCGGCGGCGCGCGCCTACGCCTCGCAGGGGCAGGCGCGGACGGCGGCGCTCTCCCTGAAGCTGGCGGAGAGGGAGATACACTTTGACGACCGGGGGGAGTATCCCGTCCTTCTGCTCGACGACGTGCTATCCGAGCTCGACGCGGAGAGGGCGGGCTTTGTGCTCAACAAGATAAAAAACGGACAGGTACTTATAACCTGCTGCGAGTATGACGGCGCCGCGGCGAGCGCGGAGGGCACGGTAGTTCGCGTCGAGGGCGGCGAAATAGTACGGTGACCGGATAAAAAACAGAGGGTAGGGGGTGCTCGCACGCAGATGTATCTTCATCTTGGGCAGAATGTCGTGGTTCCCACCGGCGACATCGTAGGGATATTCGATCTCGACAATACGACCTGCTCACACGCCACGCGCGACTTTTTAAGGCAAGCCGAGGAAGCCGGCCGCGTCGTGAGCGTGACCGACGACGTACCCCGCTCGTTTGTCGTGGCGGACGGCGGCGGCGGGCAGGTGTACTTAACTCAACTGGCGGCGGCGACGCTGGTGAAGCGGGGAGCGTTGATTTACAGATGAATTCCGGATTTTCGAATATTCTCTATCTGCTGCGTTCCGAATGCAGATACAGCCAGCGCAAGGTCGCGGGCGACCTCGGCGTATCACAGGCGCTGCTGTCCCACTACGAAAACGGCATACGGGAGCCCAAGCTGGATTTTGTGATAAGAGTTTGCGGGTACTATAACGTGTCGGCGGACTATATTCTGGGGCGCACGGATGAAAAGCGAAGCGTCGTTATCCCCCGCAATACGGAGGAGCATAGGCGCATAGCGGAATTGGCGAAGCGGTTAATGGAAATACTCGACAGAGAGGGCGACGACGCGCTGCGCGCCGGCGTGGCGCGATATTTCGCGGCAGCGGCGGATATTGCGGCGGACATTTTGGAAGCTCCGGAGGGGCGGTACGACCCGATGCGCGACGCCGAGCTCAAGACGGCGGAGGCGGCGCTCCGCCGTATTCGCAGACCGCTTTGAGAGCATTGCGGCGGAGAATTGGGAGAGGCGGGAGGCCGCCGCGCTTCCGTGGGGGATTATATCAGGTATGATTGAACAGGATAAAATACGCAACTTCTGCATTATAGCGCACATCGACCACGGCAAGTCCACGCTGGCGGACCGCCTTCTCGAGATATGCGGCGCCGTCGAGGCCCGCGAGATGGGCAATCAGATGCTTGACGACATGGAGCTCGAGCGCGAGCGCGGCATAACCATAAAGGCGCGCGCCGTCGGGCTGACCTACAGAGCGGAGGACGGCGCGGACTATACGCTCAACCTCATCGACACTCCCGGACACGTAGATTTCAATTACGAGGTATCGCGCTCGCTGGCGGCGTGCGAGGGCGCGCTTCTCGTCGTGGACGCGGCGCAGGGCGTCGAGGCGCAGACGCTCGCCAACACCTACCTCGCGCTCGACCACGGGCTGGAGATACTGCCGATAATCAACAAGATCGATCTGCCCGCCGCCGACCCCGAGAGGGTAAAGACCGAGGTGGAGGACATCATAGGTCTGTCCGCCCGCGACGCGCCCGAGATATCCGCGAAAAACGGGACGGGCGTCGGCGCCGTTCCGGAAAACGTCATTAAGCTGATACCCCCTCCGGGCGGGGATCCGAAAAAACCGGCGAGGGCCCTGATATTTGACAGCCAGTACGACGCGTACAGGGGCGTCGTCGTATACGTGCGCGTCGTTGACGGCGTGATACGGCGCGACGCCGACATCAGGATGATGGCGACGGGGGCGGTGTACCGCGTCGTGGAGCTTGGGCATATGCGGCCGGTCGGACTGGAGCCGTGCGCGGAGCTGAGCGCGGGCGACGTCGGCTATATAACGGCGGGCATAAAAAACGTCGCGGATACCCGTGTGGGCGACACGGTGACGCTCGACGGGGCGCCGGCGCCGGAGCCCCTGCCGGGCTACAAAAAGGTGCGGCCTATGGTGTTTTCCGGCGTCTACACGACGGACGGCGCGAAGTACCCCGACCTGCGCGACGCGCTTGAAAAGCTGGGACTGAACGACGCGTCGCTGACGTATGAGCCGGAGTCGTCCGCGGCGCTGGGCTTCGGCTTCCGCTGCGGTTTTCTGGGACTATTGCATATGGAGATCATTCAGGAGCGCCTGGAGCGCGAGTACAATCTCGAGCTCATAACGACGGCGCCGAGCGTCATTTACCGCGTGACAAAAACGGACGGCGAGACGGTGATGGTCGATAATCCGCTGCGGTATCCGGAACCGGGCTCCATCGCGCTTGCCGAGGAGCCGTTCGTAAGCGCGTCCATAATCTGCCCGTCCGAATTTGTCGGAAACATCATGGAGCTGTGTCAGGACAGGCGCGGGGAATACAGGGAAATGGCGTATCTCGACGAGACGCGTGTAGAGCTGCGTTACGGACTGCCGCTCGGCGAGATAATATATGATTTTTTCGACGCCCTGAAATCGCGCAGCAGGGGGTACGCCTCGCTTGATTACGACTTTGAGGATTACCGCGAGTCCGATCTGGTAAAGCTCGACATCCTGCTGGCGGGCGATACCGTAGACGCGCTGTCGTTCATCGTACACCGCGACAAGGCGTACGCAAGGGGGCGGAGGATCACCGAAAAGCTCAAGGAGCACATACCGAGGCAGCTCTTTGAGATACCCGTACAGGCCGCGATCGGGGGCAAGATAATAGCCCGCGAGACGATAAAGGCCCTGCGCAAGGACGTGCTGGCCAAGTGCTACGGCGGCGACATTACGCGCAAGAAAAAGCTGCTGGAGAAGCAAAAAGAGGGCAAAAAACGGATGAGGAAGCTGGGTAGCGTGTCAGTGCCGCAGGAGGCTTTCATGGCGGTATTGAAGCTGGATGAATAGCTGTTTTTTGCCCGCGAGCGGGAGCGAGCCGCCGCGCAGCGGCGTAAAAGCACCCCACCGAGACCGTGTGGGCGGCCATGACATCAAAAAGCGAATATGAGTACAAACGAATACGGTCGAATACACCATTATTTTGTATAGAATGTGTATTGACTTGCGATTTTTATTCTGTTACTATCAAATTTAATTACTTTAAGTAGGTGGTCAAGCAGATGAGAAAACTCGGCGGCGTCCGCGCGCCGCACCGCAAGGGGACGGCGGACTCCGCGCCGCGCCCCATTCCGATTCCCCCGGAGATACGGCTGCCGATGTCGATGCACATCGGCGCGCCGGCAAAGCCCATAGTCAAGGCCGGCGACACGGTGCAGGTGGGGCAGCTTATCGGCGAGGCGGCCGGCTTTGTATCGTCGCCGGTACACGCCAGCGTATCGGGCAAGGTGAAGCGCGTCGACGAGTACGACGCCGTGACCGGCCTCGGGGCGGCGTCCGTGGTCATAGAGTCCGACGGCGAGCAGACGCCGTACGACGGCTTGCGCGCACCCGAGTTGAGCGACATGAAGAGCTTTCTTGACGCCGTGCGCGACAGCGGCGTGGTGGGACTCGGGGGCGCGGGCTTCCCGACGGCGGTGAAGCTCACCGTCAAGGACGTCTCGGCCGTCGATTACATCCTCATAAACGGCGCGGAGTGCGAGCCGTATATAACCTCCGATACGCGCACGATGCTCGACGAGACGGAGATGCTTGAGGAGGGCGCGCTGCTGCTCCAAAAGTATCTGGGCGTAAAAAGTATAGTTTTCGGCGTGGAGAGCAACAAGCCCGGGCCGATAAAAAAGCTGACGGAGTTCGCCTCCCGCCGCGACGGGATAGAGGTCAGGACGCTGCCGGCGCTGTATCCGCAGGGCGGAGAGAAGGTCCTCATATATCAGATAACGGGGCGGCGCGTGCCGGAGGGGAAGCTGCCTCTCGACATCGGCGTGATAGTGCTCAACTGCACGACGCTCACGGCGATCGTTAAGTATATCAGGACGGGGATGCCGCTCGTGTCAAAGTGCGTGACGGTGGACGGCTCGGCCGTCATAAATCCCGGAAACGTCGTCGCGCCGATAGGCGCGCCGCTGGCGGCGCTGTTTGACTTCTGCGGCGGCCTGAAGGACGACGTTAAAAAGGTGCTGATGGGCGGCCCAATGATGGGCATAGCCGTACCCGATACGGATATGCCCGTGCTGAAGGCCACGAACGCGGCCCTCGCGTTTTCGGAGAAGGACGCGCTGCTGCCGGCGGAGACGCCGTGTATACGCTGCGGGCGCTGCGTCAGCCACTGTCCGATGGGACTCGCGCCGCTCGAATTCGAGCGCACGTACCGCCTGAAAAAACCGGAGTTACTTGAGAAATACAAGGTAAACCTGTGTATGGAGTGCGGCTGCTGCGCGTACTCGTGTCCCGCGAAGCGGATGCTCGTGCAGTACGTCAAGCTCTCGAAGATAATGCTGAGGGAGTACCAAGCCGCACAGAAGGCCGCGGCGGAAAAAAAGGAGGCGGCGGTGTGAACGGCTTGACGGTATCGGTCTCCCCGCACATTCGCGACGGGGCGACGACGAGAAGAATAATGCTGGATGTGCTCATTGCTCTCGTCCCGGCGGCCGTGGCGTCCGTCGTCATTTTCGGCGCCAGAGCCGCGCTCGTCATCGCCTTTTGCGCGGCGGCGTGCGTCCTGCTGGAGGCGGCGTATGAGAGGGCGCTCGGACGAGGGATAACGGCGGGCGACCTGTCGGCGTGCGTCACCGGCGTCCTGCTCGCGTTCAATCTGCCCGTGAGCATACCGCTGTGGCAGGCGTTTGTCGGATGCGTCGCGGCGATCATTCTCGTAAAGCAGCTTTTCGGCGGTCTGGGCAAGAATTTTGCCAACCCCGCCATAACGGCGCGTATCGTGATGTTTCTGGCGTTTTCCGTGACAATGACGAAGTGGACGGGCGGCGGCGGGCTGTTCGGCGAGACGTACGACGCCGTCACGGGGGCGACGCCGCTGACGATGATAGCGCAGGGGAACACCGGCGCGCTCCCGGAGATAACCGACATGCTGCTCGGAGTGAGGGGCGGCTGTCTGGGGGAGACGAGCGTCCTCGCGCTCGCGCTCGGCGGGGCGTATCTCGTCGCGCGCAGGGTCATAACATGGCACACGCCGGCCGCGTTCATCCTCACCGTGCTCGCTTTCACCGCACTGCTCGGGCGCGAGCCCGTGTATCAGATGTTCTCGGGCGGGCTTTTCCTGGGCGCCATTTTTATGGCTACGGACTACGTGACGACGCCTCAGACCGCGGCGGGACGGCTCATTTTCGGGTTGGGCGCGGGGCTGATCACCGTCGTGATACGCGTGTACGGGAGTTATCCCGAGGGAGTCTCGTACTCAATTTTACTCATGAATATACTGACGCCGTATATAAACAGACTGACTGTCAAGAAGGCTTTTGGGGGTGCGCGCGCATGAGCAAGGAGCTGCTGGCGCCTGTGGCGGCGCTTACGCTGATATGTCTCGTGATCTCCGCCGCGCTCGCTGTGACGAACAGCGTGACCGCGCCCGTCATTGCCGCGGCGGCGCGGACGCGGGCGGAGGCGGCGCAGAAGGAGGTGCTGCCGGAGGCGGACGAATTTGAGTCCGTGCAGTCGGACGCGCTGCCGGAGGGCGTGACGGAGGCGTACGCCGCGGTCAACGGGGCGGGGTATGTGTTTATGCTGCTCACAAGCGGGTACGGCGGCGACATCAGCATAATAGCGGGTATCGACGGCGAGGGCAGGATAACGGCTGTGAAGACGCTGTCCCACTCCGAGACAGAGGGGCTGGGCGCGAAGATAACGACGCCCGAATTCTTGGGACAGTTTGCGGGCAGTGTCGAGGCGGGCGGCGCGGACGCCATATCCGGCGCGACGATATCTTCAAAGGCGTTTTTCGCCGCGATAGACGACGCGTTTGCGGCGTATGAGATACTAAAAGAGGGGCGGACATAAAAATGGGAAAATTATCGGAGCTTACAAAGGGGCTTATCAAGGAAAATCCCGTGCTTGTGCTTGTGCTCGGGACGTGCCCGACGCTCGCAATATCTACGCAGGCCAGCAGCGCCATAGGCATGGGGCTGGCCGCTACCGCGGTGCTGCTCGGGTCGAACGTCGCAATATCGCTGCTGCGCAACGTGATACCCGACAAGGTGCGCATACCGTGCTTCATCGTACTGATCGCGGGCTTTGTCACCGTCGTGCAGATGATAGTAGAGGCCTACTCATACACGCTTTTTCAGGCGCTGGGGATATATCTTCCGCTCATCGTCGTCAACTGCATAATTCTGGGCAGGGCGGAGATGTTCGCGAGTAAAAACGGCGTGGCGGCGTCCGCGCTCGACGCCGTCGGCATGGGGCTGGGCTTCACGCTGACGCTGTTCGTCATGGCGACGATCCGCGAGGCGCTCGGAAACGGGACGTGGATGGGAATGGAGATACCGGGGCTGTCGGGCAACGGCGTCTCCGTGCTCACAATGGCGCCGGGCGGCTTTATCGTTTTCGGCTGCATGATCGCCCTTGTCAACCAGATAAAGAAAAAGGGCGGCGCCGCCGTCGATACGGAGAACGCCGGCTGCGCCGGCTGCCCGTCCGCCACCGCGTGCGGGAAGCAGGAAGCGCGCTCGTAACAGCTTGGGATTTCAGACAAAAGGGCAACCGCAAAACAGGCGCATTATGACCATGCCTTTTCATGATCGTTTTGTGCCTGAGGTGAAGCGAAAGGAATGGTCATAAAAATGGATTTCAGGGCGCTCATAATAATTCTGCTCAGCGCGGTGCTGGTGAACAACTACGTGCTGCGGCAGTTTTTGGGGATATGCCCGTTTTTAGGCGTGTCGAAGGAACTCGGCAGCGCGACGGGAATGAGCATAGCCGTCATATTCGTGATGCTCATGGCCACGGCGGTCACGTGGCCGCTCCAGATGTATCTGCTCGTCCCGAACGGGCTGGGCTACTTGCAGACTATAGTGTTCATCCTTGTCATAGCCGCGCTGGTGCAGCTCGTGGAGATCGCCCTGAAGAAGTACATTCCCGCGCTGTACTCCGCGCTCGGCGTCTATCTGCCCCTTATTACGACGAACTGCGCCGTGCTGGGCGTCACGATAGCGAATATCAATAAGGAATACGGCTTTGCCGAGTCGCTCGTCAACGCGTTCGGCTCGGGACTCGGATTCTTTCTGGCGATGGTGATTTTCTCCGGCGTGCGCGGACGCACGGAGGACAGCGAGCCGCCGGAGGCATTTCGCGGGCTGCCGATAACGCTCATATCGGCGGCGATACTCTCGCTCTCGTTTTTCGGGTTTAACGGCGTCATAGAAAATCTGTTCGGATAAAAATCCCCGTGTGAGACGCGCAGAGCGCGCGTTTCATACGGGGCTCGGGGAGGAGAGATATTTTTGAGCGGTATATTATTGGCCGTGTTTTCCGTCACCGTTATCGGCGTGCTGTGCTCGATAATGCTGGCCGTGGCGTCGAAGGTGATGGCGGTAGAGACTGACGATACGGCAGTCAGACTGCGGGAGTGCCTGCCGGGCGCGAACTGCGGCGCGTGCGGCTTCGCCGGCTGCGACGGGTACGCCGCGGCGCTGGCCTCGGGCGCAGGGACCGCTACCAACCTATGTATTCCGGGCGGCGACCCCGTGTCGAGACAGCTCGGAGAGATATTGGGCGTCGGGTTTGTGGACGTCATAGAGCAAATTGCCGTCGTCCACTGCTGCGGACACTCGGGAAATACGGGCGTCAAGATGGAATATCAAGGCGTCGCGTCATGCTCGGCCGTCAAACAGCTCTACGGCGGCCGCGGCTCCTGCTCGTACGGATGCCTCGGCTTCGGCGACTGCGCCGCCGTCTGCCCCAACGGGGCGATATGTATAGAGGACGGACTGGCGCGCATAAACACGCGGCTGTGTACCGGCTGCGGGCTGTGCGCGCGCGCCTGCCCGAACGGCGTCATATACACTAACGCCGACAGCATAACTACGCTGGTCACCTGCTCCAATCTCGAGAAGGGCGCCGCCGTGAGGAAAAAATGCTCCAACGGCTGTATAGGCTGCCACAAGTGCGAGCGCGAGTGCCCGGACGGCGCAATAACTGTAGTCAATAACCTCGCCCGCATCGACTATAGTAAGTGCGGCGGCTGCGGCCGCTGCGCGGAGGTGTGCACGACAAAGTGTATTCAGCTCGCGAGCTTCGCGGGGATATTCCGCACAGAGCACAATGATAAAGCCGTTGACAGCGCGTGAAAATTAATGGCGGCGGCGCTGAAAACACCTCTTGTTCCGCGGCGATGCGAATAATTCCGTATGCACTCGTTATCGCACTTACGTCCTTTTCGCTGTGGCGAAAAGAATTTTTGCGAAGGAGTGCGTTCCGTGCGACGAAGCAAAAATTGTTATATCTCCGTCAGTAGATGGAATTCATTTCCATCTACTGACACTCTGCGAGCCGCGTACGGCGAGATCCATCCCTCGTAACTCGTTTGTTACGACACAGTCGTGACAAACGAAATGATTCGATGCCGTCACGCGCCTCCCAGCTTTTCAATCGCCGCCTGTTCGCTGCCCACAAAGTACAGATGCTTACCCTTGTTGCACTCGTACATATAATCGTGAAGCGGCTTGCTCGTGTAGCCGGAAAAGTCGCCGATTATCGCGAGCCGAAAGCGGTAGTTCACGAATTTCTGCACGATTTCGCCCGCAACGCCCGTTGACAGCTTGAAAAAGTCCTCGGTTATAGCAGCCTTATTTATGGCGACGCTCTGACATTCGTGTTCATAGAACAGCGTCGAGGCGAGGTCAAGCGCGGATTGCGCGTCCGTTATGATCGGCGCGTCGCTGTGGATCACGGCGACCTTGCCGTTCGGCGTCTCGGTAATGGTTGTGGTCATCGGTTTCCCTCCAACGCTATAATCACGTTTGCCGGGTTTGACGGAATACATTATGTATGATTCGAGTGTCAAAAGTCTCGCCCACCGCTGACCGGCGATTTATTCCGTCATACGTCACAAAAAGCCTCGCGAATACACAAAGTATTCACTCCCACCCCACCGGGCAAGCCCGGCGGGGGCCCCGAGGCGTTTTTTGTTTAGTCTGACGATGGGGTCCCCGCGCGACCTGTCGCGTGGGGTGTAAAAAAATCGACACGGTCATCGCCAGACTCACTTTCGACACTCGAATCATGTATTCCGCGGCTTCACGTCCTCAAAATCTTTTCCATTGCCTTGCCCTTCGCCACCTCGTCCACGAGCTTATCAAGCCGCCGTATGTTCTGCATTAGCGGGTCGGGGATTTCCTCGACGCGGTGACCGCAGATAACGCCTGTGACCTTGTGCGCGTTCGGGTTGATTTGCGGCGCGTCGGCGAAAAACCGCTCATAGCTGACCTCGTTTTCGAGCTGCGCTTGCAAGCCCGCGTCGTCATAGCCGGTGAGCCATTTTGTGACGGTATCAACGTCTGTTTTGGAGCGCCCCTTGCGCTCGGTCTTTGCCACAAGCATCGGGTACACGTCCGACACCTTCATTTTGAATACGCGTTCGTTATTCGTCGCCATGTTGGCAACTCCCCCCATTTTTCGGATATTGGCCATGTCGCTGCGCTTGCGCGGACGGGTTATCGTCCGGCTTGCGGACGGTGGCGTGCCACCCGTTTAACTCCGACGCTTATTGTACCATTCGGACCTTTCTCTTGCAATACCTCGCTAAACATGTTGACAAAACAAAAATTTAAGTGTATTCTCTAAAGTGTACACTTCTTTAGAGAGACAAGAAGACATATTGACGGCAAATGATAAACATTATAAATTTATACCAAATATTCAAATAACGAAATTCAATCCACAATAATGCGGAGGCAAAATTGTACGACACATATTGAACGCCCAACAGGCGTCGGAAACGGGGACTGGAAATGACGCACAAAGGCACAGTCACGCTTGAAACAGAGCGTTTGATATTGCGGAGGTTCACGCCGGACGACGCCGAGGCGATGTTCCGCAACTGGGCGAGTGACCCGGAGGTTACGAAATTCCTGATGTGGCAGACACACTCGGGCGTTTCCGATTCTAAAGCGGTTATAGACTCGTGGGTGGAGTTGTATCAGAAGCCCGAATATTACAGTTGGGCGGTTGTTCTCAAAGCTATTGACGAACCAATTGGCGGCATATCCGTTGTACATCAGCAGGAGGACGTCGGACTGGTACACATCGGTTACTGTATTGGCCGGCAATGGTGGCGGCAAGGCTATACCTCGGAGGCGTTAACGGCGCTCGTCAAATTTTTCTTTGAGGATGTCGGCGCGAATCGTGTTGAATCCCGGCACGATCCCCGCAATCCGAACAGCGGGAAGGTGATGCAAAAAGCCGGGTTGCAATTCGAGGGCACTATGAGAAAGGCTGACAAGAATAATCAGGGCGTTTGCGACGCGGCCTATTACGCAATTCTCGCGGAGGATTATCTCGGCCGCAAGTACCCCGCAGAGAAGCCGACTGACATAACCGCCGACAACTACACCGAGCTCAACAGCAAGGTCGTCAACCGTTGGACAGAGGGCGGCTGGGAGTGGGGTAAGCCCATCACGCATGAAACCTACGAGGCCGCGCGGCGCGGTAAGTGGGATGTGCTGCTAACGCCGACTAAGCCCGTTCCGCACGAGTGGTTGCCTGCGCTCAAAGACGCGAAGCTGCTCGGTTTGGCTTGCGGCGGCGGTCAACAGATGCCGATTTTCACGGCGCTTGGCGCGGATTGTACGGTACTTGATTTCTCCGACGCGATGTTGGAGAACGATCGCCTTGTCGCGGAGCGCGAATGTTACGACATCAACATCGTTAAAGCCGACATAACGAAGCGACTCCCGTTTGAGAATTGTGCGTTCGACATTATTTTTCATCCGGTGAGCAACTGCTATATCGAGGACGTATATCACGTCTGGAACGAGTGTTTCCGCGTACTCAAGCCCGGCGGATTTTTGCTTGCGGGTTGCGATAACGGCTTCAACTTTCTGTTTGATTCATACGACCGTCCACTTACCATACAAAATACTTACCCGTTCAACCCGCTGAAAAACCCGGCGCAAATGCAAAAGCTGATAGCGGACGATGACGGCATTCAGTTCGGCCACAGCATAGACGAGCAAATCGGCGGGCAATTAAAGGCGGGCTTCACGCTGACAGACGTGTTTGAAGATTTCGACACGGGCGCAGTCCCCGGCGACTACCCAAGCTATTGGGCGACACGGTCTGTTAAGCCGGAGGGGGCACGGTGAAGCCGCACGGCATAATCCTTATTGGCGCAAATGGCAGCGGAAAATCCACACTCGGACGCGAGCTCGCCTATGTGCTTGGCTTTACGCACTTTGACGTAGAGGATTACTGGTTTTGACTACGCCGTTCATAGGCCAAACGAATTTTCCTACGGTCAGGTATTTTACGCCGATGTGGAGACTCGCGGCGAGTTGCCCGCGGAATTTGAGATGCGCGAGACAAAGCGCTTCCCGACCATACCCGACAAAATGACATATCCGCAGATACTGCCCGTTATCTTCGCTGAGTTGCAAAAGTGGCTAAGCCCTTGACGGGTAAAGCTAAAGCGCGATATAATGTCCACGGTGTGGACATTACGAATAATTTCGTATGTACCCATTTTCGCTCTCTCGTCCTTTTCGCCTGTGGCCCGAGAACTTCGTCCTCTCCGAAACGAAGCCCAACGGAGTGGGTTCGTTTCGGAGAGGACGAACGACGGAGCGGGCAAGGAGCGGAGTTTACGACGCTCCGAGCTTAGCGCAGTCCGTGAGGACGAAGCGTAGCGCGTGAGAACGAAGTGCGCCCCGTGCGACGGAGCAAAAATTATTGTACTAAGTCAGTAGATGGAATTCATTTCCATCTATTGTCCCCATTGCGGAAGTCAAGATAAGATAAGACACTATAGAAGTCAATGGAGACCGTAAAAATGCCGCAGGAGCAAGGGATTGGAGCACTTCAGCGCCGCCAAAACCTTGCCCGGCGCCGGTTTGAGCGACATCACCACTTTGCGGAAAATTTGGGAGATTTGGCAAACAGCGGGCAAACACTACTCGGTCGGCATATGCTCGACTATCATTATTAAGCAAATAATTCAAATAAAGCAGCGCATCCCGCCATTGACGTGATATATATAGTTAGGGAGTGCGCTATGCGAGACACAAAAGCCGGGAATTGGGATAGCGAACCGTCTGCAAAGCACCACTGATTGCAGACGTGTTTTGTTATGGCCATTTCATATATACAAGCCGTTTGACACAAAGCATGTGTCGCGTCGCAAGACTCTAAATCAGACCACTCTGTGCATACAACCACTCCGCCTCTCTATTGTATACGATATTAAGGAGAATTGTCAATGAACGTGAACGATCACATGGACATCTGCAACATCAACACAATCGCCTCCGCCATGGGGGGCACGGCAAAAACCCCCACGACTCTGAATCTGGGCGCAGCGCTCGCCGAACGCGGGCTGCGGGTGCTGCTGATAGACAACGACCCGGAGCGTCACTTATCCAACTCACTGGGGATCGGTATCACAAAATACAATAT
>JAISWI010000020.1 GCA_031270865.1 Oscillospiraceae bacterium
CGTTACTCACCCGTCCGCCACTGATGCCTTGCGACACCCGTTCGACTTGCATGTGTTAGGCACGCCGCCAGCGTTCGTCCTGAGCCAGGATCAAACTCTTCCGTTTAATCCTCTTCGCCAGCTCGATACCGGCCTGTCCCTCCGCTTACCTCTCGGCTGCTTCGGCACCCTCCGATATCCCGCCAGCGTCATTCACTCTCGGAATTACACTGTCTTACACCCTATATCGTTTTCAAGCTCCTGCGCCGTTCGAGACAGCTTCATGATATTATCACACTTCTCTCCTCCTGTCAACACCTTTTTTCATTTTCTTTTTCGATTTTTTTCGAGAACGCCCCGCGCGGGCAAAATCCGCCGCCCAGCCCCCTCGCACCTAACCCGCCTTGACGCATATAATTACAGCATACGCGCCTAAAAACCCGCCCCAGCGGGGAAGGAGTACCCGGGATGCCCATCGATAGAACACGCGCAAGACTTGAGCCGATCCCGATCGAGACACTGCTCCAGAACATCGTCGCGTCCATCGCGCTGCAGGAGAACGCGCTGGCCAGCGTCATCGACATGGAAGCCGAGAAGATGCGAGCGATACTGGGCTGCAGCTTCTCCGACGCGGAGACGCTACTTAGGATGAACGACTCCGTCCAGGTGGCGTTGGACACAGTGGGCAAGCTGGAATCAAGCCTCACCGACAAGTTCAAGAGCGCGATGCGGTGCCTGGAACCCACATGCGGGGGCGGGGGCGGAGACTCCGGTGAAGAGAACATACCGCTGGTCTCAATCCAAGTCGCGCGACCCGAATACAATTTACCAAACCCTAACGACATGGCCCTGAAACCGCCAGCCTCCCCGCTGAAATCGCCATACCTGCGCGCGCGCGTCTGGGGCAAACCACAGCCGGGCGACCGCGTCTACCTGCGTCGAATGAAGAAGGTCCGCGCTGACGAGAACGCCATTTCCGACAAATTCTATATCAAACGCATGGCGCATCCCGTCAACCTGCCGTCCGACCATGGCGGGAACCTGCCGCCGCACCTGCCGGGCGTCACCAACTTTTGGGGCGGCGAAGGCTTCATGCAGTATGTCACAGACACCAACATAACTGATGAAAAGCCCTGCCTTCACGACCCCGAGAACGCCGTGCCGACCGAATGGATAGCGCCGCAGGACGGCCAGTTAGTCGACCTGTTCTCCCTCGACCTGCTGAGATGTTCGTATACCCATTATCCCCGTGATGATACCGGGATAGATCCCGACAAACCAATATTCTCCCCGTTCCTGAACGCAGACGGCAAATCGCGTTCGATCGTACTGGATTTCGTCATCGCGCGCCCATCCGCCGACGGTAAAACCGTGACGTTCGGCCCGCCCTCCAACACCCTGCACATCGCCCCTTTTTTCAAGAAGGGCAGCAATGGGGATTACGAAAACCCCTTAGTGTTCCTGCATTGGGGCGTCCGCTTCAGTTGAAACCGGCGGGCATGGGCGCTCCGCCGCGAGGATCTGTACTTCTGGGTGTTACTTGGGTAATACTCATTATATTTTGTTAAGTCTTAGGACTATATAACAATTACGGATCCTCGCCGCGGCGCGTAATGCCCGCTAAACAGCCTTAAGCCTCCCGCGCGATCCCCGCGCGGGTTTTTCACGTTCCTCGCGACAAAAAACAGATGAATTTTTCCGCGCGGTCTGGTATAATGGAATAGGGACGCGCGCGATGAAGCCGCCCGCCCGACATGGACCTGTGCGGATACAACAGGCGCCGCTGACAAAATAAGGGGGAACACTGATTGTCACCCGACCCGGAACCATTGCTATGGCCCGCGCTGCTGCTCCAGTTTGCGCTGATACTGGTCAACGCGGTATTCTCCGCGTCCGAGATCGCGCTTATCCAACTCAACGAGAACAGGCTCCGCCGTCAGGCCGAGCAGGGCGATAAGATCGCCGCCCGGCTGCTGCGCATGGTCGACAAGCCCACGCGCTTCCTCTCCACGATCCAGATATGCATCACGTTCGCCGGCTTCCTGGGCAGCGCGTTCGCGGCGAACCACTTCGCCGACCGGATAGCCCGGTGGCTGTCCGCCGTCCGCTTCCTGGGCCTGAGCTACGGCACATGCCATACAGTGGGCGTCATGCTGATCACAATGATCCTGTCCTACTTCTCCCTGGTCCTGGGCGAGCTTGTGCCCAAGCGCATGGCCATGCAGTTCAGCGAGAAGATAGCCCGCTTCACCGTGGACATACTAAGCGGCTTCGCGTTCATCTTCACGCCGATCATCAAGCTGCTGTCAGGCTCCACCAACCTGGTCCTCAAGGCGATGGGCGTCAACCCGAACCCCTCGCCCGAACAGGTCACCGAGGAGGAGATACGCCTGATGGTCGACGCGGGCGAGGAGAAGGGCGCCATCGAGACCAGCGAGCGCGAGATGATCGAGAACGTCTTCGAGTTCAACAACACGATCGCCTCCGAGGTCATGACCCACCGCACCGACATGACCGCCATCTGGATCGGCGACACGCCCCAGACCGTCGTCAGGACCATCCAGGAGTCCGGGCTGTCGCGCTTCCCGGTCTACGACGAGGACCTGGACGACATTATAGGCGTGCTGTCCACCCGCACATACCTGCTAAACGAGCGGCAGGACACGCCGCTGCAGCTGCGCGAGCTGCTGCGCGAGGCCGTGTTCGTGCCCGAGACGGTCAAGACGGACGCGCTCTTCCGCGACATGCAGAAGAAGAAAACGCACCTGGCCATAGTCGTGGACGAATACGGCGGCACCAGCGGCCTGGTCACCATGGAGGACCTGCTGGAGGAGATCGTCGGCAACATATACGACGAGTTCGACCCAAAGGAGACGCAGGACATCGTCCAGCTGGACGAAAACCGCTGGCGGGTGGAGGGCAGCGTCGCGCTGGATACCCTTGCCAGGGCGCTGGACGTTGACTTACCAGAGGATGAGGAGTATTCTACATTAGGCGGGCTGGCTTTCAGCCAGCTGACCGTCATCCCCCAGGACGGCAGTGAGCCGGAGATACAGACCAACGGCCTGCTGATCCACGTCGACAAGATTGAGGACCGGCGCGTCGTCACCGCCACGGTGTCGATACTGCCCATGACCAATCCCAGGGAGACGGAAGAATCTTGAAGATGGGAGCTTCCACACATTGATCGAAGAAACAACCAACATGGCGGCCATGCCCGAACCGTCCGCGCCAGGCCCATCCGGGCCGGAGGCGCGTCCCGCCGAGCCGGTCAACCAATTCGCGCAGGCCGGGCTTGAGAACAACCTGACCCAAGGCGGCGTGCTTCGCAAGCTGATTATGTTCGCGCTGCCGTTCCTTGCCTCCAATATTATCCAGTCGCTCTACAACGTGGCGGACATGCTGATCGTAGGCAACTTCAGCGGCGCGGCGGCCATGAGCGGCGTCAACATCGGCGGCCAGGTAACCTTCATACTGACGGTCGTGGTCATCGGGCTGTGCGTTGGCGCGACAGTGCTGATCGGCCAGTACATCGGCGCCAACAACCGCAAGGCGCTGGCGGACGTCACCAGCACGATCATAACGGTGCTGCTGGGGCTGGGCATGGCCATAACGGTCGGCGTGCTGTTCGCCATCGACCCGCTGCTGCGCCTGATCCGCACCCCGGCGGAGTCATATTCCGAGGCGCGTAGTTACCTGACCGTCACCGTGACCGGCATCATCTTCATCTTCGGATATAACGCGCTGTCCGCCATCCTGCGCGGCATGGGCGACTCCAAGCATCCGCTGTGGTTCGTCGCGGCCGCGTGCGTCACCAACATAGTCCTGGACCTGCTGTTCGTGGCCGGGTTCAAGTGGGGCGCGTTCGGCGCGGCGCTGGCTACGGTAGTGTCCCAGGCGATGAGCGTTGTGTTATGCGTCATATTCATGAAGCGGCATAACTTCCAGTTCGACTTCAAGCTAAAGTCGTTCCGCGTGGACAGGCGGCAGCTGCGCCTGATATTCAAGATCGGCCTGCCCACATGCGTAGCCAACACGGTCACCAGCGTATCCTTCCTGTTCGTGACCGCGATAGTGAACATCGTCGGCGGCATGGTAGGCTCGGCGGCTGTAGGCGCGGTGGGCAAGTTCAGCAGCTTCGCGTTCATGCCGACCCAGGCGATCGCGGCGTCCGTATCGACGATGGCCGCGCAGAACATAGGCGCGGACAGGCTGGACCGCGCGGTCCACGCCACGGCGCTGGGCACGCTGTTCTCGATGGCCGTCACGTACCTTTTCTTCTTCATGGCGCGCATGAGGCCGGAGTGGGCCGTGATACTATTCAGCCGCGAGGCGGACGTTATCGCGGCCGGCGTGTCGTATATGAGGATGTTCTCATACGACTTCCTGCTGATACCGATCATCTTCAATGTGATCAGCCTGTTCGTGGGCGGCGGCCATACCATATTCGCCATGGTGAACAACCTGCTCTCGTCGGTGCTGCTGCGCGTCCCGGCGTGTTATCTCTTCGCCGTGCGGATGGGCATGGGCATGGACGGCGTGGGGCTGGGCGCGCCCGTGGCCAGCGCGGGCACGCTGGTAGTCGTGGGCATATTCCTTATGACAGGCCGCTGGAAGCGGAACGTTCTCAAAGACAGCGCCGCCATATACGACGCGGCATAGGAGGGACAGCCGATGCCAGCGTTCGCGGCTCGTTATAATGGAATAACCGGCAGCGCCATCCGCGAGATATTCAAGATCATCGCGCAGCCCGGCGTGATATCCTTCGCCGGAGGCAACCCGGCGGCGGAGGCGCTGGAGGACGCGCGGATTGCCGATCTAGCGCGCGAGGCGCTGTCAGCCGACGGCAAGCGCGTACTGCAGTATGGCGGCTCGGAGGGCTGGCCGCAGCTGAAGGAGGAGGCCTCGCGCTTCCTCGCGGAGCGTGGCGTGAACGCCCCGCCCGACGCGCTGCTGCCCGTCTCCGGCACGACCCAGACGATCGATCTGCTGTGCAAGGCGCTCATCGATCCGGGCGACACGATCCTTGTTGAAAACCCTTCGTTCCTGGGCGCGTTCCAGACTATGCGGCTGTACCAGGCCAGGCTCTCGCCGATAGAGACGGACGGGCAGGGCGCGATCCCCGGCGCGTTGGAGGAAGCCATCCGGCAAACCCACCCGAAGCTGGTATACCTCATACCGACATTCCAAAACCCGACGGGCGTCACGATGCCCGTCGAGCGGCGCAAGGCCATCGCGGAACTGGCCGAACGCTACGACATATACATACTGGAAGACGATCCTTACCGCGACCTGCGCTATTCCGGCGCGGAGCTGCCGCCCATCCACTCGTTCGATAGGTCCGGGCGCGTTCTCTACCTGGCCAGCTTCTCCAAGCTGATATCGCCGGGACTGCGCGTCGGCGTTGTGACCGCGCCGCCCGAGCTGCTGCGCAAGCTGGTAATCGGCAAACAGTCGACCGACCTGCACACCGACCAGCTGTCACAGGCGATCGTCGCGCGGTACCTGGCGCATGGATACCTGCCGGGGCACCTGGCCGACATCCGCGCGTTGTACGGCGAGAGGCTGGAACGGATGCTCGCGGGACTAGACAGGATCGGCTTGGAGCGCACCGCGCCGGAAGGCGGCCTGTTCGTGTGGTGCTCGCTGCCGGAGGGCGGCGACGCCCGCGCCCTGCTTGAACGCGCGGTGAGCCGGAAGGTAGCCTTCGTGCCGGGCGCGCACTTCTACTGCGACGGCGGGCATAACGAGACGCTGCGGCTCAACTTCTCCAACAGCGCCCCGGACGCGATCGACCGCGGCCTGGCGGCTCTGGCGGAAGTTATATAACAATAGCCTTGATAGGAGGTGATGCTCTTGGCTCATAGATACGATAGCCGGACGTACGCCGGACACGCCGACTCGCCTGGAACATCACTACATATAAAGGAGTAACCGTTATGCATATCCTGGACACCTTGAAGGAACGGGGATACATCGCGCAGGTCGTCTATGAGGAGGACCTATACAAACAGCTGGAGCGCGAGCCAACGGCGTTCTACGTGGGCTTCGACCCGACGGCGGACAGCATGCACTTCGGCCATTATATACCCGTGCTGGTGATCAAACATCTGCAGCAGGCGGGACACAAGCCGATCGTGCTGATGGGCGGCGGCACGGCGATGGTGGCCGACCCGACAGGCAAGACCGAGCTGCGCCCGACGCTCTCCATTGAGGAGATCGAGCGCAACGTCGAGGGCGTGCGCGCGCAGATGGGCCGCTTCATCGACTTCTCCGAGGGCAACGCCGTCATGGTCAACAACGCCGACTGGCTGCTAAAGCTGAACTATGTCGGGTTCCTGCGCGAGGTCGGCGCCCACTTCTCAGTCAACCGCATGCTGACCGCCGAATGCTACAAGCAGCGCATGGAGAAGGGCCTGACGTTCCTTGAGTTCAACTACATGCTCATGCAGGCCTACGACTACCTGGAGCTGTTCAGGCGCTACGGCTGCCGACTGCAGGTGGGCGGCGACGACCAGTGGAGCAACATCCTGGCCGGGGCTGACCTGATCCGCCGCAAGGAGCGGCAGGACGCGTTCGCGCTGACTATCAAGCTGCTGCTCAACTCCGACGGCGAGAAGATGGGCAAGACGGCCAAGGGCGCCGTGTGGCTCGACCCGAACCGTATGAGCCCGTACGACTTCTACCAGTACTGGCGCAACCAGCCCGACGACAAGGTGCGCGACTGCCTGAACCTGCTCACGTTCCTGCCCCTGCCGGAGATCGCGCGGCTGTTCGAGCCTGGCGCGAACATCAACGACGCCAAGCGCGTCCTGGCATTCGAGGCGACCGCGCTGATCCACGGCGGGGATGAGGCGGGGAAGGCCCAGCAAGCCGCGGCCGCGCTGTTCGCCGGCGGCGCGGACTCAACCGACGTGCCGACGACCGCCTTGCCGCTGTCGCGGTTCGATAACGACGCCCGCGTCACTACGATACTCACGCTGTGCGGGCTGGCGTCGTCCAACAGCGAGGCGCGGCGGCTGGTGCAGTCCGGCTCGGTTTACATCGGCGAGGCGAAGGTCGGTGCCGTCGACCAGACGATCGACCCAGGGACCGTCCCGCCCGATGGAATACTCCTTCGCAAGGGCAAGAAATCCTTCCACCGCCTCATAATCCAGCGGTAACGACATTGGAGCCGTACCGCGCGCCGGCCCGCGAAGCCCAGTCGGAGATCGTCGAGAAGAAGTCGCGCTTCATCGGCTGGGGCTCTCCCGCGGCCAGCGAGGACGCGGCGCGGGCGTTCCTGGAACGCGTCCGCCGCGAGCACCGCGAGGCCAGCCATGTATGCCACGCGTTCCGCGTCGAGCGCGACGCGCGGGGCCAGCCGTCCGTCCAGCGCATGTCGGACGCCGGGGAACCCTCGGGCACCGCCGGCTCGCCGATCCTGTCAACGATAACCTCACGCGGGCTGGTGGATTGCTGCGTGGCCGTCGCGCGGTATTTCGGCGGGACGCTGCTGGGCGCGGGCGGCTTGACCCGCGCGTATGGCAAGGCGTGCGCGGCCGCGCTCGACGCGTGCGGCGTGGCGGTCATGGAGCCAACCGCCTCCGTCAAATTGGCGATCCCTTACCCGTTGTGGGATTTACTCCGGCGCGCGATGTCGTCCCAGCCATGCGCGTGGGGCAACGTCGCGTACACTGATGAGATCACCGCGATCCTTAAGACCCGGGAGCGCGACGAGGCCCAAATCCTCCGCCGCGTGACCGAAACAACCAACGCGCGCGTAAGGATAACCAGCGTTACCCGCGCGTATGAGGCGTGGCCGGACTAGCCGCGCCGGGAGGATACCATGGCTGAAGACCAAATGGCCGCGATGGTCCAGACCCGCGCCGACCCGCAGACCGGACAGCCGCTGTCCGCGCTGGGGTTCGGCTGTATGCGCTTCCCGCGAACGCTGTCCGGCGGCATCGACGCGGCCAAGACGGAGCGTCTGGTCGTGGAGGCCGTCAGGCGCGGCGTGAATTACTTCGATACGGCGTACGTCTACGGCGACAGCGAGGAGACGTTGGGCGGCATCCTGGAGAAGAACAACCTGCGCGGCAAGGTCAACATCGCTACCAAACTGCCCGTGTTCGGCTGCCGGAAGCCGGAGGACTTCGAGCGGATATTCAGCGAGCAGCTGGCGCGGCTGCGAACGGACCACATCGATTATTACCTCATACATAATCTCGGCGCGGTCGGCACATGGGAACGCTTGCGCGGCCTGGGCGTCGAGCGGTGGATCGCGGATAAGAAGGCGTCCGGGCAGATTGGCCGGATCGGGTTCTCTTTCCACGGATCGAAGGCGAATTTCCTGGAACTGTTGGAGATATATCCATGGGAATTCGTACAAATCCAGTATAATTACCTCAACCCGATGGATCAGGCTGGGGTCGAAGGCCTCCGCGCGATAGCCGCGAAGGGACTGGCCGCCATCATCATGGAGCCGCTGCTTGGCGGGAAACTGGCCAACCCTAACAAGAAAACGGCAGCCGCGTTCACCGAGTCCACGCATCCCGGCTGGCCGCCCGCGGAGTGGGCCTTGCGCTGGCTGCTCAACCAGCCGGAGGTCACGGTCATACTCTCCGGCATGAACGCGATGGACCAGCTTCACGGGAACCTCCAGGCTTCGCGCGAAGCGGCGCCGGGACACCTGTCCGAGACGGATTCGACGGCGTTTAGCAAAGCCCGGAAATGCTTCGCGGAGGCCAGCCGCGTGGGGTGCACGGGATGCGGATACTGCATGCCGTGTCCGAAAGGGGTCAACATCCCCGGATGCTTCACCGCGTATAACATTTCCTACGGCGCGTCGTACGCCGACGGCATGAAGAACTACCTGATGACCGTCGGCGTGTCCGACCCCGACCATTACGCCGGCGTCCGCAACTGCGTCAACTGCGGCGTGTGCGCCAAGAAGTGCCCGCAGTCGATAGCGATACCACGGGAGCTTAGGCGCGCGCGCTGGCGGCTGGATTTCCCGTTCCTGATGCCCGCTGTACGCCTGGCCGTCGGGTTGATGGGAAGGCGGCGGCGCGGCGGTAAAGCGGCGGTGTAACCCCAATCATAACAAACAAGGAGGAATCCCCCATGTCCCAAACCAAGGTCGCCATCATAGGCTGCGGTACGATCGGCTCGTCCGCGCATATGCCGGGCTATAAGGCCGCGTCCGATCTGGCCGAGGTCAAGTATTTCGTTGATATACTCCCCGACCGCGCCCGGAAACTGCGCGACGAGTACGGCAAGGGCGAGGCGCTGGCCGACTACCACGACATATTGAACGACCCGGAGCTGGAATGCGTATCCGTTTGTACGCCCAACTACACCCACGCGCCGATTACCATCGACCTCCTCAAGGCGGGCAAGCATGTTCTGTGCGAGAAGCCCGCGGCGGTCAGCGCGAAGGCGGCCGACGACATGAGGAAGGCAGCCGACGAAGCCGGGAAGATACTCAACATCGGGGTCTGCAACCGCTTCAACACGGCGGTCTGTAAGCTGGAACGGCTGATCGCGTCCGGAGCGTTGGGGAATATCTACCACATAGTGTGCGATTTCCGGGCGCATCGGTCGATACCAGGGCTGGGCGGGCCGTTCACGACAAAGTCAATGGCCGGGGGCGGCGTGCTCATCGACTGGGGCGTGCACTACCTGGACCTGATCCTTTACTGCGCCCAGGATCCGGCGGCGCGCTCAGCGTCAGCCGCGACCTACGCGAAGCTGGGCGCGGATATGCGCGGCTACGCGTTCGTGGGCATGTGGGCCGGGCCGCCGGATTACTCGGGCACGAACGACGTTGAGGAGTTCGTGACAGGGTTGGTGCGCACCGAAGGACCGACAATCAGCCTCAACGGAGCGTGGGCGCAGAACATCGGCAAGAGCGATACGTACATAGACTTCTTGGGCGATAAGGGCGGCGCAAGGCTGCAGTACGGCGGCGACTTCACGGTCTATGGAGCGGTCGACGGCATGCTGACCGAGACGAAGTACCAGTTCCCCAAGGAAAATATGTACGACGCGGAGATCCGCGACTTCATAGTCAAGTCGAGGGAAGGCGTTAAGACGAAGGCCAACATCGACCAGGCCATCAAGACATCGCGCCTGATGGATATGCTATACGAGTCGGCCGCGCTGGGACGCGAGGTCACGGCTTGACCACGGGATTAGCGGGTATACTCAAACCATGATTAACCTTCAATGGCTGGTAGGCCCAGGCGTAGGCGCGGTGATCGGGTACATCACCAACGATGTGGCCGTAAGGATGCTGTTCCGGCCAAGGGAGGCGAAGTACCTGTTCGGGAAGCGGGTTCCGCTTACGCCGGGTTTGATTCCCAAAAGCAGGTTCAGGCTCTCGCAAGCAGTGGGCGGGCTGGTAGGGTCCGAGCTGCTGAGCGGCGAGGTGCTCAGGAAGGCCCTGCTGTCGGATGGGATGCGGCAGCGGGTGGGTTCGGCAATGGATGAACTATTCGCGAAAACCGCGGGCGAGGAACGAGGAGTCCGCGAGTTGGTTAAGGCGGGTTGGGGGGGCGACGGCCAGCCCGCCGGGGACGACGACAGCCTGGAGGATCGAATTGAAGGGGTTATAGGAACGCTCTCGGGTCAGCTAAGCGAACGGCTGATCCAGAGCGGCTTTGAGGTTCAACTGGCCGATTCGGTCGTGTCGGACCTGAGGACAAGGATTACGACAACGCCGTTAGCGCCGTTAAGGTTGTTTTGGGACGAGAGGTTCCAGAAAGCGATGGTTGAGCGGCTGGCGAAAGCAATCAGGGATATGGCCAGCGAACACGGCCAGGAATGGGTTGGGACAATCATAAGGAGCGCGGTCAACGAGGCGTTGGATACCAAGGTAAGCGAATGGTATGTACGGGTTGAGCCGTATCTACCGCAAGTCAAGGCGGCGGTTATGGGCGCGTACGAGCGGTTGGTAAGCGAACAGCTGGAACGCGCGCTGGCGGCCATTGACCTGGGAGAGATATTGAGGGCGCACATAGATAGTTTGGACGCTGCGGAGATGGAACGGATGATCCTGCGGATCATGAAGCGTGAGCTGCGGGCGATCGTTTGGCTGGGGGCGTTGCTAGGGGCGGTTATGGGGATCGTCAACGCGGTGATTCCCTTGTGAGCGCGCACGCATTGAGGAACAATCTACCCTGGACACGTGGGGCCAGCGTCACGCTGGACCCTCGTGTCCAGGGTAGATTGTTCCTCCAGCCTACGCCCTAGCGAAGCAAACGCACGTCGGCGACGGCACCCCCAACCGCGAGACATACTCCAACCCATCGCCGGTCACTTGGAACACTACCAACTCATCCGAATGCTCACACGCTGCTACTACGAACCTTCCATCCGGCGTAAACTGCGCGTCGCGCGGCCATTTCCCCTTTACGTCCACTATCGCGGCAGGCCCAAACTCCCCGCCAACCCTCCACGCAATCCCTAGCGTCTGCTCACCTCGCACCGCTCCTAACAGCGCCGACCCATCCGGCGACACCCTCAACGCGCTGGCGGTATTCCGCGCGTCGCCCATCGTCCTCGCGAACGGAATCCTCTGAACCAACCTCGCCTTCCCCGCGTACCCGTTATACACCAATACCTCGCAGGACATCTCGCCTATCACTGCCCATGTCAACCCATCGACCGCCGCCGCGTGCCTTGGCCCCGTCCCTGGCGGCGTCCTTACCGCGTACCCGGGCAGCGTTACCCTCCCATCCTCACGCGGGTAGAACCACACTATATCCGTCCCCAGGTCGCACACTGCCAGATACGACTTCCCCTCGTCGTCCGGCCCGACCGTAAGAGCGCAATGCGCGTGCGAGGCCTCCTGCCTTAACTTATTCACGCCCTTGCCATAGTGCGCGATCCACTGTCCGCCGCCAAGCCCGCCATCCTCCAGCAGCGGGTAGATCCCCACCTCGCCCGAACCGTAGTTCGCTGAATAGACATTCGCGCCATCCAGCGAAACGTAGCATGTCGCCGACCCGCCGCCGGGCTGCTCGCCCCGTTTCACCAACGATCCGTCGCCCAGCACATCATACAGCGCTACTGCCGAGCCTCCCTTATCGCTCCCGCTCTCGAACGCCGCCGCCAGTCTTTTCCCATCGCGCGCCAGATACGACGCGTCCCTTGCCGGATGCGCTCCAGCGATCCTTGCCTCGCCGTTATCGCCAATCCCGACGCGGTAGATGCCCTCGCTGCCTCCGCGCGAGTAGGTCCCTATATACGCGTAATATTTATCACTCATTGTTATCCTCATACATAATCACGCCGCCGATCTCATCCGACACAACCACCGGCTCGGCTGGCGCGGTATAGACGGTCGTCACCGCGCCGCCATCCACGCTGGTGACCGTTGAGACTGAGCCGCCCCGATACCCCTGCATCGCCTCTACCTGTGAGCGCGAATACCCTGCCGCCTCGTTGACCGCGTCCACGCGCTGGGGCGACACCGGCGGGTTGCATGTCGAGCAGGCCACTAGCTTGCTATACGCCGCGTCTCTTAGCTGCTCATACCTTATCACGCCTTCCAGCGGCAGGTACTGGTCGCGCACGCTGGGGCATTGCTCGTCGGAGTGGTAGTACCGCCCTCCGTTGGGGTTGTAGTACAGTATCAGGTCGGGGTCCGGGTAATACATGGGCCGGTCGTCGTCGTCCCAGACGATCAGCTTGGTATTCATCTTCAGGTTATCCCACAACCATTGCATGTTTATACCCTCGGAGGTTTTCACGCGCTGGGTCCTTATACAGCCGTGGCTGGCCCGCTGGCCCAGATACGGCTCGGTAGTTGAATAATCCTTCGTGCCGTCCTGCGCGACAAGCGACGGCACCAGATGCAGCAGGTCGCCGCCGTTGAACCGCAGCGCAAGCTCGCACCACAGGTTATCCGCCCAGAAACCGCCTGTCCAGCTTACTATCAGGTATTCGCCGGCGGCGGTCTCCTGGTGCGGCTTGGCCTTAGTGGGCAGTCCGGTAGAGACCTTCAGCGTGGAGAGCAGCCGCCCGTTGCTATACAGGTACAACCGTTGGGATTGCTTATCCACGACGATGCCATACAGCGCGGACGGCGTCACCCTCTTGAGCAGCGACGCGCGAACCCAGCCCTGGATCAGCTCGTCGGTCATGTCGTATCCCTCTATGAACGCCCAATCCCCGGAAATCTCCAGCACGTTCACCGAAACCGACGATCCATACAGGAAGCCCTCGTACTGGCCGGATTTTACGCGCGCGCCGTTCGGTTTATCCAGCAGGTACACGGGGCTTTGCGCCCCGGCGTCCAGCACGGTCACATCGCGCGTCAGGTAACTCCAGACGCGTTCCGGGTCCCGCAGGTCGAACAACTCCCTATCGTTCCACCAGCTGTCGCCGTCGTCGATGAACGCGCCGTAATCCAAAACCGTCGACGCCGCCGCCACCCCGAAGGCGGGCAGGCGGCCCGCCAGCAGCAGACAGCACAGCGCTGCAGCGGCCAAGCGCCGCGTCGCCATTCGCAAAACAGACACACCTGCCTTTCAAGCCCTTAAGCCTACGCGAACACCGCCTGCCGCCCCTCGCGGTGCGCCTGGTACGCGTACTGCGTCAATTCCGTCAGCTGCCGCGCCTCATCCAGCCCGAACATCACGGGCGAGCCATCCCGGACAGACGCTATGAACTGGTCCAGCGGCGACGGCAGCGGCGGCGGAAGCTCCCACGCGTGGAACGCCGCGCCCTCGTCCTCGAACTTCTTCGACTTGATCCTAAGCGCGCCGTCCTCGATGATCGCCACGCCCTCCGTGCCGTACGCCTCGACGAGATACGGGGCCATCGGCGATACCAGGCTGGTCTCGGACACGCCTATCGCGCCGCCGCCGAACTCGACGACGGAGACCGCGTTGTCGTCCACGCCGCGCTTGGTGATCGTGTTGAACATGCTCTGTATCCGCGCGGGCTTGCCCAGGTACCAGCGCAGCAGGTACATCGGGTGGGCGCCTAGGTCCATCATCGCGCCGCCGCCGGTCGTCTCGGGGTCATACCAGTATCCGGGCAGCCATTCCGCCAACGCGCCGTTGTGGGCGTTGCGAACGCGCATGAGCGTCAACCGCCCCAGCGTCCCATCATCAACGGCCTTCTTGAGCGCGATGTGCGTGGGCATACACCGGTGTGGGAACGAGATCGTGAACACCGCGCCGCCCTTGCGGACGGCCTCGGCGACGCGGTCACAGTCCTTGACCGTGAAGGCGAGCGCCTTCTCGGTGAATATATGCTTGCCCGCCTGCGCCGCGCGGACCATTATATCGGGATGCATATTCGTCGGCGAACAGACGATTATCGCGTCCAGGTCCTGTTTCTCTAAAAGCTCGTGCAGCGTAGGCTCGAATATCGCGCCTAACTCCTGCGCCCACGGCAGTCCCCGCGCGGGATCCTCATCCCACACATACTTGATGTTGACGTCCGGCAGTCCCTGCAGGTGTTTCGCGTAACCCGCCGCGTGCACGTGCCATTTGCTGATCATCGCGACCTGGATCATTGGGTTGTCCTCCTTATAATCAAGCGTGGCGAAACACGCCGCTTGTTACCAGCATCAGCATTGTAACACATAGGCGGCGTGTACGCCAGATAAATTTAGTAACACGCGCGGCGCGTTAGCCTTTACGCGGCCTTAACCCGCCTTAATCAGCCGCGCCAGCAGCGCGTAGCTGCGCGATATGAACCGCTTGGCCGCGTCCGGTTCCAGCGGCTGGCGGGCCATCTCCGCCAGGTCGTATATCTGGCGGCACAGCTCGCTGGTCTCCTCTCCAGCGTCGCGGCGGCTTAACGCCTCGACGACCGGGCTGCGCGAGTTGAGCGCCAGCTTGACCGACGGCGCCATGCCCATGCCCATGTCGCGGCCCATGAAGCGCGACATGTCGCGGAAACGGCGCGTCTGCTCCTCCTCCAGCACGACCGCGGGGATTGTCTCATCCTTCAGCGCCTCCAGGGTTACGGTCAGATCCTTCCTATCCAGCGCGTCGCGGAACATCGCCTCCAGCCGCTTAAGGTCGACGGACAGCCCGGCCTCCTTGCTCTCCAATCCGCTCAGGTCAGCGTCTACGCGCGCGTACTTCACCTGCTGGTCCTTATACTCCATGAAGGATATGAAGTTCACGTCGATCGGCGAATCCAGCAGCGCGACGCCTATCCCCTGATCCTTATACAGCGCGATGGTCGTGGCCTGCAGGTGCTCGTCAGTGGCGTAGAACACCTTGTTCTCCGCCTTATCCTTGTTGGCCTCCAGGTACTCCGCGCGGGTCTGGAACGCGCCGTCGGTCGTCTTATATATGAGTATATCCTTCACCTTATCGAAGAACGCCTCATCCTTCATGCAGCCGTACTTGATGAACGGGTGGATATCCTCCCAATATTTCTCATAATTGGGCCGATCGCCGCTGAACAGGCTGTTCAGGCGGTCCGCGACCTTGCGCGTGATGTACGCGGAGAGCTTCTTCACATACCCGTCGTTCTGCAGGAACGAGCGCGATACGTTAAGCGGCAGGTCGGGGCAGTCGATCACGCCCTTGAGCAGCGTGAGGAACTCGGGGATGACCTCCTTGATGTTGTCCGCTACGAACACCTGCCCGCTGAACAGCTTGATCGGGCCTTCCTGTATCCCGGCGAACTCCTGCTTCAGCTTCGGGAAGTAGAGTATACCTTTCAGCCGGAACGGGTAGTCCACGTTCAGGTGTACCCAGAACAGCGGCGCCTCGTACTCGTGAAACACCTTGTAGTAGAAGTCCTTATACTCCTTCTCGTCGGCCTCCTTGGGATCCTTCAGCCACAACGGGTGAGTGTCGTTGATGGGCTTAGGCGCGGCTGGGGGCTTGGGCTTCTCGTCACGCGCGTGGTCATGGTCGTGGTGATCATGGTCGTGATCGTGGTCGTGGTCATGCTTGTGGGCGGCCTCCTTTGCCTCCATCTCGGAGGTGATCCGCTCCAGTTCCTTCTCCATCTCCTCCTCGGAGAGGCCTTCCAGCTTCGCCGCCTCCTTCGCCAGCTCTTCCTCTTCCTCGGCGGTGAGGCGCTCCTCGTCGGTATCGCTGGTATCGTCCATGTCCTCGATGGACTCATCGCTGTCCGACGGCTCGGCGGGTTTAGGCTCATCCTTCTTGGACATATCTTCCAAATATATGGGTATCGCCATGAACGCGCAGTAACGCTCCAGCACCTCGCGGACACGGTGGGTATGCAGGAACTCATGTTCCTCATCCTGTATGGTCAGGGTGATGGTTGTGCCGACGGCGTCCCGCGAGCCCTCGCCCATCTCGAAGGACAGACCATCCTCGCTGGTCCAGCGCGCAGGCTCCGCGCCGTCCTGCCATGAGAGCGTGTCTATCTCGACCAGCTTGCTGACCATGAACACGGAGTAGAAGCCCAGCCCGAAATGCCCGATGATGCCGCCCTTGTCCGCGCCCTCATACTGCTTGAGGAACTCCTCCGCGCTGGAGAACGCCACTTGGTTGATATACCGCCTCACCTCGTCGGCGGTCATGCCCACGCCGTTATCAATGAAGCGCAGGACGCCCGCCGCCTCATCCACTTGAACGTGAATCTCGCCCTGCCCCAGGAACTCCGGCTGCGCCAGCTGGCGCTTGACTATCGCGTCAGACCCGTTTGAGATTATCTCGCGGATGAATATATCCTTATCCGAATACAACCACTTCTTTATAATCGGCATGATGTTCCGCGCGTGGATGGAGATGGCGCCGCTTTCGCTCATCGTGGTTTACCTCCCATTGCTCATAATTAGTCTGACCTTCATCGACTATATTCTAAACGCTGGCGCTAACGTTGTCAATGACAGGCCAGCGCTCCCGGCCAAGGAACGCTGACCTGTCAGGCGTGATCGCGCCGCGCGCTACAGACTCTTGTCCCTGATCTCCTTTGCCAGCATATCGCGGAACGCGCCAAGCTCCATCTTGCCCAGATCGCCCTTGCGTCCCCTGACAGCCAGATCGCCTGAAACAACCTCTTGGTCGCCCAGCACAACCAAATAGGGTATCATCTCCAGCCGCGCCTCGCGGATCTTGAAGCCTATCTTCTCGTTGCGCAGATCAAGCTCGGCGCGGACGCCAGCTTCCTCAAGCGCGGAGACTATCTCCTTAGCGCGTTCGTCGGCGCGGTCGGTGATCGTGAGCGCGCGCGCCTGGACGGGCGAGAGCCACAGCGGGAACGCGCCGGCGAAATGCTCGGTCAGTATGCCGATGAAGCGCTCAATCGAGCCGAATACGACGCGGTGTACCATGGCCGGGCGGTGCTTCTGGCCGTCCGCGCCGGCGTAGGTCAGGTCGAACAGCTCGGGCATCTGGAAATCCAGCTGGATCGTGCCGCATTGCCATGTCCTGCCGATGCTGTCGCGGATGTGGAAGTCGATCTTCGGGCCGTAGAACGCGCCGTCGCCCTCGTTTACCTTGAAGGGCAAGCCTAGATCCTCCATCGCCTCGCGCAGCGCGTCTGTGGCGGCGTCCCAGTCGGCCTGCTCGCCTATCGAGTCCTCCGGGCGGGTGGAAAGCTCCATGTGGAACGGGAAGCCGAACCCGTTGTACACGCCCGATATCAGCCGGATAACGCCCTGCACCTCCCGCTTGACCTGATCCTGCGTCATGAAGATATGCGCGTCGTCCTGCGTGAAGCTACGCACGCGCATCAGCCCATGCAGCGCCCCGGACAGCTCGTGGCGGTGCACCAGCCCCAGCTCGCCCATCCTCAGCGGCAGGTCGCGGTAGCTGTACACGCGCCGCTTGTATACCAGCATCCCGCCGGGACAGTTCATCGGCTTGACCGCGAAGTCCTGCTCGTCGATCTTGGTGGTATACATGTTATCGCGGTAGTGGTCCCAGTGGCCGGACCGCTTCCACAGGTCGCATGAGAGCAGTATAGGGGTCTTTATCTCCTGGTAACCGTTCTTCCGGTGCAGGCCGCGCCAGTAGTCCTCCAGCTCGTTGCGGATGATCATCCCCTTTGGATGGAAGAACGCGAAGCCCGGGCCTTCCTCAAGGATGCTGAACAGGTCCAGTTCCCTTCCCAGGCGGCGGTGGTCGCGCTTGCGGGCCTCCTCCTGCTGAAGGAGGTACGCGTCCAAGGCCTCCTTTGTCGGGAAGGATGTGCCGTAGACGCGCTGCAGCATCTTGTTCTTCTCGCTGCCGCGCCAGTACGCGCCGGAGGCGTGGGTCGCCTGGATTGCCTTAATACGGCCTGTCGAGCCAAGGTGCGGACCGGCGCACAGGTCGGTGAAGCCGCCCATCTTGTAGAACGAGATGGCCGCGCCCTCGGGCAGGTCGTGAATCAGCTCCACCTTGTACGGCTCGCCCTTCTCCTCCCAGTAGGCGATGGCCTCGGCGCGGGGCATCTCGAAGCGCTCAAGGCGGTCGTTACGCTTGATGATACGCGCCATCTCTTTGTTGATCTTTTCCAAATCCTCCGGCGTGAACGGGGCGTCCACGTCGAAGTCATAGTAGAAACCGTTCTCGATGGCGGGGCCTATGGCGATCTTCGCTTCCGGGCGGACAGCGCGCGCCGCTTCCGCCATCACGTGCGAGGATGTGTGGCGGAACACGCGGCGGCCTTCCTCATCCTCGAACGTGAGGATATCCACCGTGTCGCCGTCCTTCAATGGCCGCCACAGTTCCTGTACCGCGCCGTTGACACGCGCGGCGAGGGCGTTCTTCTTAAGCTCGGGCGATACCGCTTCGGCGGCGTCCAGCGCGGTTCCGTCCCGCAGTTCGACGGGGCTGCCGTTGACCACAAGTTTCATCGGGATCATCCTTTCTTTAGGCGTGGGGGCGGCGGCGCGTGAAAACGCCCGCCCCCGCGACCGCGGGGACGAGCGGTAAAGCCCGTGGTTCCACCCTGCTTCACCCGGCTTGGCGCCGGGCCTCTTATCGCGCTGATACGCGCGCGAAGCGCTTTGTCCGGGACTGGTTTTCACCCGACCGGCCCGCCCGCGCTCCCAGCCGACGGCGCGGACTCTCTCGCGCGGCGTTCCCGCCGCTGGACCGGCTTACCGGGTTACTCGGTTCCCATCATCCAAAAGACACCTTGACCTCTATCATAGTATACTCCGCGGCCGGGGCTTTGTCAACTAGTTTATAACTTTTTCTTTGGGGTTCCTCACCCATTCGGGCGTGCCCTTATACTCGGTCTCGAACGTCTCGGGCGGGGTCTCCAGCAGCGCTGGGTTCTCCATGTACCTGCGCCACGCGCGGAACAGCGTCGCGTATGCCAGCCCGTTCATGATCCGCTCGTCGCCCACGAAGCCCAGCGGTATCACCCGCTTGATGGTGATCTCGCCGTTGGGGTTCGCGCGGGCCTTGCGGCTGATCTTGCCCAGGCTCAGGAACAGCCCGGTCGTGCCGAAGTTATAGATATGGTGGTATATGTAGTTGATCCCCAGCGAGGCCATGTTCGTGACGAACAGCGACGTATGGAACGGGCTGGCGTCGATGATCTGCCGGGGCATCAGCCCGTAGCGGTCCAGCAGGCGCAGGCCGCCCACCAGCAGCGAGGGCAGCAGCGGCGCGATGAGCAGGGCGCGGACCAGCCGCTCGGTGGAGTTACCCATCACGCCGGGCGCCCGGTTCGCGGCGATGGCGGCCTCGACCCGCCCGGACACGTCGAATATCGTGTCGTACGGGTCAAACTTCACCTTGACGGCGGAGGCCTCGGCCTTGGCGCTCTTATCCTGTTTGAGCACCATGAACGAAACGGCGATCTCGTTCCGCGCGTATATCTGTTTATTCATTACAAAACGGTTCGCCTCGGGATTCTCCGACAGCACGCGGATGAACGCCGATATTATAATCGACATGAACGATACCGCGCGCCCCTGCTCTCGCTGTCGCTGGATGTATTCCGCGACCTTGTCGTAGTCCACCTCCTGCGGCGTCCAGACCTGCGAGTCGCTGCGCTGGGGCATGATATACGCCGTCATCATCTGGATAGGGTCAAGGTTGCTGAGCCTCCGCCCGTCAAACCTGAATCCAAACATACGATCATTCCTTCTATTCTTTTTCCAATCCTATGCGTCGGCTTGTCAGTATTATTATACAAGAACGGAAGGAATACGTCAAGAAGCCTCCGGGCGTCAGATGGCGTAGCTCCACGCCTCGCCGCGCTCGGCGTCCGCGCAGCCTGAGGGCGGGACGGGCTTCATCGTCTCCAGGTCGAACGGCGTCTCCTGGTATACGAAGTAGTTCAGCCAGTTCTGGAACAACAGGCTGGCGTGGGACCGCCAGCGCACCATCGGCGGCATGGTGTCGTCGTCGGCCGGATAGTAGTGGCGCGGCTTCTCGATACGAAGGCCCTTGGCCAGGTCGCGGCGGTATTCCTTATCCAGCGTGTCCGCGTCGTACTCGCTGTGCCCGGTGGCGAACACGCGCCGCCCGTCGCGGCTTGATACCAGCCCGACGCCGGATTCCTCGGACACCGCCAGCACGTTGAGGTCGGGGCAGGCGTACAGCGCGGCCTCGTTGATCGCCGTGTGGCGGCTGACCGGGATATAGTACGCGTCGTCGAATCCGCGGGTCAGCGGGTTGTTGCGGTCGCGGACGCGATGCTCGAACACGCCGAACATCTTGCGCGGCAGCTCCATCTTATCTATGCCGTAATAATGGAACAGCGCGGCCTGCGCCGCCCAGCAGATATACAGCGCGCTGTATACGTTTCGATCGGCCCAATCCATTATCGCGCGCAGCTCGTCCCAGTAGCGCACGTCCTGGAAGTCCATCAGCTCCACGGGCGCCCCGGTGACGATGAACCCGTCATACAGTTCCCGCCGCGCCTGGTCGAACGTCTTGTAGAACGCGTCAAGGTGGGATTGGGCTGTGTTCGTTGAGGCGTAGCTGGCGGTGCGCAGCAGCGTTATCTCCACCTGCAGCGGGGTGTTCCCTATCAGGCGCAGCAGCTGGGTCTCAGTGGCCTCCTTGGTGGGCATGAGGTTGAGTATCGCTATCTTCAGCGGGCGGATGTCCTGCGAGGCCGAGCGCCGCTCGGTCATAACGAATATATTCTCCTGGGTAAGTATACGCGTCGCTGGCAGCGCGTCGGGTATCTTTACGGGCATGCCGTCCCTCCTTATCGGGTTAATAAGGCGCGATTTTCCGTTTTCGCGGCAATTTCGCGCTCGCGGGATAAACCCGCGCCGATCGCAAGTCTTATTGTATGCGGGAACGCGTGGCTTGGCAAGCAAAATAATCGCGCGGAACGCTGGAGGATACTGCCAATGCGCAGCGGGCGGTTGGGATTCCTGGACAGGCATGCCTGGCGCGAGCGTTTGGCCGCGCTCACGTCGGCCTTATTAATTATGCTGTGCGTACCGTTATACGCGCTGGCGCTGCCCGAGCCTACCGAGGATGAGGACACCCGCTTCGTCTTTGTTGATAATACCACCATAACCACTCCGGCGTTCACGTTCGAGGTCAAGCCGCTGGATCATGAGGTGTTCGACCCGCCGCTGTACGCCGCGACGTTCTCGCGCGAGAGGATGCCTAAGCCCGACGACGGCAAGCGGATCGCGCTGACGTTCGACGACGGGCCGTCCTCCTACACCACGCGGATACTAAACGCGCTGGAACAGTACGGCGCGAAGGCCACCTTCTGCGTAATTGGCAGCCGCGTCAGCAACTACTCCTCGATTATCGCGCGGGCGGACCAGATGGGCTGCGAGGTCATAGGCCACTCGTGGAGCCACGTGTCGCTTACCAGCCTGACAGTCGCGGAGATCGCCGAGGATATCCGGCGCGCGTCCAGCGCGATAGCCCGCGTTACGGGCAAGACGCCCAAATTGTTCCGACCGCCGTATGGCAATGTGAACAGCGCTGTTCGCGAGGCGGCAAAGCGGCAGGGCGCGGCGATCATCATGTGGTCGGTGGATACGCTGGACTGGTCCCGCCGCGACGCGGACAAGGTCTACAACGCGATCATGGCCGAGGCCAGCGACGGCGCGATCATACTCTGCCACGACATATACGCGTCGACCGTCGAGGCTGTGATTAAGGCGGTGCCCGAGTTGATCCGGCGCGGTTACCAGCTGGTTACCGTGTCCGAACTGTTGGGGTTTGATAAGGAAGAGGCGACGCCCGGGAAGTCGTATTTCAAGAAGTGAGGTTGATTTACCGGCTGGCCCGGCGTATAATACGGGTATGTCCCTATTAGGGAGGGTTAGACGCGGGAAAGCCGGAGTTTGTGAGCGCTTACCCCGACGGCCGCCTCATCGTCCCCGAGTGGATACGCGGCGGGATTGGCAACGAACCTATAAAGGTGATACCGCTCCAAGAAGGGGATGAGCCTTCACGCGGGACGTCGGAGTATAACGCCCTGCTCCTTGAAACAAAGGGGTATAAGTTTAATCGCGAGGAGTTGTATGTATATTAAGTCCATTACCAATACAAACACCATTGTTTATTTATGTGAAAAACATGAAACGGATTGATAATACTATGACAAATTCCCTGATTCTGTCAAACGAGCTTCAATCCCTCGCCGCTCGCGCCGAAGCCGCCCAAGCCGACCCTGCCGCCCGCGCCGCGCTCCCGCCCGCGTTCGCCTTCATCGACTGGTCAGACGGGGACGAGCTCGCCGACGCGCTGTTCGAGGCGATTGTCGAGACAATCGCGGCCTCTCACGGCCTCGACGACGAGCAAACCGCGCGGCTGGGTTACCTCGCCGACCAGGTCATTTCCATTTGAACAGCACAAGCCCGCCAGCCAGCAGCGCCAACCCCGCCGCCTGCTGCCAATGGAACGACACCTTCTCCGTCCCCATCCAGCCGAATCCGTCTATCAGCGCGGCGACTATCAACTGCGCTATGAGTATAGTTGTGACCGCCAGCGTGGGGCTTAGCGCCTCCATGCCCAGCATGACCGTAACCGTTATCAGCAGCCCGAGCGCCCCGCCCAGCAGATACCACCTGTTGGCCTGGGCGATCTGCCCCAGCTGACCCTTGCCGAACATCCACATTGCGATCAGGGAGAGCATGAACGCCGTGCCCTGTACGTACATGTTCGACTCATACAGCCCGATCTTCTCGCTAAGGCGCGTATTCATCACGCCCTGGACGCTCATCGCCGCGCCCGCTACAGCCGCAAACAGCCAACCCATCCGTTATCCTCCATAACGATAATAAAAGAGCGGCGCGAAGGCCGCTCTTAAGGCGGGATCGCGAATTGAATCATCAGATGAATCAACCCGGTCCATCAAAGCAATCGCGATCCCGTACCGGATGGCTCACTTATCCATCCTGTTAGCCGATCTTCCGCGCGAACCGCGAAGGCCGCGCAATAACCACCGGCGTACGTTTTGTTGATTGCCTGTGAAGGTTCTTTGACCATCACTTGCCTCGATCATAGCATGCCCCGGCCAGCGCGGGTTATGCGCCGGCTTCAAAACATTTTTACGCGCTGTCGCAAATGCCCGCGATGTGTTAAAATATAGCCGATGGACTTACTTGATAAGCTCGCGATACTGGCGGACAGCGCGAAGTATGACGTGGCGTGCACGTCCTCAGGTTCCAACAGGCCGGGCAAGCCCGGCGGCATCGGCAGCGCGGTCAGCGCGGGCATCTGCCATACCTTCGCGTCGGACGGGCGGTGCGTCTCGCTGCTGAAGGTGCTGTTGGGCAACGCCTGCGCGTACGACTGCCGCTATTGCGCCAACCGCAGGAGCGCGGATGTCCCCAGGGCCGCGTTCACGCCGGAGGAGTTGGCGGAGCTTACCATATCATTCTATAGGCGCAACTATATCGAGGGGCTGTTCCTCTCCAGCGCGGTGCTGCGCTCGCCTGATTACACTATGGAGCGGATGATCAGCGTACTGTCGATACTGCGCGGGCAGTACCGCTTCAACGGTTACATCCACGCCAAGGCGATACCCGGCGCGTCGCCCGAGGCGATACGCGGCCTGGGCATGCTGGCGGACCGGATGAGCGTCAACATAGAGCTGCCCAGCGAATCCAGCCTGAACCTGCTCGCCCCCGATAAGAGCCGCGCGTCCATACTGCGGCCCATGTCCCTGATCACGCGCGGGACCGAGCGGAGTTATCTTGAAACCAAGTCACTGTCTCTGGCGCGGACACCGCCGCAAGCCATGCCGCAGAGGTTCGCGCCGGCGGGCCAATCCACCCAGATGATCATCGGCGCGACCCCGGAGACCGACCGCGCGATAGTGAGGCTGGCCTCCGGGCTGTACCACCGCTACAGGCTGCGCCGGGTGTTCTACTCCGCGTATGTGCCCGTGTCGGACGACAGCGCCCTGCCAGCCCCCAATACCCCGCCGCCGCTGCTGCGCGAGCATAGGCTCTATCAGGCTGATTTCCTGATGAGGTTCTACGGCTTCGACGCGGAGGAGATACTCCCAGAGGACTCGCCCAGCCTGAACGCGTACCTCGACCCGAAATGCTCGTGGGCGCTGCGGAACCCCGAACGCTTCCCCGTTGACGTGAACCGCGCGGAGTTAAGCGAACTGCTGCGCGTGCCGGGCGTCGGCCCAAAGAGCGCGGAGCGTATCATGACCGCCCGACGCCAGACGCGCTTGACAATAGACGACCTGCGCAGGCTGGGCGTGGTGCTGAAGCGGGCGCGGTACTTCATCCAAACGGCGGACACGGGCAGATCGCCGCGAATCAGCCGCGAGGATACCGTACGGGCGCTGCTGGACCACAACGCGGGGCGGTTCGGGTTCGAGCAGCTGTCATTGTTCGACACGATGGACCGCGGAAACCGACTGCCCGGCGCGATGGACGCGCCCACGCTGCGCGACGCGGTGGAGGAGGCTGTAGCGTGCCTGGCGTCGGCGCTGTGACAGCGGAGGTATCATACCGCTACGACGGAAGCCTGGCGGGGTTTTATTGCTGCGTATATGATAGTTATGCCCGCCGGGAAATTCCTGCCGCGATATCAGCGGACGATGCTGAGGAAGGGCAGATATCGCTAATACCGGAGCGATGGGTTGAGGTCAACGTCGGTCGGGCTACGCGGGCGCGCGAAGGCCTTGCGTTGAAAGGCGGCGCGCGGTCGAGGGAATTGCTGGAACACGTGTTCCTCTCGCGCGTGGAGCGGCGCGAGACGGCGCTGCTGGCGTTCGCGCGGCGCGTGTTCGAGGAAGGTCCTTCTATTTTGGAGAGATTGGCCGATCCGCTCGTCGCGCGGCTGCTGAAAGCGGAGAAGGGCGTTCTGGGCGAGGCGCATCTGCTTACGGGGTTCGTCAGGTTTACACAGACGGACGCCGGGCTGGTCTCCACCATCGGGCCGAAAAACTTCGCGCTGCCGCTGATCGCCCACCACTTCGCGGATAGGTTCTCCGGCGAAGCGTTCCTGATATTCGATAAAACCCACGGCGCGGCGTTGGTCCACGAGCCGGGCAAGCCATGGGCAATCGCGCGGATGGAACCGCCCGACGAGCGCCCCACCGAGGAGGAAACGCGCGTCCAGGCGTTATGGCGCAGGTTCTACAACACCATAGGCATAGCGGAGCGGTATAACCCCGTATGCCGGCGAACACACATGCCCATGCGGTACTGGCCATACATGACCGAGACGCGCGAACACGCCCGCGCCGACTAACCGCTTGATAAGCCATGGCGGGAATGGTATGCTTATCCAATAAACTATGTTATGGGGAGGCGGGCTTGTGAAACCGACCGAGTTGAAGCCAATGCCGCCAATCGGCGTCGACCTGTTTGAGAAGCTGCGAACCGAAGGGTATTACTATGTTGATAAGACCCGCTTCATCAGTGAGCTTGTCAAAAACAAGGCGGAGGTCAACCTCTTCACGCGCCCGCGACGATTCGGCAAGACGCTGACATTGAGCGCGCTGAAAGAGTTCTTCGAGATCGGAGGAGACCCCTCGCTGTTCGAAGGGTTGGACATTACGAAAGATACGGCTTTTTGCGAACAGAACCAGAACCGATATCCTGTTATATTTATTACAATGAAAGGGGTGGAGGGACGGACATTCGAGGAAGCGTATGAGATGCTGCGCTTGCTGGTAAGGAGCGAGGCAAGCCGGCTGAGCTTCCTGCTCGAAAGCGGAAAGATCGAAGAAAAGGATAAGCTGTCACTGCGAAGGCTCATCTATGAAAAGGACACGCAGGCCGATATCGTCAACAGCCTGAACATGCTCAGCTTACTGCTGCATAAGCATTACGGGAAGAAGGCCATCATACTAATAGACGAGTACGACGTGCCGCTGGACAAGGCGTTTCATAACAATTATTACAATGATATGGTTACGATTATACGCTTGATGTTCGGCTTCGCTTTCAAAACAAGTAAAAGCATGCGCTTCGCCGTCCTGACCGGGGCGCTTCGCGTGTCCAAGGAGAGCATCTTCACCGGGGTCAATAACCCGGCGGTCTGGTCAATCACCGACAACCAGTTCAGCGAGTATATAGGGTTCACCGACGAGGAGGTCCGGCATATGCTCGCGGACTATGACGTATTGGAAAAGTATGATACCGCGAAGGAATGGTACGACGGTTATAACTTCGGCGGCAACCACATATATTGCCCATGGGATATAGTAAACTACTGCGCCGCCCTGCGCTACGATAGAAACGCCAGGCCAAAGATGTATTGGATCAATTCCAGCGGAAACGACATTGTCCGGCATCTGGCGGAGATGGCCGACGAGTCCACAAGGAACGCCATAGAGGAGCTTATAGCGGGCAAAACCATAGAGCGTATGGTCATGCAGGAGCTTACATACAGCGAGATGTATCAGAGCGTGGATCACGTGTGGAGCGTGATGTTCCTAACAGGATACCTGACGCAGGATGGGGAAACGCGGGACGGGCTGCTAAGGCTGAAACTGCCGAACAGGGAGATAAGGGGACTGTTCGTCACGCAGGTAAGCGATTGGTTCAAGGCGGCGGTAAGGCAGGATAAGGCGAGCGTACGCGCGATTTTAAGCGGGGTGGCGGGCGGGGACGCGCAGGAGATAGAGAATAATCTAAATGTGCTGATGCAAAGCATGATCAGCTACTTCGACGCGAACGAGAGCTTCTACCACGGGTTCCTGCTGGGTTTGTTAGGACAGAACAGCGCGTGGACGAGCGTATCGAACCGGGAGACGGGTAACGGGCGCAGCGATATATGCGTAAGGAACAACGGAAGGCGGATAGGTTATATACTAGAATTGAAGTACGCAAGGGAGTTCGCGGGGTTGGATAAGGCCAGCGAGACCGCGCTAAGGCAAGCGGAGGATATGCGGTATGTGGATGGATTGCGGGCCGATGGGATCCGGGATGTATGGTTATATGGGATAGCGTTTCATAAGAAGTGGTGCCGGGTGGTTGTCAAGAGAGCGGAGCCGGGTTAACGCCCGGGCGCCCTCCTGGAGGAACAACTTACCCTGGCCACGAGGGTCCAGCGTCACGCTGGTCAGGGGGTCAAGGGGGGTGAAACCCCCTTGCGGGGTGTGGGGCGGAGCCCCACGTCCCCCGGTCGAAACC
>JAISWI010000022.1 GCA_031270865.1 Oscillospiraceae bacterium
GGCGACGCTCGGGCTCTTCGCCTTGTCTATGAACGTCCATGTGTTGTCGGGGCGGAAGGCCAACGTCCAGTTGTCGGGATCGTCGGCGGTCGCGCCGTTGTTCAGCTTCATCAGCCCGTATAGTCCGCTGCGCCGCACCGCCGCCAGGAATCCGGTCGTCGGCCCTGCCTGTATGACGCATTCGATGTAGTCCGCGCCCAGCAGGTCGGTCAGCTGCTGTTTGACTACCTGGACCTCCATCTCCCACGACGACAATGTTGGGTTGTATGGCATCAGCAGCTTGACCGGGAACTTCACGCCGGCGGCGGTCAGCTCCTCGACGGCCTTGGCCTTGTACTCCAGCGCCTTCTGTTCGTCGAAGTTGTTGTTGTCGCGGTCTGAAATCTCCTTCATCCCGCCGACCTGCGTGAAGTCGACGCCGTCGATGTTGCACCAACCAACGGGCGTGACCGTGTTGGTCTGCTGTAACTGCGGGTTGTAAGGATCCTGCGCCAGCAGCGCCTTATAGCGGTTGACGCCCCAGAATATCGACTGGCGGAAGTTCTCGTTGTCGATCGCCTTTAGGTAGTTCTCCGGCTCGTACTCCGCGTCGAACAGCGGGTCGTAGCAGAAGCTGTAGTAGTACATGTAGGTTGTGTCAGGCTGGCCGGGGATGACGATGTCCTTCGTCGCGGCGTTCGACTTCCACTCAGTCAGCAGCGCGGTGTTGATCTGCGCGTAGTCCACATCGCCGCGCAGGAACATCTCAGGAGCGAGGGTTGACGACTCAGCGTTGTAAGTAGCGACGACCTTCTCGATGAAAACGTTTTCAGCGTCGTAGTAATACGGGTTTTTCTCGTACACGCGGCGGTATTCGGGCGAGAATTCCGTCATCACGTAAGCGCCGATGAAGCCCATCGACTCGTTGTCGATCCCGTACCCCGCGCCCAGTTCGGCCAGCATGCCGCTCGGCGCGGGCAGGTACGACCCGCCGTAACTAATGAAGTAAGGCAGCGGCCCGACCAGCGTGATCTCGATGGTGTAATCGTCCAGCGCCTTGAACGCCAGCGTCTCGGGATCGGTCGACTCGCCCGCGATCAGCTCGCGCGCGCCCAGGATGATGCCGTCGAAATACGTGGCGTTGCCGGACGCGTTCGCCGGATCGCACACATATTGCGCGACGGCGACGAAATCCCGCGCGACCAGCTCGCCGATAGGCTCGGCCTTCTCGTTCACCCACTGCAGGCCCTTGCGCAGGTGGAACGTGTAGACGGTCTGGTCCTCGCTGACCTCCCAGTATTCGGCAAGGCCCGGCACCTTGTTGCCATACTTATCGGTCGTGACCAGGCCCTCCACGCAGTTGGACACGGCTTGCCAGTCGTTCGCGCTGCCCGACGCGGAGAACGAGCATAGGCTCGTCGCCTCGGTGGAATACAGCAGCCGCAGCGTTTGGTCCTGCGCGTAGACCAGGCCGTAGTTATCGGCGGCCTCGGCCAGCGCGGGCGCGGCGGACAGCAGCAGCGCGAGGGTTACCAGCATGGCCAACGCCTTTGAACAGGTGCGCATACGTGTTCCCTCCTTTATATATAGCGCGGTGGAGCGCCGCCGCGACTATATTACGATTGCGAACCATCGGTCTATTATCCGATACAGACCGCGAGTTTGTTATTCGGCCTTCGTATAGACCGTTAGTCTGATTTATATCATGCGTGTAGACCGTCGGTCCTGTTTGATAGTCGGGAGAACGCCGCGTATGCCCGATTATGGAATACGCGCCTGAACCGCTGTATCTTATCGTTTTCGCGTGTCGGGTGGACGCGATTTGTCAGCAGCGCGGCGTAGAATCCCGTATGCGGGTCCACCGCGAAGCATGTCCCCGTGAAACCCGTATGCCCGAATGATTCCGGCGGGAACAGGTCGCCCATGAAGTTCAGCGGCGGTCCGGCCAGGTGGAAGCCCAGGCCGCGGTGCGTGTCGTGTCCGGGCGTGTAGTTGCGGATGGCCTTGCGCATCGTCGCGGCCGACAGGAACCCATCGCCGCCCATCGCTAGCATCGCGCAGAACCGCGCCGTGTCCGCTATGTCGGCGAACACCCCGGCGTTCGCCGACACGCCCCGCAGGAACCGCGCGTTCTCGTCGTGGACGATCCCCTGCCACGCCACGCCGGTCGCGGCGCTCATCTCGGTCGGCGCGATGTTGCCGCCCGTCGGGTTGTAGGATGTGTTCCGCATGCCCAGCGGCCCGAACACGCGCTCGGCGGACAGCGCGTCCAGACTCGCGCCGTACGCCTTTTCGAGAATCTTTCCTAATAGTATGAACCCGATGCAGCTGTACGCCGGGGTTCCCTCGGGCTGGTCGAGCAGCGTTGAGCGCAGGATGGATTCGACCACCCGCTCCGGGTCGTCGGTGTCGTCCTGTATGTGGTAATGCTGCGTGAATCCGCCCGTGTGGGTCAGCAGCTGTAAGATCGTGATCCCCGCTTTGTCCGGCGGTGTTTCTGGAAAAAACCGGGAGACCGTGTCATACAGCGTCAACTCGCCGTCCTCGATCGCAAGCAATGCCAGCGGCGTCGCTGAAAACGGTTTCGTGCATGAAGCCATGTCGAACCTTGTCAAAAGGTTCGCCCCACCCACCGCGAACAACAACGGCGTCTCGCCTCGCCAGCCCACCGCCGCAGTAGCGGACGGGAACGCGCCGTCGCGCGCGCCCTGTTCCAGCAGCGGTTGTATAAATGAAAACTTTTCGAAATCCAACATATGGGTATTATACAGTATTTGCCGCCGCAACGCAAGCCTATCCGCGCGTTTGGGGGCGCGTTCCGCACAATTTCGCGCGCCACGACACCGGCAGCCCTCGGAGGATGTATACAGGATTCGCCGCCGCAACGCAAGCCTGTCCGCGCGTTTGGAACGCGTTCCGCATAATTTCGCGCGCCACGACACCGGCAGCCCTCAGCGGATGTGTACGCGAACGTTTCGCTTGATCGCGCCTTGTATCCGGACCGACATTGTATTATAATGTGTCGGGCAGTTTGCGGTGCGGGGGGTGATTATTACGCCAAAAGGGTCGGAATCGGTCGAAACCGGCGCGTCGCGCGGGTTCCAGGGCTTCCCGAAAGGTTTCGAGGAGTTTTTTATTGGCATAAAACTAAACAACTTTACCTCGTGGTTCGAGGAGCACCGGGCGCGGTTCGAGTCGGACATAAAGCGGCCGATGTACTCGCTGATCGACGCGCTGGCGCCAACAATGCAGTCGATCGACCCGCAGCTGGACTGCCGCCCGGCCCGCGCGTTGGCGCGTCTGCGCAGGGACACGCGGTTCTCCAACAACAAAGAGCCTTACCGCGACCACATCTGGTTTGCGTTCCGGCACTCGGGCGAGACGATGTCGGAGGGGATAAGCTACTACTTTGAGATTTCGCCAACGACGGCAAGTTGGGGATGCGGGTTCTATTTCGCCGAACGCGCCGTGATGGACGCGCTGCGGCGGTTTTGTCTGGAAACGCCTGGCCGCGTGCTGGATGCCATCAGCTCGCCGGCGTTCACGGATCGCTTCCAATTGAATGGCGATTTATACAAGCGCATGCCGCCGCCGGACTCCCTGCCGGAGCCGCTGCGCAAGCTTTGGCGGCATAAGGATTTGTTTACCTCGCACAAGATAGAGCGGTATGGTTTGGTATATGAGCCGTCACTGGCGGACGTGCTCAGCCGGGACTTCCAGACCATCGCGCCGTTCTACCACCTGTTGCGCGACGTTTGGAACGCGGGCAGGGCGTCGGAAGTGGAGAAAGCCGCAAGCGTTCGCCAATTGAGGGAATAGTTATGAGCGAAGATGTAAACGGAAGGTTTGACCTGCGCCGCCTTAGGAGCGGCACGGACCTGCGCGGCGTCGCGTCGGGATCGGCTGCGGAGATACAGTTAACGCCCGGACGAGCGAAACAGGCCGCGGTCGGTTTTGCGCGTTGGTTGGACTTGTCAAAGGGAGAATCACAAAACAGACCGCTGGTCGCCGTGGGGCGGGACTCGCGGTTGATGGGCGTAGAGCTGGCGCAAGCCGTCCGCGAGGGGTTGGCGTCGGAGGGTCTGCGCGTGCTGGATGTTGGCGTGAGCACCACGCCCGCGCTGTTCATGATCACGCAGCATCCGCGCTTCCAGTGCGACGCGGCGGTCATGGTGACGGCAAGCCATATGCCGCCAAAGTATAACGGATTGAAGTTTATCACGCAGACCGGCAGTCTGGAATCAGACGATCTGGAAAGTTTGTTAAAACAGACCGATAGTCCTGAAATGGTAGATAAACGGACTGTTGGTCTATATGTGAACGAAAAAACGGACCTGCGGTCTGTAGACTTCACCCCGTACTATCTGGATGGTTTGACGGCGCAGGTCACGCGCTCACTCGGCGCAAACAGACCGCTGTCTGGTTTACATGTAGTGGTAGACGCAAGCGGCGGCGGCGGCGGGTTCTATGCCCGCTGGCTGGAATCGCTGGGAGCGGACGTCGGCGGCAGCGTCAACCTTGAGCCGGACGGCATGTTCACCGCGCACCCGCCCAACCCGGAGGATGAAGGAGCCATACAAGCGTTGTCAAGCGCGACCATCGCGGCCCGCGCTGACCTGGGCGTGATACTGGACGCCGATTGCGACCGCGCCGCGCTGGTTGCCGCCGACGGATCACCGCTATGGCGCGAACGGCTGATAGCGTTATGCGCGGATATAATTATTCGCGAAACGCCCGGAGCGACTATCGTAACCGATTCGGTCACCTCCCCCGCGCTGCGGGATTTCATTGAGCGCCGCGGCGGGATACTCCGTCGTTTCAAGCGCGGGTATAAGAACGTTATCAACGAGTGTAAACGCCTGAACGAAGCGGGGATCCCATGCCCGCTGGCCATCGAGACCTCCGGCCACGCCGCGTTCAGCGACAACCGCTTCCTGGACGACGGGATGACGCTGGCGACAAGGTTGATCATCGAGGCCGTCAAGATGAAGCGCGAAGGTAAGGAGCTGGCCGACATAGCCGCCGATCTTGCGCGGCCGCTGGAATCCCGCGAGTGGCGTATCCCAACGCGGGACGCGCGGCGCGGAACCGAGTCGCTGGAGACCATGCGGCGTTGGATTGAGGAGCATCCCGACGCCGGTTACGTTCTCGCGGAAACGGCTGAAGGCGTTCGCGCGGAACGGACCGACGGTTGGTTTTTGCTGCGCGCGTCGCTTCACGAACCGACTATGGTCTGGAACGCTTTTTCCGACACTGAAGGAGGCGTCGCGCGTATGCTGGGCGACCTGAAGGAGATTCTACATTTATAGACCTTCGGTCTGTAAATGATCATATAAAGAGACCTGTGGTCTAACACGTGAAACAGGCTGACAGTCTGATTTAGCTAAGGAGGCAGTATGAACCCGATCGAGCTTAAGTCCATCAATACCCTGCGCTTGCTATCCGCGGACGAGGTGCAGAGCGCGAACTCCGGCCATCCGGGTATGCCGCTGGGAGCTGCGGCCATCGTCTACACGCTCTTCCGTAAAGTGATGCGCCACAACCCCGCCGACCCTACGTGGCGCAATCGTGACAGGTTCGTTCTCTCGGGCGGGCATGGCTCGGCAGTCCTCTACGCGATACTGCACCTGACCGGGTACGACGTGCCGCTGGACGAGTTGAGGCGGTTCCGGCAGATTGACAGCAAGACCCCCGGGCATCCCGAGTACGGCCACACGATCGGCGTAGAGACCACAACCGGCCCGCTTGGACAGGGGTTTACGACAGCGGTCGGTTTCGCGCTGGCGGAGGCGCGTCTGGCCGCCGAATTCAACACGCCTTACCGTAAGGTTATCGACCACTATACGTATGTGGAATGCGGCGACGGCGATCTGATGGAAGGAATCACCTCCGAGGCCGCGTCGCTGGCCGGGACCCTGAAACTGGGCAAGCTCATCGTTCTGTACGACGATAACGGGATCTCCATCGAGGGCGACACCGATTTCGCGTTTACGGAGAATGTCGCCGAAAGGTTCCGCGCGTATAATTGGTTCGTGATCGAGCTGGAGGACGGCAACGACGTCGACGCGATTGAGGCGGCTATAGCGCGGGCGAAGGACGACGAGCGGCCGACAATGATAGTGTGCAAGACCGTTATAGGGTTCGGCAGCCCCAAGGCGGGAAAGGCCAGCGCCCACGGCGAGCCGCTGGGCGCGGAAGCGCTGGCCGCTACTAAGACCGCGTTCGGTTTTGATCCGTCACAGTCGTTCGTTGTGCCGGACGACGTGCGGGAGTATATGAACCTGCGCGAACAGGGCGACGAGTGGCAGGCGGAATGGTTCGATAGCTTCGAGGCGTACGGCAAGGCCAATCCAGAGAAGGCGGAGCAGTTCGAAGCGTGGTTTGACGCCGCGCTGCCCGGGGATGTTGACAGCGATGAGTTGTGGGAGTTTGAGGGGAAAGCCGCGACACGCAACAGCGGCGGCATCGTGTTGAACAGGTTGGCAAAGCTGCTGCCGAACCTGATCGGAGGTTCGGCCGACCTAGCGCCGTCCAATAAGTCCGATATGAAGGGGCGGGGCTGGTTCTCGGCAGAGGATCGGTTAGGGTCGAATATACATTTCGGCGTGAGGGAACACGCGATGGCGGCGATAGCGAACGGGCTGGCGCTGCATGGAGGACTAAGGGCGTACTGCGCGACATTTTTCGTGTTCAGCGATTACATGAGAGGGTCGGTAAGGCTGTCCGCGCTGATGAAACTACCAGTGACGTATATATTGACGCATGATTCGATCGGGGTAGGCGAGGACGGGCCGACACATCAGCCGGTAGAGCAGCTGGATAGTTTGAGGGCGGTTCCGAATCTGCGGGTGTTCAGGCCAGCGGACAGCAGGGAGACTGCGGCGGGGTGGCTGGCCGCGCTAAGGGATGGGCTGCCGACATGCTTAGTGCTGACGAGGCAGGACCTGCCGCTGTATGAGAACAGCGGGCGCGAGGCGCTGCGGGGCGGGTATATACTGTCCGATTCGGAGAAGGCGGTGCCAGAGGCGATCTTGATGGCGTCCGGGTCGGAGGTGGAGCAGGCGGTAGAGGCGCAGGAGACGCTGCGGGGCGAGGGGATAGACGCAAGGGTAGTGTCGATGCCGTGTATGGAGTTGTTCGACCAGCAGGACAAGGAGTATAGGGAGTCGGTTCTGCCGGACGCGGTGAGGGCAAGGGTAGCGATGGAGGCCGCGACCGGACAGACGTGGTATAAGTATGTAGGGTTGGATGGAACGGTGATCGGGATGGATGGGTTTGGAGCGTCCGCGCCGGCGAAGCTGTTGTTTAAGAAGTACGGGTTCACGGGTAGACGCGCGGCTGACGCGGTGAAAGCGTTGTTGAAGAAGTAAGGCATGGAGGAGCAAACTACCCTGGCCACGAGGGTCCAGCGTGACGCTGGACCCTCGTGGCCAGGGTAGGTTGTTCCTCCATGTTACTGGTGATTCGCCCAATACCAGTCGCGTACTTCCTGTACCATCTCGGTTAACCCAGCCTGGTCCAGCTCCGCTATGTACGCGTCCCAGTCATCATCAATGCTCCTCTTCCCCGTGATGAATTCTATCATCGCCGTGTCCTTCAGCTGAGTTATACCATTCTGGTATTCACCCATCTTCGGCAGCGAGAACTGTACCAAATTGATGATCCCATCCTTATCATAACCCAGACTGTACGCGAACTCCGCCCCGCGCCCTACATTGCGTTCCGCCGGCGTGGGCGCCATCTGCAGCCATATTCCGTAATCATCGCTCGGCCCCACATCCGGATGCGCCTCCGAGAACTCCTGCCGGATCGCGTACGAGCCATCCTCCTTTATAGTCCAATACCAATTCTCGCCTTCCGGCCCATACGCCCACTCCAGCCACGCCTGCTTCTCATCCGAATAAACCGTGTGATACCGAATCAGCGCGTAGTCCATGATCCGCAGAACGCGCGCAAACCGCTCCTCATCCTCCGTCAGCTCTGGACTAAAGCAGTAGAACTGCGACAGCATGTTCCACGCCTTTACTCCCTTGCCGTACGGCCCCTCTACGGGCTGCCCGAACTCAATCCTTGCCTCGGGATTAACAGCGACCAATTCCTTGGACACATTACCCGGCAGTATCTCAACATCCTCGCCGTTCTCGTCTATCTCCATGTACATGCCCGGCATCACCCAATGGTAGTAATTGCCCCTCACGGTCATGCCGATCCTTCCGTTGATGAACGAGTTGGAGATTGCCCAGTATCCGCCTGTATTCTCGCCGGTGATGAACTCAGGATCGATCACTCCATCCTCGTACCATTTCTTCGCTGTCCTTAGCGCTTCCCTGTACTGTTCTGTTACCGCGGCGTACTCTACCTCGCCGCCTATCAACTGGAAGTAGCTGTGGTCGTTGCGCCCGTCGGCCGCGCCGGGGTTCACTCCGTAGGCCCCGAAGAGGTTGCGCAGCCCGTCCGAGGATACGCCGTAGGTATCCTTTTCGCCGTTCCCGTCCGGGTCCTCGTTGGCGAACTTATACATTAGCGTTTCCAGTTCTTCCAGCGTCTCCGGCGTCTTATCCACGCCTACCGCGTCCATCCAGTCCTTGTTGTAGATGATGGGCAGGTGGAACGCGTTGCCCGCCGCTATCGCGGGGATCGCGTACTGTTCGCCTTCGACCGCGCCCATGCTCCAGAACGCGCCGTCCTCCAGCTCGTCCAGCAGCTTTGCGGTATAGGGCATGTACTCGCGGACCAGGCCCACGTCAAACGAGCCTATAACGCCCTGCGAGACATAGTTGGACATTTGCGAGGGATCCTTCATGCGGATGACGTCGGGGGTATCGCCGCCGGCTATGTAGGTATTCAGCACCTCCAGGAAGTTCGCGTCCTCGATGTTCAGCATGTTGATGTCGACGTTGAACATCTCCTCGTACTTCTGGAGTATGACCGCGTCTTCCGTAAGCGGGGCCGCGATGTAGGTTGTCCAGGTGATGTTGTGCTTCTCCGCGTACGGGGTTTCCTCCGCCGCCGCGAAGGACGCCAGTCCCGCCGCTAAGCAGAGCGCCAGCAGGATGGACAGGTACTTGCGCATGGATGCCGCCTCCTTAATAGTTGATGATGACTCACAAGGGCTGCTAGCCCTTGAGTGATCCGATCATGACGCCCTTTACGAAATACTTCTGTATGAATGGATAAACCAGCAGGATGGGTATCGTCGCGACCATGACCGTCGCGGCCTTAATCGTCTCGGTGTTCATTTGCGGGTTGCCGGTCACCTGCTCGCCTGAAAGCGGTATGATGGACGCGTCGCCCAGCAGGACCACCCGGCGCAGGATCAGCTGCAGCGTCTGTTTCTCCGTCGTCCTGATGTAGATCATCGCGTCGAACCACGCGTTCCAATGCGACACGGCTGTCCACAGCCCCACTGTCGCGAGTATGGGCATGGACAGCGGCAGGATGATCTTATACAGGATGAGGACGTCGTTCGCGCCGTCCAGCTTGGCGGACTCCTCCAGGCTGTCGGGCAGCGTCGTGAGGTAATTTCTCATAATGACGATGTTGTACGCGCTGATCGCTCCGGGCAGTATGAGCGACCAGACGGAGTCGATCAGCCCCAGGTCCTTAATGAGCAGGTACTCTGGGATAATCCCGCCGGAGAAGAACATCGTAAACACCAGCGTGGCCGTCCAGAACGTTCTATTTGGATAATACTTCTTGCCCAGCACATACGCCATATTGAACCCCAGCGCCAGCGCTATGAGCGTGCCGGCGACCGCGCGCAAGATCGTCCAGCCGAAGGAGTAATAGATGTACCTCGTGCCCAGCGCGTTCTTATAGCTTTCCAGCGAGATGATGGGCGGCCACAGGTATACCTTGGAAAGCGCGACGCGCTGCGCGTCCGCCAGCGAAACCGCCAGCAGGTACCAGAACGGGTACAGCATGGACAGCGCGAGCAGGCCCAGCGCCGCCTCGTTGAGGCGGTCGAAGACGATCTCCCCGAGACTCTTGCGGACACGGCGCGGGCGCCTGTCCGCCCGGGTTGTTATCATTCCATCACCGCCTCACCATATGCCGTAGTCGTTCACGCGCCGCGAGAACCAGTTCGTCGCCAGCACCAGGCTGAACGAGACGAGGTTGCGGAACAGGCCGATAGCCGTGGACTGGCTGTACTTCATGTTCTTAAGCCCCAGGTCGTACGTCAGTACGCCCAGCACGTTGGTGATCCTGCTTACCGCCGCGTTGGTCATGTTGTAGACCTGGTCGAAGTTATCGTTGAGCACGGAGCCGGAGCGCATGATCAGCATAATCGTTATGGTCGGCGCTATAGCGGGAAGCGTGATGAATATGACGCGCTGGAACCGCGACGCGCCGTCTATCAGCGCGGCCTCGTACATCTCCTGGTCCACGCCCGCCAGCGCCGCGAGGAATATGATCGAGCCCCAGCCGATCCCCTTCCACAGGTTCGCCGCGACCAGCACCAGCCGGAACGTGTCCGGCTCGCCCATGAAGTAGTAAGGCTTCAGCCCCAGTCCCTTCGCGAGCGCGGCGAGCGGGCCCGCCGACGGGGACAGCAGCTGGAGGAACAGCCCCGACAGCGTGATCCACGATATGAAGTGGGGCAGGTATGAAAACGTTTGCACCAGCTTCTTGTAACGCGCGTTGTTCAGCTCGTTCAGCAGCAGCGCCAGCGCGATCTGCGCCGGGAAGCTGACGAGGAGGTTGGCCGCGCCAAGGATCAGCGTGTTCCTGAACGCCGCCGAGAACCCCGGCATGCGGAACACCTGCTTGAAGATATCAAGCCCTACCCATGGGCTATCGAGGATCCCGGCCTTGATCCTGAATTCCTTGAACGCGATCGTCAGGCCGTATATCGGTATATATTTAAATATAACCAGCGCGGCGAGGCTGGGCAGCATAAGCAGCGTCAGGTAGCGGTACCGCCAGTACAGCTTCGCCGTGCCCGCGAAAGAGGGGGCGCTTCGTTTTGCGCTTATAACGTTCCCGGATGATATCGCCACGCCTCATCCCTCCCGCGCCAGTTTTTCCAGCGGCGGCAGCGAGGCCGCGCGGATCTCCAGCGTTTTATCGACCGGGGTCGTCGCCGTGAGGTACATGGTGAAGTGGTCGCCGCTTTGCGGGTACGCGCCTTCGCTTCGCCCCAGCAACCCATGCGACCCGAACAGCGGCCCGATGGTAATCATCTCTCCGCGCGGACCGGCGACCTCCGCGTAACCGCGCAGCGCTACTATGGATTCCCCCGCCTTGCCATCCAGCAGGAATGAATCCGTTCGAACGCGGCACGGCGCGGCGAACCCGATCTCCACGCGCAGCGGCAGCCTATCGATCCCCTCGGTGTGTACGCGAACGTCTATGCCGCCTTCCCGCGAAACAACGGTCACGGTGGTTATCAGCGGCAGGCCGTAGGTCTTCTCGCGGGTCCGCTCGTTATCCATTGCCCACCAGTCGGACGTGGGCGGCTTATCGGGATCGTCGGGATCCCACGGCAGGTAGTACCAACCCTCGGCCCGCGCCCGCAGCCGGTATCCGCCGTCCACGCGCTCTATCGTCTCCGGCTTGAAGTTGCGCTGGTCGCAGATGTTGGAATAGACGACCATATACATAGGAAACGATCCGTGCTGGAAGTACAGGAAGTTGGCCTTGCCCAGCATTAACGTCCATGAGATATTCCCGTCGCGGACCCGCGTGATCGCCGATTCACGGAAGGATCGGTCATACTTCAGGAACGGCGGGCTGAACGATTCATCCGGACAGTCCGACCCATAGCCGTCGGCCTCCGGGTACAGCAGCAGCCACTCAACGCCGCCGGGCTTTACGCCGCGGCGCTGGCACGAGCGGTAAATCCACTCGGCCATCGCGCCAAGCCTCTTATCCTGGAGCAGCCAGCCCGCCATGAGGTACAGTTCATAGTAGGAATCCATGTAAACCTTGCGGCCGCGGTCCTGGCGCGTTGAGTTGTTCGTGAACACGGAATCGTCCGGATCGATATACGCGTACATCATCTCCAGGTTGCGTCTCGCGGACTCAAGGTACTTCGCGTCGCCCGTGGCCAGGTACAGGCGGATCATCTGGTCGTCGTTGACCTGGTTGTAATTCCCGGCGGAACGCTCCGCGAACTCGCCGTCCTCGTTGATATCCAGTCCCTCTGACAGGTATGTCTCCGCCCGCGCCATTAACTCGCCGCGCCCGGTGATTTTCCAGCAATGCGCCAGGCAAGACGCGATGGCCCAGCGGTGATTGGGCGTATGGAACCCGCCGGCCGCGATACCTGAGGCCGCCGAGTCGATGAGGCGGTACATGGGCCCGCGCAGCCACCGCGCCTCCGGGACGCCGCGCTTCTCCAGCGCCCACCACGCGAACAGCGCGGCGTTGATCATGAACGCCGTGTCCGGCGGCGAGGCGAAGTTGCAGCCCGACAGGTCGAAGCAACCGTCCGGGCGCTGCCAGCGTTCCATATAGGCGAGGGAGGCCTCCAGCGCGGCGCGAATCTTTTCCGATAGGAAATGAGCGCTCTCCCCATGCATGTACGCGAGAGCGAGGCGGCTGAACCCGAAGCCCGACATACGCGGCTCCACGTAATGGCTGGGCAGGAGGAACCCGCCGTAGTTCGGGCTTGCCGTGTCCATCACCTGACAGGCGGCCAAACGCTCCGCGTCGTCGTCCAACGCGCGGACCATTTCCACGATATGTCCCGCCAAACCCGCCGCCCCCTTACGCGCGTCGCTCCGCTAGTATGGCGACCCAACCAACCCGATCAAATCTTTCCAACATTGTACCACACAAACCGCCAGAATTCAAGACGCGATTTGGGGATATCGATGATAAATGATTGACAGTTGGTTAAGTCGCGGTAATAATGTGACCATATCGCCAACCCAGGGGCATGAACCCGGCAGGCGAGGCTTCCAGGCTCGCGGGGCGTTCCTGATGTTCAACTTCCCTAGTTTGACGCAACGAAAGAAGAGAGGAAAAGGGAAATCTAGCAAGGATAGTTTGTGTGATTATCTTTCCATTAACAAGCTCTGTGATAAACAAGTAAAGTCACGTTTAAATCTATTTAACACGTATATCATTATTTACTTACAAACCACAGGGGATCATGCGGTTTTATGATCATCCTGCGCGCGAAACAAACCGGGCGCCTGAGGATCGAAACGCTTCGAAACTAAACCGCGCGTGTCGAGGGACCCGCGCGGTTATGTTCGTTATGTTCGTCATGTTCATTATACTTTCCCAATCTCAATCTCATACCCCACCTCGGTGACATTAGTGTAGAGCCTCTCCCGCCCAAGGACCTCACCGGTCTCCTTACGGATCGTCCGCCGGATTACGTCTACGGACTCATACGCCTTGCCGTCACGCTTATAGTAGCGCAGATTCTCGTTCATGACGTCATATACCCTCTCGGGCGCTGTGGGAACGAGGATCCTGCCGTAATAGCGCGTTTCGTCCTGATCAAGCTCGATCTGCATCGGCTCCCTGGTATCGTTTCGCGCGCGCAGGTCGAGCCATCCCTCCAGTATTGTCGCGTCCACGCCGCTCGGGTCGTCCGGCGAAGGGTTGGGGAACTCCTTTACGCCGTGCGGGTGCCGCTCCACTATCGTCAGCGGGGTATGCAGGAACAGCCAGAACAGCGTGTTGCTCAGCTGGCACAGCCCGCCGCCGTAGACGGCGGTCAGCTTGCCGCAGACCACGCATAGCCCGTCCTTATACCGTTCGCGTTTGTCGGCGTGACGCGCCAGCCACCACAATGAAAACGTTTCGCCCGGATGGATCACCACGCGCGACACCGCTTCCGAGGCCAGGCGCAGGTTGTGGATCTTGTTATACTGGTACTTGATATCCATGCCCGTGCGCTCATTGACCAGCAGCGACTTAGCGCCCGCCAGCTCGTATGGGAACAGGGCTTCCTTGCGTGAGGCGTAGCGGCTACCATCCAGCCTCATCCCCATATAATAACATTTCTTGCGCTGCCACTGCCGCGCCGGAAGCAAAAAAGGAAAACGCCGCGTCATCAGTTCCCTTCCCATAAATAACGCCTCCTCCGCTTGGTCCCGGCCTTATTCTATCCGGTTTAACCGCCGGAGTGTTTAAGCGCGGCTTGATAAAACCATATGATTACCTGAATATAAATCAAGACAGCCTTAAGGATTTCCTAAGACGGAACCAACAAACCGCGCGTACCGTTCGGGCTACAATACCGCTGTTGGAGGTACGATATGCCTGATGGAATGCTAACGGTTTTCGGTTGCGCGGGGGAAGAACGGCTGCTGTTCGAGCGATATGCCGCGCGGCTCAACGCCCGGATTACCTGCGTCGGCGAACCGATACGACCAGCGAGCGCGGGCCTGATCCCGCCTGAAAGCGCGGTCAGCGTGAGCCACATGTCGCCTGTCGATGCCCGGCTGGTCCGGATTTTACGCGACCGCGGCGTGGGATACCTGTCCTCGCGCAGCGTCGGGCTGGACCACATAGACCTCGCGGAGGCGAAACTGGCAGGCATACTTGTTAAGGGAGTCGACTACTCGCCGGAGAGCGTCGCCGAGTACACGGTCATGTTGATGCTGATGGCGATGCGCAACGCCCGACAGACACTGCTCCGCGCGGGCCGCCTCGACTTCCGGCTGCAGGACAGGCGCCCGCCTGAACTGCGCGACATGACAGTCGGCGTGGTCGGGACCGGGCGGATCGGCAGCGCGGTGATTGGCCTGCTGCGGGGCTTCATGTGCCGGTTAGTCGCGTACGACCCGCGCCCGCGCGCGAACGTCGCCTATCTGGAACTTGATGAGCTGCTGCGGGTGAGCGACCTGGTGACACTGCACCTGCCGCTTACCACGGCGACACGGCATCTGCTTGACCGGGCGCGGATCGAGAGAATGAAGCGCGGCGCGATCCTCATCAACACCGCCCGCGGCGCGTTGGTCGATACGCCGGCGTTGGCGGACGCGCTCGAGCGCGGCGATATCGCGTCCGCCGCGCTTGATGTCGTCGAAGGGGAAGAGGGCTGGTTTTACCGGGATTGTTCACGCGCGGGCCTGCCGCCGTTCCAGCGTCTGCTCTCGCTGCCCAACGCGATCGTCACACCGCACACCGCGTTCTATACCCGCCACGCGCTCGAGGACACAGCGCGCAACACGCTTCAAGATTATCTTGAATATATAGGAGGATCAGGGAGATGAACAAGCTAAGCCTGCTGGTTTTGTACGGAGGCGCCTCGGAGGAGCGCGAGGTATCCATCAAGTCCGCGCGGGAGTTCGCGCGGCATCTGGACACGGATAAGTATGCGCCCATATATGTTTACATAGCCCGCGAGGGCTTCTGGTCGCTGGCGGATTCCCCCAGTGATGAGCCTAGACGCGATACGCTCGCCGCGCTGTCCGTCAATTGGATGAATAAGGGACTTCTGGTGTTGAGGGACGGAGGGTTCGAAACGCTTTCAGTGGACGTTGTATTCCCGATGCTGCACGGGAAATACGGCGAGGACGGCATAATACAGGGCGTGTTGGAAGCGTCGGGCATACCATATGTGGGATGCGGGGTTGCCGCGTCCGCCGTGTGTATGGATAAGTCGCTTACCAGCCTGGTCGCGGCGGCGGCGGGCGTCAGCGCGCCGCGCCATATAATATTATATAAGAATGACGATGCCACCTCCTGTGGCATGCGGTATCCGCTGTTTGTAAAACCAGCGAGGTCCGGCTCATCGTTCGGCGTGAGTAAGGTGTACGGCCCGGACACGCTGCCCGCCGCCGTGGAAGAAGCCCGGCGATACGACGATAAGGTGTTGGTTGAGGAGGCTATCGACGGGCGCGAGATCGGCTGCGCGGTGCTCGGGAACGGGGCGACGCTGTTAACCGGCGCTCTCGACCAGATTGAGCTGTCTGGCGGGTTCTTCCGCATCCACCAGGAAGCGAACCCCGAGCGAGGCTCCCAGAACGCTACGGTCACAGTGCCCGCGCCGATACCGGAATCCTCGCGCGAGCTCGCGATCAGCGCGGCGAAAACGGTATACCGGGCGGTCGGATGCCGCGGGCTGGCGCGGGTTGATATGTTCCTGACGCCGGACGGTCGGATCGTGCTGAACGAGATCAACACAATGCCGGGGTTCACATCGTACAGCCGCTACCCGCGCATGATGGCCAGCGCGGGAATCCCCATGCGGGAGTTGATCGACCGGCTGGTTGACCTTGCGCTGGACAACGGGGACGGGCTATAATGAAAACGATCGCCGCTGTGACAACACGCGATCTCCACGAAAGGCATGTAACCCTATATGAATAGATTGCCTGAAGGCTTTGTATACCTGGATGAAGCGCTGCCCGGCGTCTGCTGGGACGCGAAGTACGCGTCACGGGACAACTTCACCGGTGACGCGGTGGATGGTTACCATGTAAACCGCGTCGTCGGCTCACGCGAGATGGCGGACGCGCTGCGCGGCGCGGTCCTGCTTGCGGCGGGGCATGGGTACACGCTGCTGCTGTGGGATGGTTATAGGCCGCGGCGGGCGGTGGATTGCTTCCTGCGCTGGGCGCAATCCCCGGAGGATGGCAGGACGAAGGCCCGCTATTATCCTAATATAACGAAATCCGAGATCGTGCCGCTCGGCTATGTGGCGGCCAAGTCCGGCCACACCCGGGGCAGCGCGGTAGACCTGACGCTGCGCGGCATCGGCGGCCAACCGCTCGACATGGGCGGCGGCTTTGACCTGATGGACACCAGGTCCCACCACGGCGCGGAGGGCTTGCCTCCGGACGCGGTCCGCAACCGCGCGTTGTTGCGCGGAATCATGGAGACAAGCGGGTTTGCCACCTACGAGAAGGAATGGTGGCACTATTCGCTAAATGACGAGCCGTACCCGGACAGTTACTTCGACTTTCCAGTTCGGTGATATTAATAGTTATCCAGTATAACGCTATGCCGCGAGGGGTGATGGCGAATGAATGAGACGATAATGGTCGTGGACGACGAGCGGGAGATCGCCGACCTTGTGGAGTTTTACCTAACAAACGAGGGTTACCTCGTCCATAAATTTTACAACGGTAACGACGCGCTGGCGTGCGCGGAACGCTGCCGCCTAGACCTGGCCATACTGGACGTCATGCTCCCCGATGTGGACGGCTGCGAGGTATGCCGGCGCGTCCGCGAGAGGCATACCTACCCGATACTCATGCTGACGGCGAAGGCGGAGGAGATCGACAAGATAACCGGGCTAGCGCTGGGCGCGGACGACTATATCACCAAACCGTTCAGGCCGCTGGAGCTGGTGGCGCGAGTCAAGGCGCAGCTGAGGCGGTACACGCGGTATAACGAGCCGCCGGACACGCGCGGCGATGGGCGCGAGCGCGTGTTGTCCGTACGCGGTCTGACGCTCAACCTGGACTCCCACGAATGCGCGTTGGATGAAAGGCCCGTGCAGCTCACGCCGATCGAATTCGGGATACTGCGCCTGCTATGCGACACGCCGGGCAAGGTAATCCCGGCGGAGGAGATATTCGAGCGCGTATGGGGCGAGAAGGCGTTGAACAACGCCAACAACACCGTCATGGTGCACATCCGGCACCTGCGGGGGAAGCTGCGCGACTCGACCGAGCGGCCCAAGTACATCCGGACCGTGTGGGGCGTGGGGTACAAGCTTGAAAAATAGCGACGAGTGGCAGTTTCTTCGAAAAGCCCTGCTGACCGCGATGGCTATAGCGATGGCGGTTTTGGCTGTGTTGTGGGTTTTCGACACGATGTTCAACGGCGCGCTGCTGGACTTCTTCGCGATGGCCACAGCCTCGCTGTTCAATCGGCCTAGCCGGAGCGGGCTGCTGGGTTATGGTCTCATAATCCTTATGATCATACTGCTGACAGGCGTCGTCACATCTTACAGGACGTTCATGACACAGCACGGGTTGTACCAGGAGGCCAAGGCGCAGGCCGAACGCGCCCGGACGCTGGCGGAGATGGAGCAGCGGCGCAAGGCCGACATGATCACCTACCTGGCCCACGACCTCAAGACGCCGCTCGCCTCCATCATCGCATACCTGAACCTGTTGGAGGAATCACCCGGACTTGCGCCAGAACAGCGGGCCAAACACATCGGCGTCACGCTCGACAAGGCGTGCAGGCTGGAACAGCTGCTCGAGGAGCTGTTCGACGTCATCCGCTTCAACCTGCAATCCATCACGCTAAGCGAGGAACGCGTCAACCTCAAATTCATGCTGGAACAGCTGGCGGACGAGTTCTACCCGATCCTGCTGCCGCGCGGCAAGGCCATCGCGGTATCATGCGAGGATGGCCTGACCGTCCGCGCGGACCCGGACAAACTCGCGCGGGTATTCAACAATATCCTAAAGAACGCGGCGGCCTACAGCCGCGACAATACACAGATCAACGTTGACGCGAGGCGAAACGGCAGCAAGGCCAGGATACAGTTCGCGAACCTCGGCGACACGATCCCCAAGCACAAGCTTGAAACGATATTTGAGAAATTCTACCGCCTGGACGCGTCCCGCGCGTCGAAGACAGGCGGCGCGGGTCTGGGCCTTGCGATAGCGAAGGAGATCGTAGAGGCGCACGACGGGAGTATATCGGTAAGCAGCGAGGACGGGCGGACGGTCTTTACCGTGATGGTGTAAAGGCGTTTCCCCATGCTTAATAACAATGAGGTATACGTGAGATTTACCTATCTGTTTTATAAAGAAAGCGTCTTAACAAACTTATAAATATAGTTTATCTCACTGTACAATGCTAGGGCGCGGATGCTCACGCGCGATCGTGATGTTGACAGCGGACACATACAGGCGTATACTAACCTGGATATTAGTTATTGCTAACTCGCGAGGAGGTTTGTTATGTTAACGGGACATAATACCAAATGGATCAAACTATCCGCCATCGCGGGCTTGGCAGGCGCAATCTGTTGGGCAATCGGCGATATTCTGATCGTCGGATTCAGGATAAACATTACAGATTACCCATTGATCGCGGACAGCGCGGCTTTCATAAACAAGGAGCTGGCGGCGCTGATGGTTCCGGGAGAGACATGGCGTCTGGCAGCCGGAGCGCTCTTTGGCGCGTTCAGCCTTCCGCTCAAGCTGTTCGCGCTGTATTGCGTAACGTTCCTGCTGTTGCCGGCCGGGAGACGGTACGCGCTTACCTGCGCCGCTATTCTTTTCGCGGGCTTCGCATGGTCGCCCATGGCCCACGCCGGGTTTTTCTACCTTGGCGAAACGGTCAAAACGGCGTTAGGGGCGGACGCCGTGGACGCTGCGCGGGTTTTAGCCTTGGCCGGGACGTTTGAGCGCATCCTGATGATCCTATACATACCTGCGGTAGCCGCCGAAAACGCCGGTTGGCTGCTGGTTTCTATTGCTGCGCTGCGTGGCCGGACGATGCTGCCTCGCTATTTCGGCGCAATCACGCCCCTGCCAATGACGATGTTTTGGGCGTTAGTCGTTCCACTGCTGCCAGCGTCCATATCCACTCCCCTTCAAGGAGCGCAAATGAACCTTGCCGGTATTGTTTTCTATACCGCGGTTTGTGTGTTTTGCTATAGAACGAGGAAGTTTTCGGTTGCGTAAAAGAGGGATTGTGTCTTTGGAGGTGAGTTTATGCGCGGCTGCGGTTAGTTGTGTACTATGAGGGTGTAATCTTAGGAGAATCCAATTTTCGCGAAAAAGTAGGTAATAACCGCTTTTTCCCCGAATTTGTTTATGAAGCGGCAACACTCGGTAAAATGAAACCCCGCCTTCCGGCGGGGTTATACACATTGGAGCTGATGATGGGACTCGAACCCATGACCTCCTCCTTACCAAGGAGGTGCTCTACCGCCTGAGCTACATCAGCGCTCGCCGCAAGAAGCAACTACGCCAGTATACACCATCCCGCAAGGAAAATCAAGATAAATCTTACGGGGCGGAGACCTCCTTATTTTGAAAAACGATTAGCGTTGTATAAGGATTTGTTTGACCAAGCTAGGGTGAAGCATGTGGGAACAACCTACCCTGGCCACGAGGGTCCAGCGTCACGCTGGTCAGGGGGTCAAGGGGGGTGAAACCCCCTTGCGGGGTCTGGGGCAAAGCCCCAGCGCACCCAACCCCACGTCAACCCCCGTAAAGGGCGAAGCCCATAAGGTTTTCTTATGCCCTGCGGGGCTGAGGTTTGTTGGTTTCGACCGGGGGACGTGGGGCTCTGCCCCACACCCCGCAAGGGGGGTTCACCCCCCTTGACCCCCTGACCAGCGTGACGCTGGACCCTCGTGGCCAGGGTGGATTGTTCCTCCATGCCTTTGGCTTAGCCCTTCACCGCCCCGGCTGTCAACCCCTTCACCAGTTTATCCTGAAACACTATGAACAGCAGTATCATCGGCAATACAGTTAATGTTAATACAGCCATAATCATCGGCGTGTTCATCGAGTACTGCCCTTGAAACTGCCAGATCGCTAGCGGCAGTGTCTGGTTCTTCTGCGACTGTGTCAGCGTATACGCGAATATAAACTCATTCCACATATTAACGCCATTATATATAGCCAACGTCGACAACCCCGGCGTCGACAGCGGCAGTATTATCCTGAAAAACATCCTATACTTACTGCATCCATCTATCTCCGCGCTCTCCTCTATCTCGCGCGGTATCGCGGCCATAAAGCTGGTCAATATAAACACTGATATCGGCACGGCAAACGCTATATACGGCCCGACCATTGCCCATATCGTATCATACAGCCCCATCTGCGTGGTCATCTTAAATACCGGTATCAACGTTATATGTATAGGAATACTCATACACGCAACTATCAACCCATACAGCGGCTTGGCCAACGCGAACCTAAACCTTGCCAACGGGTACGACGCGCACGCCGATATGAACAACAGCGCAGTCAGCGCAACCGCCACTACTACCACGCTGTTCTTAAAGAACGACCAGTACCCGCCCGTCAACGCCTCTATGAAGTTGGCCGGATACCACGACTCCGGCATCTCGAACACGCCTTTTACCAGCATCTCGAACTTACCTTTAAACGCGTTGATCGCCATGAACGCGAACGGCAGGAAGCTAACCGCCAGCCACCCTAACGCCAGTACGAACGCTGCCGCCCAGCTAACCCGGCTTTTCAACCTTGAGCCGCTTACCACAGCGTCACGCCCAGCGGACGACCGCCTACGCCTCAACTTATCCTTTATATTCGCGTCGCCAACACCGCCTTGACGCGTCACGCGCGGTCACCTCCCTGGTTAATCAGGCGCATAGTTGCCAGCGCGATCACTGATATTAATATAAACATCCCACACGCTACCGTTGACCCGTACCCCATGTTGAAATTCTTAAAACTATACCGATACATATACGTCGCCATGATCTCTGTGGACGTACCCGGCCCCCCGCCTGTCATAACGTATATTAAATCAAAATATTTCAACGACCCAACCATCGATAGTATCGCGGCGCTCTTTACGCTGGGGGCGAGCAGCGGCAGCGCGATCCTCCAGAAGTACTGGCCGCGCGTCGCTCCATCGATGGTTGCGGCCTCGAATATATCAAATGACATGCCCGTGTAGGCGGCCATGAAGTATACCATGTAAAACGGCACAAACTGCCAGCATATGACACCAATCACCGCGTAGAGCGCCTTAGTCGGACTGCCTAGCAGGTCCACGTTCCTGCCTCCGAACAGGCGCGATATCGTTGAGACGACTCCGCCGTTCGTGGCCAGCGCGTACCTGAACAGGAACCCTATCGCGACCGAGCTCATCAGCAGCGGCACGAACCACATCACCTTGAACACATTCAACCTGCGCCCGCCGAAATCCAGGAACGTAGCCAGCGCCAACCCGATCGGCAGCTGAACTAATATCGATAGTATCATAATAGTTACATTATTCTTGAACGCCGCCCAGAACCCGGCGTCCGAGGCAAGCTGCCTCCAGTTCGCCATGCCTACGAACACCCGGTCCGCGCTGATGCCGTTCCATTTCTGCAGGCTGATCTGGAACGAGCTTATTATAGGATAAGCGATATAAACGCCCAGCAGTATCAAAACGGGCGCGAGGAACGCAGCCGCCGCCGTCCATGTCTGGCTTTGGCGTTGTACGCGCAGTGTTTGGCGGCGGGTGATCTCCATGTAAACCTCCCTAAAGGGGTTAGGGCGCCAACCCTAACCCCGTTTTGGTTATTGATTCAGATACGCCTGCATTGCTTCCTGGAGCTTGGCGTTGGCCTCTTCCGGCGTCATCGTCAAGCCGAACAGTTCCTGCGAGGTATCCTTATGCACCTCGGCGACCGCTGGCGGCAGGTACTGGTCATACCACAGCTGTGTCGCGGAGGCGTTCATGCACGCGTCTAGGATCTGCTGGGAGACGGGATCCCACTCGAACGTGTTCGCGTTCTTAGTGGCTGGAATCTTGTTGCTGCTGGCGAGCAGGGCGATAGAATCGTCGTTGGAGAAGTAGGAGACGAACTCGAACGCGGCCTCCAGCTTCTCGCCCTCGCAGTTAAGCTGCAGGAACTGGTCGCCCGTCGTGCCGATCTGTATGGATGTGTCCGCGTCGGAGCCATCCACCGCCGGGAAGCTGAACCAGCCTATCTTCTGGTAGAATTCGGGGCTGTCCGCCAGGAACGTGCCCGCGTACCATGACCCGCACAGCAGCATCGCGGCGGCTTCCTGGTACATGAGCTGCTTGGCCTGGCCGTCGTCCTCGGAGAGGCTGTTCACGCCCTCGGGGAAGTAGCCCTTGCGCGTCCATTCCTGAATCTTCTCGCCCGCGTAGACGTAGCTGGCGTCCTCGAACGAGCCGGAGCCGTCGGCCGCGGCCTGGAACGGGGCCAGCCCGCCGAAGCGCGTGGCCAGGCTCATGAAGTACATCGAGCCGGTCCACTTCGACGCGTTAGCCAGCGCGAACGGTATGACGCCGTTCTCTACGAGCTTGTCGCACGCGGCCTCAAGCTCGGAGACCGTCGCCGGGATCTCAATGCCGTACTTCTCGAACATCTCCTTGTTGTAGAAGACGCCCGATATCGAGATGTTCATGATCGGCACGGCGTGGATGCGGCCGTTATACGCGGCTTGCGCCCACGCCGCATCCATCAGTTTGGGGTAGATGGGGCTGGCCTTGACCATATCGTCGATATCCTGCGCGAACCCGGCCTTGATATACTCGATCATCGGCCCGCCGGACCAGCTGGAGTACACGTTCGGGGCCTCGCCTGAGGACATGGCGATGATCAGCTTTTCCTTATAGGTGTCGTTCTGGATGGACACCGCGCTGACCGTGTAGCCGCTCTGGGTGTTCGCGTTGAACTGGTCGACGCTGTACTGGTAATACTCCCTGTCCGGGCTCTCGGTGCCGATGTTCCAATAGACGATCTCCTTGGACTCACCGGCGATGGCCGGGGCGAAAGCCGCCGTAACAAGCAGCATCGCGACCGCGATGCCCATCGCTCCGGCCCGCAGCGCGAACCTCTTGAATGACATGGAATCCCTCCTTCAAAGTATGGATACGGCAGGCGCGGACCCGGGCATGGGACACGCGCCTTGGTAGGATAAGTATATCACAATTACACTAATCATTCCAGTGTAATCTTAAATTTTGGCAGAAGAAACAATCCGTTACAGCCACACAACTTGAAAAACAGCGCGTATGGCGGCATGTGACGGATACAAGGGCGGCCAGGAAACCTCCGCCTCACACCATATCGTTCGTATTCCCGCAGATCTCCTTCATGCTAAGGCCCAGGGTGTTCCTGACAAAGCTCATTATCGCTTCCATTGGCCCGTATACCGCCTTGCCGTATACGTACCGAAGCGTGAACACGGCTATGACCGCGAACAGGCACCCGTATACGATCCACGCCCGCTTGTCGGCGAGCTTGCGCAGCCGGGGCGCCCCAGCCCCGGCCAGCGCCAGCAAACTCAACACTGCCGCCGCAATCATCATACCGCTGCCGCCTTCCCGCGCGAACGCCCGCGCAGCGCGGCGGCAGCCAGTATCACCGCCGGTATCCCCGCCTCGAACGCCAGCCACACGATCGGCGCGACGTTCACAAACCACTCGATGTTGTTGAACGCGGTGTCGCGGAACGTCGCCGCGTATACCGCCACGAATACGCATACCGGCAGCGCGATCGCCTTATGCCCCGGCCCGTCCGAGCCGCCGTGCTCGATGCCCGTCACGTGCGACAGGCACCGCGTCAGCGCGTACAGGATGATCGTCACCTTTATCAGCGAGAGCATCATAAGCTGGATCGCGAACACGCTCTCCGTCCTCGCGAAGGTAGAGCCAGTGTCTATCATGCGCATCACCTCGTATGTGGGTATCGCGGTGTAAATCAGCAGCGATCCCAGCGTCGCGGTCTCGCGCAGGTGGACCAGCACCATCACGACGAATGTGAACACGAACACCTTCACCGCCGATTTCTTTATCTCCCCATACTTGTTGGCCCCGACCATCGGCAGCAGCGCGAACATGGTCATGCTCTCGCAGAACGGCACCGCCACGGCGAACAGCGTGGCGTGGACGTAGCTGCCCAGCGGCTTGTTGAACATGGGCAGCAGCTTGGCGAAATCCATCGCCGGGATCGCCTGGACCCAGTTGGTCAGCAGCGTTATCCCCGCCAGCACCGTTATTGTCGGTATCATCCGCGACAACGCGCCAACCCCCTTTATGAGTATGTACGCGGCTGTCAGCGCGGCGGCCAGCGTCACCGACAGGAACAGCGTGCCCTGTATCAGGTAACCCGTCACGAACGCCCCAACCTCCATCAGGTTGACCATGGCCAGCATCGTGTAGAACACGCACAGCATCAGGTTGGCGATCGTCCCGCCCACCTTGCCCAGAGCGGCGTCCGCTATCTCGAACATGCTCTTCCCCGGATACCGCTTCACCAACGATAGGTAGATGGCCATGAACGGCAGGAACACGACCGCCCCGGTCAGCGCGGTCATCCACGACTCGTTGTCCAGCAGCGAGTTGATGAACCCGGAGCGCAGAATCGTGCCCATCAGGAAACAGCACGTGGCGTACGTCCACTGCGCGGGGCTGATATGCTCGGACCCAACAGCCTTCCCGGCTGGCCCGGCCGCCATCACTCGCCTCCCCCATCCGCTACCGGCCAGAGCGTCGCGTCGTCGCTGCTGACCGAGACGTTAGCGCTCGTCTCCACGCGCATTGTCCTGAACACGCCGTCCCAGCCGCCATCTCCGGCCTCGATCCGGCCATACAGCGCGGGGTATCGGCGGTATATCCTCTGCCCGAACCCAAACACGTCCGAATCCAGCGCCATCGCTGCCTCCAACGCGCTCCTGACGCGGCTGAGGATCTCCTCGCGGGCGAGCCTCTCCATCTCGCGCTCCTTCTCAACCCGGTTGATGTTAACGCGGCTGGTTGTGGAGACAAGGTTACACTCAACGCTGATATCTATCCTCATACTGACGGTATCCCCCTCGACTACGGGCGTTACCCGCGATTCGCAGCGCATGATCTCCAGCTCGATCAGCCCGTCCAGGCCGGTGATCTGCATCACGCCCGAGTGCAGCTGGTTGTTGACCAGCAGCAGCCCATAAACCTCCTGCGAGTCAAACTCTCCCACCATCCTGCCCTCCTTGAATATCGCGGTGCCGGCTATCCGCGCCTTGGTCATCCCGGCGTCGTCGGTGAACAGCTCGACGATGGGCGCGGTGGGCTGGAGGCTCTCGCTGGTCAGGTCGCACAGGAACTCGAAGACGGTCATGCTTGTGGTTAGTCCCGTATAACGCTGGTTATGCGCCATCTTGGACAACTGTATTGCGGGCATCGGCTCCAGGTACGTGGTCTGCTCGAACACCTCCAGCGCGGTGCCGCGGGCTATCATCAGCGGCATCGTCATGCGGCTTTCCACGTTGCGCAGGAAGTATTCCAGCAGGTCGCTCACCCCGCGCCTGGCGGCCTCCTCGCCTATGATGAGCACGTCGCACTGCTGGGTATACATCTTCCGGCTGAACATGTTCATCAGTTCCCTCAGCGCGGAGAAGACCGCCATGCCCGTTTCGGTCACGTTGAAGTAAGCCTCGCCGCCGTCCCCGCCGTCCTCCTTGGCCAGCGCGGGCCGCGCTATCTGCGCCGTGACCCTGTATTCGCCGTTCTCGGCGGCGTCAACGCCCAGGCCCATCACGATGGCCAGCTCCTTCAACTCCATGCTGGTCCCGCAGCCGGACAGCGTGAGCGCGGCGGCAAGCAGTATCGCGGCGGCCGCTCCCCTCCTCATCCCTGTCCACCCCCATTGTCTTCCTCAAAGCGCGGCATGCCGGAGCGCTGCCTCACAGCGTCCTGCGGGCGCAGCGAGAGCGGGCGCAGCCTCATGCTCCACAGCGGCGCGCGCGCGAAGGTATCCTTCAGGTCCACCACGCGTATGGGCGCGATCGGGTTCATGTAGAGCACGCCGAACGACTTCAGCGACGCCAGGTGCGCGAATATCACCAGCAGCCCCAGCGTAATGCCATATCCGCCGAACATCCCGGACAGCGCGAGCAGGAACCACCGCATCAGCGATATGCTGTTGGCCAGCATGGGCACCGCGAAACTGGCCACGGCGGTCATCGCGACGATGATAACGACCGGGGCCCCGACCAGCCCGGCCTGTATAGCCGCCTGGCCCATCACCAACGCGCCCACTATGCTGATGGCCTGGCCCACTGGCCTGGGCAGCCTGATGCCCGCTTCCTTGAGCACCTCGAATATCACGAGCATCAGCGCGGATTCCACCAGCGACGGGAACGGCAGACCCTCCGCCGTGGCCGCCATAGTGAACAGCAGCGAGCTGGGCAAAAGCTCCTGGTGCCGCGAGACCAGCGCGACGTATATCGCGGGCGCGGTCAGGCTGATGAAGAACGCCAGCAGCCTAAGCAGCCTGAGGAACGTCGCGTAGAACGGCCTGATAGAATAATCCTCCGAGGTCTGGAAGCACTCCACGAACAGCATCGGCACGACCAGCGCGAACGGCGACCCGTCCACCAGTATCGCCACCCGGCCTTCCATCAGCTTGGAGGCCGCCACGTCCGGCTTTTCGGTATACGACACGGTCTCGAATATAGAGGCGGGCTCGCTCTCGATGTATTCTATCAGCTGCCCGGAGTTCTCGATCACGTCCACGTCGACCGTCGCCAGGCGGCGCTTGACCTCGTCGACTATAACGGGATCCGCGATGCCGCCGATGTAGGCCGCGACCACGGTCGTATGGCTCCTGGCCCCGACGCTTATCGCCTCCATGCGCAGGTCGTTCGTGCACACCCGCCTTCGCAGCAGCGCGGTGTTGACCCGCAGCGTCTCCGTGAAGCCTTCCCTCGGGCCGAATACCACCGTCTCGGTCTGGGGCTCGGATATGGCGCGACGCTCCCATCCCCGCGCGGTGACCACGATCCCGCCGGGCATGCCGTCGATCAACAGCAGCGCGTCGCCGTGGAGTATCGCGTCCAGCGCGTTCACGGCCTCGGCGACCAGTTTGGTGTCGATGGAGAGCAATACCCGCGCGTTCACCTGTTCCAGCGAGTCGATCCCCGCCATATCGATCTCGCGCGAGTACACGACCAATGGTTTGAGCACATTATCCATTATGAAGTCCTGCTTGACCAAACCGTCGATGAACGCCAGCGCCGCGCCGCGGTTAAGCCCGGCCGCGTGGAATTCCCGCAGCACGAAGTCGCCGCACCGCTCGAACGCGCGGCGCAGCGAGGCAATGTTGTCCGCAAGGCTTGCGGCCACATCGCCGTCCCAGCCTATCCCCGCGGGTTTGAGCGCGAACGCGCCGGGGCTGTTTGCGTTATTTGTTCCTGCCATAACTCTCCCCCGAGCCAATTTGAGCCTTCGCTTGTATGATTTGCCAAGCGCGGGCCGTTTATGCGCGGCGCGGAACGGTGATAATCTTATCGAATGGTTTGCAGGAAAAAAGCGTCCCTTGACGAATCATAGCAATATGGCGTTCGGAGCGATGGCAAGGCCAGGCGGGTTCACGCCGGAATGGATAGCGCGACTGCGCTCGCGGCTGGACATCGTGGATGTCGTCAGCCAGACCGTCCCGCTCAAAAAGAACGGCGGGCGGTACTGGGGGCTGTGCCCGTTCCACAGCGAGAAAACGCCCTCGTTCTCCGTCAGGCCGGACCTGCAGGTGTACTATTGCTTCGGGTGCAAGGCTGGCGGGGACGTTATCTCCTTCGTGATGGAGACCGGGCGGCTGGATTTCGTGGAGGCGTTGAGGGAACTGGCCGAACGCGCGAACATGCCGCTGCCGGACACGATGGACACATCCGCGCTGAGCCGCGAGCGCTCCGAGCGTGAGCGCGTCCTCTCGCTCAACAGGCGGGCCGCGCGGTGGTTCCACGATAGGCTCTGGACGGCGGAGGGCAAGCCTTACCTGGAGTATCTGTACAGGCGCGGGCTGGACGACGCGGGCATACGCAGGTTCGGGCTGGGCGCGTCGGGCGCGGACGGGCAGTCGCTGCTCAAGGCGCTGAAGGATGGCGGAACGCCGGAGGAACTGGCCGTCAAAGCGTGTCTGGCTGGCAGCAGGGACGGGCGGACGTTCGACTTCTTCCGGGGCCGGGCGATGTTCCCGATACTGGACGCGAAGGGCGGGGTGGTCGCGTTCGGCGGCAGGGCCATGGGCGACGCGCAGCCCAAGTACCTAAACTCGTCGGACACGCCCGTATTCAACAAGCGCAGGCACCTGTACGGTATTCATGAGCTGCGCAAGGCGAGGAACCTGAAGCGGGTCGTGCTGGTCGAGGGGTACATGGACGCGGTGTCGCTGCTGAACGCGGGGGTAACCGGCGTGGTCGCGACGCTGGGCACATCGCTCACGCCCGAGCAGGTAACGCTGGTGAAGCGTTACGCGCCGGAGGCCTTGATAGCCTACGACGGCGACGAGGCCGGGCAGAACGCCGCGCTTAAGGCGCTGGACCTGTTCCAGGCGGCGGACATGCCCGCCAGGGTCGTCACCTTCCCGGAAGGGATGGATCCTGACGACTTCATCAGGCGCGAGGGGCTGGCGGGGTTCGAGACCATCGCGGACTCGCCTGAAACGCGCTCGGCGTACCAATTCAGGCTCTCGCGGCTGGCGGCGCGGTTCGACCTGGCCAAGCCGGACGAGCGCATGAGGTACGCTATCGAGGCCGCGAAGGTCCTCAAGGCCGTGCGCGAGCCGGTGGAGCTGGACTCGCTGCTGGATAGGCTGGCCGTCGATACCGGTTATTCGAAGGAGACGCTGTCACGGCAGGTTGGGGCGGCCCCGACGCCCAGGGCGAAGGCTCCGCCGCCCCTGTCGCCCGCGGTCGACGTCCACCCAAAAGGAACGGCAAGTGGCTGGGAGGCGGCGGGTACAGGCGAAGCGGACAAGGCCGCTCGCGCGTTGCTGTCACTGATGGCGGCGGGGCGCGCGCCGGCGGGCGCGGCGGACAGCGGGGACTTCATGAACCCGACGCATCAGGCGGTATGCCGGGGATTGGCCGATGGACTCACCGCCGCCGACCTGATGGACGGCGCGGCCGACGACGGCGCCCGCGCGGAGATGCTGGCCATATTCGGCGGGACGAGCGATATCGCCGAGGACTCGCTGCCTCGGGTGGTCAACGATTGCATAGAGCGGCTGCGGCTGGCCAAGCTTAGCGCGGCCATCGCGGAGACGACCACCGCGATGGCCGCGGCCACCGGCCCGGCGCGGGCCGAGGGCGCCAGGGCGCTGGCCGAGCTGCTAGCCAGGCAGCAGAAACTAAAGTCCGGCCTGGCCGGACATCCACTGTGACACCGACGCGCCCAAAGGGAGTGAAAGCGCTTGAATACCCAGACGGATGAGAAACAGATACGGGTGGAAGAGCTCGTCAAGACCGGGAAGACGAAGGGCGTCCTGACATACAAGGAGATCATGAACCAGCTCGTCGAGCTGGAGATTGAGCCTGATCAGTTCGACCGAATCCTGGAGACGCTTGACTCCCTGGGGATCGACGTCGTCCAGGAGATCGACCTGGCGGAGCCTGAACAGCCCGGGCCAGCGCCGGAGCAGGCGGTCGAGGAGCTGGACCTGACCGTCCCCGAGGGTGTCAGCGTCGACGACCCCGTGCGCATGTACCTAAAGGAGATAGGCAAGGTGCCCCTGCTCACCGCCGACGACGAGATAGGCATAGCCCAGCGCATGGAGGATGGCGACATGTCCGCCAAGCGCAAGCTGGCCGAGGCGAACCTGCGCCTGGTCGTGTCGATCGCCAAGCGTTACGTGGGCCGGGGGATGCTGTTCCTGGACCTGATACAGGAGGGGAACCTGGGGCTTATCAAGGCTGTGGAGAAGTTCGATTACCGCAAGGGGTACAAGTTCTCCACCTACGCCACATGGTGGATACGCCAGGCGATCACCCGCGCGATAGCCGACCAAGCGCGGACGATCCGCATCCCCGTGCACATGGTCGAGACGATAAACAAGCTGATACGCGTGTCGCGCCAGCTGCTGCAGGAGCTGGGCCGCGAGCCCCAGCCCGAGGAGATAGCGCGGGTCATGGCGATACCGGAGGAGAAGGTCCGCGAGATCATCAAGATAGCGCAGGAGCCGGTCTCGCTGGAAACGCCCATTGGCGAGGAGGAGGACAGTCACCTGGGCGACTTCATCCCGGACGACGACGCGCCCGCGCCGGCGGAGGCCGCCTCGTTCACGCTGATGAAGGAGCAGCTCACCAGCGTGCTGGACACGCTCACCCCGCGCGAGGAGAAGGTGCTGCGGCTGCGGTTCGGCCTGGACGACGGACGGCAGCGCACGCTGGAGGAGGTCGGCAAGGAGTTCAACGTCACGCGCGAGCGCATCCGCCAGATCGAGGCGAAGGCGCTGCGGAAACTGCGCCACCCCAGCCGCTCGAAGAAGCTCAAGGACTTCCTGGACTGACCGATGCTGTCGGCGCGGCTTGCCGCCGTGACGGACTATATGCCGCGACGCGAGGCGGCGGCGGACGTCGGCGCGGACCACGGCTGGGCGTCGGCGCGTCTATTAGAAGAAAACCGCTGCGGGCTGGTCTATGTCACCGACATATCGGACAAAGCGTTATCGCGAGCGGAGGCGAACCTCACCCGGATGGGATTGACCAGCCGGGCGTGTTTTATTTGTTGTGACGGCATAAACGCGCTGGCGGCCCGCGAGCCGAAGCCAGGGGCCGTCATGATAGCCGGCATGGGGGCGCGTACCATAGTAAACATACTGGATAGCGGGCATGACGCGCTGGCGGCGCTTGGCTGGCCGGTCCTCTCGCTGTCGCCGAACCGTGACCCGGAGCTGCTGCGGCTCTGGCTGGCGGGGCATGGTTACGCCCTCGCGCGTGAGCGTGTAGTACGGTCCGCCGGGCGCTGGTATCCCGCGCTTTGCGCGGAGCGTGTCGGCGGCGCTGCCATAGCCATCGATCCCCGCGCGTTGTACCTGGGCCTGACCGCCTCGCCGCCGTTGACCGACGACGCGCGGGCGTACTGGCAATGGCGGCTTGGCGCACTGAAAGCGCGTCTGCCGGGCGGGGATAAGTATGACGGCGGGGTGTTTGGCGCGCTCGCGCAAAGGATTGGTTGGGTCGAGGGGGCGTTGGGGCGGCAGGAGCGAGACTCGCCTTATAACTGAGGCGTTTCCCCTTCCCGTCGCCCCTTTAGGGGAGATGTTGCCGCGGCAACAGGGGGATGCTTTATCAACAGCGTCAGAGAGGCGTAACAACCCGACAACGGGGCAGGAACCTTGCCGACAGCGCTAGCGGTTACGACACGTGCCCACGGCGGGAAGACGCGCTGTGTGACAGCAGTGATAGCGTTCCTATAAAGTATATTTTTAGTTTTTACACTCTATAGTAAGTTGCTGTCACTGCTGTCGCTGCCGTCACGACACCGTCACACCCGCACGCTCATAACAGCAAAGAGGGCGAAACCCGCCCCATTCCGGCATAACGCGCCGTTGCTTGGGGTAAGGCTCCTCCCCCTCTGCCGTTGTGGGGCTGGCAAGGCCTCGCCCCCTCTGCCACCTGCGGGCGGCATCTCCCCTAAAGGGGCAACAAGAGGTTGGGAACGTCGCAACGGCAGACCATGCACGACCATCTCGGGGCGGGTTAAGCACTACAGGTCGTGGCTAGACGAGTCCCCCCGCGAAACCGTTACACCTCCCCCACCGCCACCCACGCCCGCCGCCGCGCGGATAACTCCACCGCGTCCATTATCTCCGCGACCCTCGCGCCGTCCGCGAAACTAGGCGAACACGCCTGCCCCTGCGCCGCGCGCTGCGCAAACTCATACAGCTCATGCGCAAACGTCTCCGGGAAACCGATCACATGCCCCGCCGGCCACCACCTGTCCCAGTAAGGATGGATTCCCTCGGAGACCTGTATCATCCGCCATCCCTGTTCGCCCGGCTCGTCCTCCGCGCTGAAGTACCACAGCTCGTTCATGCGCTCGAACTCGAACCTCAGCGATCCCTTCTCGCCGTTGATCTCCAGGCGCATGTCGTTCTTGTGCCCCTGCGCGAAACGCGTCGCTTCGAATAACCCCATCGCGCCGCTCTCGAACCTGGCGATAAACGCGCTCGCGTCGTCGACGTCCACCTTCGCGCGTGGAGCGTCCGCGCTGGCCTTGCCCGACAAGCCCGTCATGCGCTCGACGACAGGGCGCTCCTTTACGAACGTGGTCTGCGCCCCCGACACCTCCTCGATTTCGCCGACCAGGTACCTCGCCGCGTCGATCACGTGCGCCCCAAGGTCGCCCAACGCTCCGCTGCCGCATACCGACTTATCCAGCCGCCATACCTTCGGGAACTCCGGGTCGATGATCCAGTCCTGCAGGAAACTCCCTCTGAAATGGAATATCCTGCCAATCTTACCATCGTCGATCAGCCGCTTCGCCAACACCAGCGCGGGCGCAAAGCGGTAGTTGAACCCGACCTGGTTCGCCACCCCGGCCTCCATGGCAGCCGACTCCATCTCACGCGCGTCGGCGGCGGTCAACGCGAGAGGCTTCTCGCAGAATACGTGCTTGCCCGCCTTGATCGCCGCAAGCGCGATCTCCTTATGCGCGTTTGACGGAGCGGTGATGTCGATCGCGTCCACGTCTTCGCGCTCGACCAGTTTCCTCCAGTCGGTCTCGGTCTTGCTGAATCCCAGCGTCGCGGCAGCCTGTTCCAGCCACTGCGCGTCGCGCCCGCACAGCACGGCCCGCTCGACCGGAACGTCCGTCTCGAAGAACATGGGCAGGCGCGAGAGCGCGTTGGCGTGCGCCTTTCCCATAAATTTATACCCTACCAACCCGAACCTTATCGGCTTCATCCTCGTCCCTCCGTCAGTCCATTAATATTTTATAAGTTTTACTGGATATTATTGTAGCACCAGACGGCAGGAAAAGGAAGCCCCGGCGCCGAATGATTCTATATAGAATCATTCGGATAAATGGTTCGGTTGGCGGGCTGACGCGCGTGACAGTCCGGGAGGTTACATGGCAGACACAGTTATCCATTTGGAAAATGATTACAGCGAGTGCGCCCATCCAGCGATACTGGACCGTATCGCGCGTGAGAACACCAACGCCCGCGCGGGCTACGGCTTGGACGATGTGTGCGGTTCAGCCGCCGCGAGGATTCGCGTGGAGATTGGCCGCGCCGACGCGGACATCCACTTCTTGACCGGCGGGACCAGCGCGAACCTGATCGCGCTGGCCGCGTTCCTGCGCCCGCATGAGGCGGTCATATGCGCGGAGCAGGCGCATATCAACGTCCACGAGACCGGCGCGGTCGAGGCGACCGGGCATAAGCTGCTGGCCATCCCCACGACCGACGGCAAGCTCACGCCCGCGATGGTCGAGGTGGTTTACGCCAAACAAACCGATGAGCATATGGTGAAACCGCGCCTGGTATACATATCGAACGCGACAGAGTTGGGCACAGTGTACACAGCCGGCGAGCTATACAGCTTGAGAGAACAGTGCGACAGGCTGAAGCTGCTGCTATTCATGGACGGCGCGAGGCTGGGATCGGCGCTGGCCGCGTCGGATGTGAGGTGGATCGACCTGCCGCGAAGCCTTGACGCGTTCTACATCGGCGGGACGAAGAACGGCGCGTTGTTCGGCGAGGCGATGGTTATAGTCAACGAATCGCTGAAGGAGGACTTCCGCTACCTGACCAAACAGCGCGGCGGCATGCTGGCCAAGGGATTCCTGCTGGGACACCAGTTCGACGCGCTGTTCAGCGACGGCCTGTACCTCACGCTGGCGCGACGCGCGAACGCCATAGCCGACGGGCTGCGCGGCGTCCTGGAGGCGCGGGGCGTCCGCTTCCTGGCGCGAACGCGAACCAACATGGTCTTCCCAATCCTGCCGGACGCGTGGATAACGAAACTGCGCGGGAGGTTCGCGTTCCACGACACGGAGCGGGTATCCGAAACCGAAACGGCGGTGCGGCTGGTGACCAGCTGGGCCACGCCGGAGACCGTCATAGCCGAGTTCGCCGACTGCGTAAACCAATTATAACGGTGTGGTTGACGCGCCAACGGTAAAGGTATATAATTATCCCAACTAAACTATGTTGGGGTGATTGTATGGCCGGCACTGCTCGGAAACCATTCCCCGCGATCCGCATAACGCGCGTCGCGCTGGCCGCCGCGCTGGTTGTCGTCGCGGCGTTCGCGCGTTTCCCGCTGGGATTCGTCCCGGTGATGTTCACGGCGCAGGTCTACATGGTCCTGACCGTCGGGCTGCTGCTGGGCGCGAAGGACGGCGCCGCCGCTCTAGCGGTATACCTGCTGGTCGGGCTGGCGGGCGTTCCGGTGTTCACGCGGGGCGGAGGGCTCGGCGCGCTGGCCACGCCGGAGGGCGGGTACCTGGTTGGGTTTATCGCCTCCGCGTTCGCGGCTGGCTGGGTCGGCGGGTTAACGCTTGGCAGGAAGCCTTACTGGACGCTCATCGCGGCGCTGGCTGGGGTCGCGGCGTGTTACGCGGTCGCGCTGCCGTACATCGCGGCGCTTCAAGCGCTTCTGGGCAGTCCAGTCGCGGCGGGCAAGCTGCTCACGGCGTACTGCCTGGCGTTCCTGCCGCTGGATATCGTCAAGGCAGTTATGGCCGCGCTGACCGCCCGGGGATTGCGCAAAGCCGCGCCGGGTCTTTTCGCGCGGTAACGGCCGCCAAGCAGGAATCCGCCTCCCTCGCGCCGAACTATACCAATAGGAACATTACATACAAGAGGGAGGTTTCGCCATGCGTACCATTTTCAGCGCGAAGAACTACGACGCGTCGCAGCGGCTGCGCGCGAGGATCGAGCGCAAGATCGACAAGCTGGGCCGGTATTTCCCGCCGTCGGTGGAGGTGCAGGTGCGGCTGTCCGCGGAGCACGGCGGCAACAAGGTTTGCGAGATAACGATACCCTTCGACGGCGGCGTGCTGCGGGCCGAGGAGTATACGGACGATATGTACCAGTCGGCGGACAACGCGCTGGCGAAGATCGAGCGGCAGATACACCGCCACCGCACCCGCCTGGAGAAGCGGTTGCGCGAGAACGCGTTCCAGCCGGAAGAGGCCGAGTTCATCGACGAATACCCCGTAGAGGATCCCGAAGCGCGGTACGTGTCGCGAACGAAACGCTTCCCGATCAAGCCAACCTCCGTGGAGGACGCCATCGAGGAGATGGAGATGCTGGGCCACGCGTTCTTCGCGTTCGTCAACAGCGACACCCTCAAGACATGCGTGCTCTATAAGCGCAAGGACGGCGGCGTGGGCATGCTGGAGCCGGAAGCCTGACATGCCGGGACTCAACTATAACCGCACGCGCAAGGCGTGTTACATCAGCTTCATAGTCCAGGCCGTGGTCAACAACCTCTCGCCGATGCTGTTCCTGACGTTCCAGCGGGAGTTCGGCGTGACGGTCGGGCAGATAGGCGCGTTGATCGCGCTTAACTTCATGACACAGATGACGGTCGACGCGCTGGCCGTCAAGTACGCGGCGAGGATCGGCGTCAGGCCGCTGACGCTGGCAAGCGAGCTGTGCGCGGCCGCGGGATTGGTAGGTCTGGCGGTATTCCCGCGAATACTGCCCAGACCGTTCGTCGGGCTGATCGCGGCGACGATGCTCGGCGCGGTAGGCGGCGGGCTGATAGAGGTGCTGATCAGCCCCGTGCTGGAGAGCCTGCCCAGCGGCGACAAGGCCGCGTCGATGAGCTTCCTGCACTCGTTCTACTGCTGGGGACAGGCGGGCGTAGCGTTGATGAGCGCGGCGTTCTTCTTCTTCGCGCCGCACGGGGCGTGGCCCGCGCTGGCGATTATCGGGGCGTGCGTGCCGGTAACGGCGTTCGCGCTGTTCGTCCGCGCCCCGTTCGCCGCGCTGCCCGGGGACGCGCGGCCCATATCAGTCAGGCGGCTGGTGGGGAACAGGTTATTCCCGCTGCTGTTCGTTATGATGATGGCGTCGGGCGCGTCGGAGATATCGATGGCGCAGTGGGCTTCATACTTCGCGGAGACGGGGCTGGGCGTGGCCAAGTCGGTGGGCGACCTGCTGGGCCCGTGCGCGTTCGCCATAGCGATGGGGATCACGCGGGCGTGGTACGGCGTCAAGGGCGAGAGGGTGGATATCACCAAGGCGCTGACGGTCAGCGCGGTGGCGTGCGTGGGATGTTATCTGCTGGCGTCGCTGGCGCGGAACCCGTTCGCCGCGCTGGTCGGGTGCGCGTTCACGGGATTCACGGTCGGGCTGATGTGGCCGGGGATGCTTAGCCTATCGGCCAAACGCGTGCCGGAGGGCGGGACCGCGCTGTTCGCCGCGCTCGCGCTGGGCGGCGACACCGGGTGCACGCTAGGCCCGCTGCTGGTCAGCGCGGTCGCCGGGCGCTCCGGGCTGAACATGGGATTGCTTACGGCAATCCTGTTCCCGATAATATTGATCGCCGGCACGCGCGCGTTAAGGAAAATGGAATCCGCTCAGCCATGACCATGGCCGCGCGTCAACCCAGCTCCTTATACATCATGCTGGGCTGGATATCCGTGTTGCCCTGGTACTTGCCATGCAGGTACGGCACGTAGTCGCCCAGTATGGTATGGTAGTATATTTGGCAAATCTGCACAAATGGATATATCCGGATCGGGTGGACGCAGTGCATCTCCAGCGTCCAGTACCCACGGAACCCGACATCGCCGAACCCCGCCGTCACATGGATATACAACCCCAGCCGTCCAAGCGACGAGCGTCCCTCCAGCATCGGCACGAACCCATCCGTCCATGTGTATTCAAGCGTGCGCCCCAGATACAGCAGCCCCGGCTCAAGGATCAGCCCCGCGTCCGGTATCGCGACGGACTCGGTCGCGTGCTCCTTCTTCATGTCGAGGGTTGATTCTTTATATATAAGTAATCGATTGTTGAGGCGCAGGTTGCAGCTGTTAGGGTTGATGAGCGCGGGATCAAACGGCTCGATCCCGATCTTCCCCAGTTCGCGCTGGCGCTTTATCTCCAGGCCGGACAGTATCAAGCTGTCGTCCCCCCATATATCACGGCGACGGCGCGCGCCGTTATGCCTTCCTCGCGCCCCTCGTAGCCCATGCGCTCGGTTGTGGTCGCCTTGACGCTGGCGCGGTCCGCGCTTATGCCCAGCGTCTCCGCCAGCGACTGGCGCATTTGCGGGATGTATCCCGCTAGCTTAGGCCGCTGCGCGACGATCGTAACGTCAACGCTGCCGATGGCCCATCCGCGTTCCTTCAGGTCGCCCGCCACGCGTTTGAGCAGCAGCATCGAGGATATCCCCCGGTAGGCCTCGTCGGTGTCGGGGAACCATCCCCCGATGTCGCCCAACGCCGCGGCGCCCAACAGCGCGTCTATCAGCGCGTGGGCCGCGACATCCGCGTCGCTGTGCCCCAACAGCCCCATCGTGTGCGGCACGTTCACCCCGCACAGGATCAGCGGCCTGTCCGATGTCAGCCTGTGCGCGTCCAAGCCAAACCCAACGCGCGGCATTCTCACGCTTTCCATCTCCAGACGCGCAAGGCGGAAATCCGCAGGCGTGGTCAGCTTGCGGTTCGACGCGTCGCCGTCAACGATTGATACCGGGAACCCGGCAGCCCGAACCAGCGACGCGTCGTCCGTCGCGGAAGCGTCCATCGCCGTTTTATGCGCCTTCGCCAGCCAGTCGCGCCTGAATACCTGCGGGGTCTGGACGGCGCGAAGGTCCTCGCGCCGCAACGGATCAACGCGGCCTGACACGTCCACGGACAGCGTCGTGTCCGCCACGGATATCGCGGGCACCGCGCAGCCGCTCCGCCCCGCTTCCTCGAAACACCGCGCGATCAACCGCGGGGACACGAACGGCCTGGCCGCGTCATGTACCGCTACGAGCGACGCGTCCTGAGGCAAGCGCTCCAGCGCGAGCGATACCGACGCCTGGCGCGTCGCCCCGCCCTGGACCATGGCGGCGGGCAGCGAGCCCGGCAAACGGTCCTTAATCGATTCCCACAACCGCGCGTCGTCCGCGCCGATGGCGACAACCGCGCCATCGACAAACGGCGCGAACGCCTCCAGGCACATAAGCGCCGGACAGGTATCCCCAAGCGGCGCGAACGCCTTATTGACGGCCTCGCCCGAGCGCGCGCCCGATCCAGCCGCCGCCAGTATCAGCCAACGTCCAAACATGGCTAAAACCCTTCGGCAGGCTCGGCGATAACCCGGTACATGCCCGCGGCCTCCGACTTCGGGGCATGCGGCTGGATCGACAGCACCTCATACACGCCGACCTTGCCGCCGAAACGGATCTCCAGGCGGTCGCCGGGCTTGACCTCCGCGCCGGGCTTAGCGGGCTTGCCGTTGACCGCGACGCGTCCCGCTCCGCAGGCCTCGTTAGCCACTGAGCGCCGCTTTATGATGCGCGAGGTCTTCAGGTACAGATCCAACCGCACGTTATATATCCTTTCCGCCGACGGCGCTCAGGCTTCGCCGGCCAGCGCGTCGCGCAGGACCTTGCCCGGCTTGAACGAGGCGGCCTTGCTTTCGGGGATGTCGATAGGCTCTCCGGTGCGCGGATTGCGGGCCTTACGCGCGGGGCGGACCTTCACCTCAAACGTGCCGAATCCGACGATCTGCACGCGCTCGCCCTTGCCCAGCGTCTCGACGACCGTGTCGAACATCGCGTTGACGACCTTCTCGCCGTCCTTCTTGGTTAATCCGGTCTTTTCGGCGACCTGGGCGCCCAGTTCCATCTTGTTCACGTGTCGTTCCTCCTACTTTGTTCTCACGTACGCGCGGGGCACAGCCCCGCCGCCCCGATTGTCTTAGCATGCGGCCGGGTCCGTTAGGCTATTCGCCGAACGCCGCGCGTTTCCTGCTGAAAATCAAGGCGCGGTCCAGTTTTTTTGACTATAGCCGCGCCAATTGGCGGATGGATGGGTCATCTATCGTCAAAACCCTCGCGCCGCGCCAGGCGGTACAACGGTCGGTTTTGCGCCTCGCGGTATATCCTGCCCACATAGCCTCCTACAACGCCCAGCGCGGCCAATACCAGCCCGGCGCATTCGATCATCATCGCGGCAAGCGTGTTGATCCCCAGCCCGCGGCGGCCAGCCAGCGCGAGTACGAGCAATACCGCCAGCCACGCCAGGCCAGCCCCGGCCATGACAAGCCCCAGCGCGGCGATCGCGCCCAGCGGCTTCACGGAGAACGAGATCACGCCGCTGGCCGCCAGCTTGAGCATCTTACGAAGCGGGTAATGCGTCTCGCCCGCGAAGCGTTTGCCGCGCCGGAACTCGACCGCCGTCTGCCTGAACCCGATCCACGCGAACATACCGCGCAGGTAACGGTCATGCTCGGGCATCTCCCGGACAGCGTCAGCCGCGCGGCGAGAGACCAAACGGAAGTCGCCCGTATCGGGCGGGATCTCCGCGTCGGTCAGCGCGTTCAACGCGCGGTAGAACATGAACGCCGTCAGCCTCTTGAACGCGGAGTCGCCCTCGCGCCCGGAGCGCCTGCCGTATACCACGTCGTAACCCTCGCGGAAGCGTTCGTACATCTCCGGGATGACCTCGGGCGGGTCCTGCAGGTCCGCGTCGATGATCACGACCGCGTCGCCGCCAGCAGCGTCAAGCCCGGCGGTCACGGCGATCTGGTGGCCGTGGTTGCGCGATAATCCCAGCAATCGCGCGTGGCCGTCATTAACGCGCAGCGACTGGATGATATCGGCCGTGCGGTCGCGGCTGCCGTCGTCGACATATATTATTTCATAATCAACGCCCATGCCTGACAGCGCGGCGGTCAGGCGGCGGTGCGTCTCCTCGATGCCCGCCTCCTCATTATACGCCGGAACCACGACGGATAACAGCGGCGCGCTCATCGTTTTGCCTCGCCGGATTTGGCTATATCCCAATAACGGTCAAGCTCGGCCAGAGGCAGGCCGCGTATCTCCTTGCCGTCGGCGGCCGCGGCTTGCTCGACTCGCTCGAACCTGAGGATAAACTTCTCAATCGCGCCGTTAAGCGCCAGTTCCGGCTGGACGCCAGCCAGCCGCGCGGCGTTTACCACGGCGAACAGCAAGTCCCCGGTCTCCTCCTCGATTCGCAGCAACTGGGACGGTTTGAGGTTGATCCCGGCGCGTTCCAACTCGGCGCGCAGCTCACCAGCCTCCTCCGTCACCTTGTCCATCCATTCCAGCGGCGTGTTGCTGTCAAAGCCAACGTCCCGCGCCTTCTTGAATATCTTCGCCGCCCGCATCAGCGCGGGCAATTGCTTTGGAACGTCGCGCATCACGGCGGTCTGGGTGTCAAGCCGCTTCTCCTCGCGCTTGATGGCCTCCCAGTTGCGCAGGACCTGGGCGCTGGTATCGGCCTTCACCGCGCCGAAAATATGCGGGTGCCGCCGGATCATCTTGCCGCACACCGCGCTCGTAACGTCGAGTATGTCAAACCCGCCGCGCTCCTGGTCAACCTTCGCGTGGAAGACGGTCTGCAGCATCACGTCGCCCAGCTCGTCCGCCATCTTGTTCGAATCGTTTTGATCGATGGCCTCTATCACCTCGCACGCCTCTTCCAATATGTATTCCCGAAGCGTGGAGTGGTCCTGCTCCCGATCCCACGGGCAGCCGGTGTCCGGGTCGCGCAGCCGTTCCATTATATCTACCAGGTCCTGGAAATCAAACCGTGACCGCTCCATCAGCGGCGCGGGCGGCACGACCAGCCAGCTGGTGTGGTCGAACGTCCCGGCGCGATCCAGCTCGGCCAGCTGTATCCGCTCGACCAGGCTGCCGCGCCCCAGCGTAACCTTCAGGTTTTCCGGATACAGCGTGAGCAGCTTGACCTTGACCTCCCCGGCCCGCAACGCGCTGCCTATCTCGGTTATAACCAGCGAACGCGTCGGGTCGAGCCGCGTGCCGCTAACTTCGCTGGCCGCCGCCGTTATAACAGTATATGTATTAACGCCCGACGCGGCCAGCGCCTTGGACGCCTGGCTTACCCCGGGCATGACGGTTATCTCGTCCGTCAGTTCTCGCAAACGTTTCGAGCAGCCGTCGGTCGTCGGATCGGGCGCGGCGTAAACGCATGGCGCGGCTTCGAGCACGGCGCGGGCCATATTCTCGCGCAGCGTGTCGAAGTCCTCCGCCTGTTCGTACAGCGCGTCCAACGCGCGGAACGGGACGTTCCGCTCCCTTAGCCACTTGGCGGCGGGGTGGCGCGACGTGCGCAGCAATACCTGTATGCCCGAGGCGAGCGTCTCCGCCGCGCCGACTGTCATCTCCGCCAGCGAATCACCCAGCGGCACGATGGTTATGTGAGCCATATATAACGACCTTTACCTTTCACAACGCCTTCTTTTTAGAAAACCTGCCGCTAAGACGCGACAATCCCGGGAACTGCGACAGGTCGTCGCGCCGCACCGCGCCTGTCGCCGGGGCGGCTATCACGTACGCCAGCATTCCCGCGCCAACCGCCGTCAATGTCTTTATGGAACTATCAGTACCCAATATGGCCTGACACGCCAGCACAGCGGCCGCCATGATCAATGTGCACAGGCCTGGCCTTACGATCAGGTCCATCAGGTGGAAGCGCGCGCCCGTGCGCTTCATCGCGAAGGCCAGGTTGATTGAGGCGACCAGCGCGTAACACGCCAAAGAAGCTATCGGGGCGCCGAATATGTTTATCCCGGGCAGACCGATCAGCAGGTAGTTGAGGCTGGTCTTGACCGCCGCGCCTATGACGAGCGTCCACATGGGGATACGCTGCAGCCCGACGCCCTGGAGCGCGCCCTCCGCCGCCTGCACCAGTATAAACAGCGGTATCGTGAACGCGCCGATAGATAACAACCGGCCAGCCGTGGCGATCTGGTCGGCGGTATAACCGGAATACAGCAGGCGGATGATCGGCGTGGAGAGCAGCGACATGCCCATCGCGCACGGCAATCCTATCAGGAACGCGAGGCGAAGGCTAAGCAATGTTTGACCGCTAACCTCGGCCTTATCGCCCCGGGCGTTGGCGGCGGAGATGGTCGGGACGAGGCTCATCGCGACGGCCAGCGCCAGCGCCGTGGGCACGTTCAGCAGCGAGAGCACCGCGCCTGACTGCAATCCGTAGAGCGTCTGCGCGTCGCCGTGGGAGAATCCAGCCGATATGAGGCGGTTAATGATCATCGCGGAGTCGATGAACCCCAGCGACGGCACGATGGCCGCTCCGAGCGTGATCGGTACCGCGATGGTCAGCATGCGGAAGAGGACGCTGTGGCGGCGCGGGCTCGCTTTGCCCGCGGAGGGGTATCCTTCGCCCCCTATGTCGCCTGAGGGCGGAGTCTCCCCAGCGGCGGAGGGGGCGACGGGTACCCCCGCCGAGGGTGGGTCGTCCCCCGTCCCCCCATTCCGCCTCATCCAAACCATCGACGAGACGGCCATATATCCCAGCGCGAGCGCCTCGCCTATCGTAATCCCCAGCAGCGCCATAGCCGCGGCCATCGCCACGCCGCCGCGCGCCATCCCCCACGCCGCCAGCGGGAAGGATATCACAACCTTCGCCAGCTGCTCTATCAGCTGTGAGATCCCCGTAGGCAGCATCACCCTGTGGCCCTGCATGTACCCGCGGAACGCGCTCATAAGCGCGACGATCACTATCGAGGGCGCGATCATCTGGAATCCCATCTTCGCGCTGACGCCCGTGGCCGCGTCCGACGCGCCGATCCGCTCCGCCAGCCAGCCGCTGCCCATGAGCATAAGCGCGGTCAGCGCCAGCCCGATAGTCCCGACCAGACCCAGCGCGGTGGTTAAGATCTTCTTCGCGCCGCGCTCGTCGCGGGTGGTCGTCGCCTCCGCGACCATGCGCGATATCGCCACTGGAAGCCCCGCCGTCGAGAGCGTCAGCAGCAGCGTGTATGTCGGGTAAACCGCCTGGTACAGCCCAATCCCCTGAGCCCCGATCCGCGCCGACAGTTGCACGCGGAACACCATGCCTATGACCTTGCACACAAGCCCGGCCACGCCCAGTATCGAGAAGCCGGCGAGCATCGTGCCGCCGCGCCTGTTACCGCCCATCCAAGCCTCCAGCGGACATGCCAATTTCTGACAGCCCGTCTTGATATTTAACGTTGAAACCGGCGCTGCGTGTCCCTTACCGTCGGAAAATGGCATGTGCTTCGTCCCCAAAGAATAGATTCATACTGCCATGACGGTATGACATGGAACCCGCGCGGGCTTATTATAGCCGCTTATCCTGGAAACTACAAGCCCGCGCGTTTTATTCAGCCCGAAGGAAGTGATATTGTGCCAAGACAGCGCCGCCACAACCCGCCGGATACCGAACAGCTCGAGCCGATGTTGGAGGACACGCCGCGCCCCAGCGACGCGGACGCGGTAGTATACCCGCGCCGAAGGAACCAGGCCCGCGCGTTGAGGGACGCGGCGCTAAACGCCCTGCCGGACACGGCGCGGGCGGTGGAAGGGCCGACGTTCGACGATGATACGGAATGCTTCAGGCTGGATCAGGACACATCGTGCCTTAGATACATACTAAGGGGCAAAACCTTGGGCAACCTCTACGACGGCAGTCTGGGCGAGATAACGTTTAACCTGGAGATGCCGCGGACGCTGGAGGAAGCGGAAGCGCAGGGCGGATGCGTCGACCTGCGCGGGTATGTCCGTGGCCCGAAGGGGAATAACCCAGCGGAGTGGGCGCAGTGGTATATGAATCAGGAACAGCAGCGCCGGCTGGACGAATTGACCGCCCGGTATAAGGCCGAGTTCGAGGAAAACCAGTTCAGCTGCGTAGGGCCGCTCGCGGATTACCAGAAAGTGGCGGACGCGCAATGCGAGGAACCCGCCATGTTCAGGTCATACAATCCCTTCGACGCGTACGTCGCGGCGCGTGAGGCGGAGGGCGCCCGCTCCCTCGCCGCCGCCGAACAAGCGCTTAACCCCTACGGCGGTTATCTGGGCGAGGATGGCGACGCGGATGTTTCTTACGGCCCGTACCTTGAGATCGAGCCATACATCACCCCGGGCGAGAGGGTCAACGAATACCTTCAGCGCGTGTACAACGACGCCACGATCACCGACGCCGAGATGCTGCAGATTGCCCAACTGCTCGAGCAGCGTCCCCAACTGCGCCAGAGCCCGTACTCCGGGGACACCCCCGGCACCCGCGACCCGATCATCGCCGGAGCGGGTTTCGGCGCGACGCTGTGCATGTCGTATTACCCGTGCACCAACGATAATTCCTGCCGAGGCGTATGCCGCCTCGACCCATGTATATATTACGAGGATTCATGCGGGGGCACCGTGTATATCCACCCTCCAGGCATCGCGTACTACGAGCCGGCCGGCAATGAGGTCGTCGGATGGGGCGACCAGAACAAGGGCGACCTCTTCCAGGCGAGAATGGATAGATGCTACTTTGAGTGCATCAGGCGGCGCAGGGAGGCAAACCCGTCGATGAATCCCCCGCTGACCGAAGACGAGATAAGGGAGTTATGCGAACCGGAACGCTGCCTGCCCGCCTACTGCCTGGATCACCACCTGGCCAGCCCGGATTGGGATTTCAGTATAACATCCGACAATCCGAGGGACGCGTTGGCAGGACGATCGGACGCGGATATCTGCAGGGTCGCGTGGGTGCTGGCGAACGGCTGGGGCGTTGACGACAACGACATTGAATGGTGGGAAGCGATGACGGGCTCGATACTGCCCAACAACGGCTACGGCTCCGCCCCGCTGTCCGTCCCCAACGACACCTGCGACGGCAGGTACGGCAACTGGCGCGGCAAGCCCTGCGCGTTCGCGCGGATAGTCACCCAGATGGCAGTGTGGGCCGTCCAGAGCGAAGCGATTAATAAAGTAGCCACCGGCGGGATTTTCGTGATAATCTGCCCTCCGTTCGCGCAAAACCCCGGCAACTACACAATGGGGCAGGGGCCGTTCAGGGAAACGCTGGACAGAGCGTTCAAAAACCTAGTGGACGGCGCGTTCGCGTACGCTGAGGAGAGCGATTGCCTGGACCGCATAGGCGAGAACGCTGACGATTACTTCGAAGGCCCGACGGTAATCTCCGAGTACCCCACCGGTGATCTGGAAAAAGGCTTGAGCGCGATCACGCCGTACCCACCGCGCTCGCTGCGCGACCTGAACCTGCCCGTGGTATCCAACTGCAACGCCGACGCGCAGTCCATCTCGGCATGCGCCACGGATACCCAGCACCTGTTCTGGACGGCGATTCCCAACGAGGTGCGCGTGGTATGCGGGCGCGTGCTGGTGGGGCCGTTCCGTCTGCACTCGACGGTCGGCTCCGTCAACTCGCCCAAGTGGGAAATCAAGAATACCTGCGGATGCAACGAGAGCGCGACAAACCCCGAATATGACGAGACCAGCACACGCTGCGCCCCGGGCGGCGACTGGTATCACACCATGCACTGCTCCAGGCTGTTTTCCTTTACCGACTACTGCGCGAACCCTATCTGCTGCGACGCGGGATCGTTCGACGCGGGGGTCAAACTCCCCGACGAGCCGTGCTTGGATACGGATTTCTACGTCGCCGCCAGAATAACGGGCCGATACATGTGCTTTACTCTGTGCGCAGAGATACAGTATAAGCAGATTGAAGTGCTGATGTTCCCAAACGCTAGGCAATCGATCGGCGCGAGGTGCCCGAACGCCGCGATCAACCCGGAGGTGGCGTGCGTCTGTGTATGCGTGGAGACCCCGCAGGAGGAACCCGCGCCCGACCTGTTCCCGCCCCCGGCGATCTTCCCGCCGCCGCCGGAACCGCTGCGCATACCCACGCCCCAGCAGGTCATGCCCCAGCCGTTCCTGATCGCGCCGCCGCCTCCTCCAAGACCGCCAAGGCCGCCGGAGTTCCCGCCGCCGATAGTGATACCGCCGCCCCCGCCGCCCCCGCCGATGCCGCCGAGGGTGGTGCAGCCGGTCATCATACCGCCGCCAGCGCCGCCGCTGCCGCCGGAACGTATGCCGCCATGCGACCCGATCATAGTCACGCCGCCGCCGCCGTGTCCGACGCTGCCGGAGATACCGCCCCCTGCCCCGGTGATCGTCGCGCCGCCCGTGAACCTGCGCGAGAGTGTGATACTGCCGCCGATGCCGCCTCTGCCCCCATCGATGCGCGGGGCGCGTCCGGCGCGGCTGCCCCGTGGGGTATCGCCGCAGGAGACCCGTCCGCCATGGCCGCCAAGACCTGTCGGGCCGATCAACGGAGCGCCGCCGCCGATGCCGGGGTATGAGGCCCCGCCCATACCGGGCATGCCACCGCCGTGGCCGGTTACCCCGCCGCCAACAAAGAGGTGAGGCGGGAGGGGGGGGGGGCGCCTTCCTCTGTCACCTGCGGATGGTAAGGCATCGCCCCCTCTGTCGCTTCGGGTGGTAAGGCATCGCCCCCTCTGCTACCTGCGGGCGACGCGAATCCCCTTTCCATAGGCAGAGGGCGCAACGCGTATCCCCCATCGCGGACCAGAGGGCGCGTCGCGAATCCCCCTCCAACGCAGACCACCGGAACCTCCCATCCCCCACGTCATGAGACATGTTTTCGACAGCATACACTTAATCCGCGATACTAACCGGAATTTTCAGCCTAAGGAGTGGTCGCTTATGCCGTGCAACGTTACCCGGAGCAGTGACAGGGTCAATCCGTCCGCGGGTCAATCGCCTTCCGGATACCCCAGCGCGGTGGCGGTCAACGCGACGCCCCTGAAGGGCGGTAAGCGGCAATCCAGCCTCAACATGTTCGGCAAGACCGACGCGTACGTCGTCCGCCCGCCTAACGCGCCTCCGCAAACCAACCGCCGGGTAATCGGCGGCTCGCCGCGCGTGATGAGCAACCCGTTCATGGCCCCCTACAACAACGGCGCGGACCAGCTTTCAATGGACATGGCCGACCGCCGCGCGATTATCCTCAACAACGCTTACATCAACTCGTATACCACCGAGCAGATACTGCGCGACTCCCAGCCCAAGAACCCACCGGCTGAACTGACCAACAAGCCCATCATAGGCGACGCGGGGCTTGCCACATCAACCATCATGGCCTCGCCCAAGAACTCGTCATGCTCGCTGCACGGGTACACGCTGAAGATCCCGTCCTCGCTGGACGACGTCACCGGGGAGGAGGATCCGCCGGGCGAGATAGACATCGTGCCGACCGCCGGGGATACCGAGGGATGCGTCCCGCCGATTTACTACATGGCGCCGTTTATCCCGCCAGTGGTGTCCGACGGGGGCTGCGCCGCCGCCGACTATCCCGCCTCCGGCGACCGTACGCGCGGCTACGACAGCCGCAGGGCCCGCGTCCCGCTCAGCGACCGCGCCCCAAGCGTACTGTGCGCCGTGTCATGGCTGCTGGCCAACGGCTACGGGTTGGGCACCGACCTTACCGAATGGCAAACCAAGCTGGCCGCGCCCGACATAGATCAGTATGAGGCGCAGTATATCACCCAGGCCGCGATATGGATAACAGAGGGCGTACTGCCGGAAGGATCGGCGTTCGCGCCGTGCGGCGAGGATTTCACGGGCGACCCGGAGCTGACACAGCAGAATGAGGCGCTGCTTAAACTGATAAGCATGGCCCGCGAGTACGCGGCGGATAACGAGTGCGAGCGCAACACCGGCGACCCCATCACAGGGATCAGCACGCCGCGGGGCGGCGCGTACCGCGGCCCGAAAACCGGAAGTCTCGCGCGGATGACCCCCACCGAGCATTCCGGCGCGCCGGCGCCGCTCTACCAGCGCGCCCCCGCCAGCGTCAGCCAGCTTAACACCTGCAGCGCTGACGGCACCCAGGTATGCGCGAAGTTCCTCGACCAGACCGCCGGGCGCGGCAGGCTGTCTCACCTGATACCGGGCAGGGATATAACGGTGCGCATCGTGTGCGGGCGGCTGCTGGTCGGGCCGTTCCGCTCATGCTCCCCTGTCGCGAAGGTCGTCGCCGCGTGCGGGTGCATGAACGGATTCTCATACGCGTTCACCGACTATTGCGGAAACCCGATCTACCACAAGGTTTGCATTGATAACAGCGGCCAGCCCGTCGACCCGGGCTCCAGCGAGGTGGACTGTCTTACCGGCTTCGCGGACCCGATCTCCTGCCTGGGCGGGACGATCTGCATGCGCTGCAACGTCAACCTGGAGGGCATCGACGCGGGGAACAGGCCCAACTGCCAGGAATTCTACATCGCGTTCCGCATCACGCAGAAATACTTATGTTTCCAGATATGTTCCGAGTGCACGCAGACACGCAGCGTCGTGTGGTTCCTGGAGGATCCAGCGGACGGGCGGCAGGCGGGCATGCGCCTTAGCGACGAGTGCAACTACTGGCAGCAGATCATCGAGACCACATGCACATGCGTTTGCGTAGAGCTGCCCATCAACGAGCCGGAGACCGAGCCCGTCCACCTCAGCTACCCGCCTATCATTTACCCGCAGACCAAGGCCCCGGTAATCATTGAGGAAGCGTCGTCCTGCCCGATCATGCCGGAGCCGATAGTGTTCCTATCGCCGCCGCCGCCCGATCCGCCGGAGCCGCCGACATTCCCGCCGCCCGTGCTGCTGCCGCCGCCGCAGAGACCAGCGCAGCCGCTGCCGACCATATTCGCGCCGCCCATCGTCATGCCGCAGAAGAAACCCGTCAGGCCCGACCCGATTCCGCCACCGCCCAGGCCGATATTGGAGGCCCCGCGCCCGCCCGCGCCGGTATTGCCGCCGCTGCCGCTGCCGCCGCCAGTCGTCATTACGCCCGTGCGGACGATCCAGCGCCCGGTCATGCTGCCGCCGCCGCCACCCATCCCGGCCAGCGCGGTTGGGGCAAGGCCAGCCGCCGTGGGCGAGCCGCCGCCGCCATGCAAGCCCGAGCCGCAATGCAATCCATGCGACCTGAACGCCAAGATACCCCTGCAGGCTGTGATGAACCCGCGGCAGCTGGAGCAGTTCCTGAACCCACAGCCGCAGGTAACACGCAGCGGGATCGGCAGCTTCGTACAGCCGGGCGCGCCGCCAGCCGGGGTGATACCGCCCCACTACGAGGGCGAATGCGGCGTGGCATGCGGCGAGACGCCCGTGCTGCCGCCATACCCGGGAACGGTGGGGGGAGTTCCAACAGACCCGATACGGCTCAGGCCTATTCCGGCGGGCCCGCCAGCTATGCCGGGTTCGCCCGGATCACCCATGGGGATACCGCCGTCGCAGCCGCCGTTCTACGCGCCAGGCAATACGGCAAGGCGGCAGACAGTCGCCTTCCCGCCCGGCGTGAACCGCTGACAACGGATAACGCTCGTTGAGGGAAATGCAGGAATCGTTAGAGTTCCTGCATTTTCTTGTTGGATATGGTAAAACAACGCTTGCTTCCGCGCGAAGTTTGCGGTATAATATACGCGTTAATCGTCTGTAAACCGCCCCGGTGGGCTGCACGGATTTGAATGGAGGGACTTGCGGCATGAAGAACAAACGGGTATTCGCGATAGCGCTAGCGGCGGCGCTGATGCTGGCGGCGGGCGTCCCCGCGCTGGCCGACACGATCAAGATCGGCGGGCTTGCGCCACTGACCGGAGCTGTAGCGCAGTACGGCATCGCCGTCAAGAACGGCGTCGACCTGTATGTAGAACAGCTCAACGCCGCCGGAGGCATCAACGGCGACACCGTAGAGATGGTATGGTATGACGAGAAGGGCGACGAGGTCGAGGCCATCAACGCGTTCAACCTGCTGGTCAACAACGACAAGGTGGTCGGCATCATAGGCGATGTGACCAGCCGCCCGACACTGGCCGTGGCCGAGCGGGTGCGCGAGATCGGGATACCAATGATCACCGCGTCCGCGACAAGCTATGACGTGACGACGGACAACCCGTCAATCTTTAGGTCCTGCTTCCTGGATCCGTTCCAGGCGTCCATCATGGCCGACTTCGCCCGCGACGCGTTCGAGGCAAAGAAGGTAGCCGTAATATACGACATAGCGGACGACTACTCGCTGGGACTGGCCGAGGCGTTTAAGGCGCAGGCGGAGAAGAACGGCCAGGAGGTCGTGGCGTATGAGTCCGGGACGGCAACGGATGTGGATTTTTCCGCGCAGCTGACCAGCATAGCGGCCAAGGAGCCGGACGCGCTGTTCGTAGCGTATTACTACGGGCCGGCGGCGTTGATTGTACAGCAGGCCGCCAAGCCGGAGATTGGGCTGGATTGCTACTTCCTGGGCGCGGACGGCATCGCGGGCATTGAGGCCACGATAAGCGACACCGCGCTGCTAGAGAACAAGTTCTTCTATTCGGATCACTTCGCCACCGACTCGGACGATCCGGCGGTGAAGGACTTCATCAAGGCGTATGAGGACAAGTACAGCGAGCCGTATAAGATGGCGTTCAACGCGACAGGGTATGACGCGATACTGCTGCTGTGCGAGGCGATCAAGGCCGCCGGGTCGACGGACTTCGCCGCTGTGACCGCCGCGCTGAAGGCGTCGGATAACGTGCGGGGCGTGACGAGCGCGTATACCTTCGATGATCATAACGATCCGATCAAGAGCGCGTACATTATGACATTCGTAGACGGCAAGCAGAGTTTCAAGCAGAAGCAGGATCCGTAAAGATCCTGGAGGAACAACCTACCCTGGCCACGAGGGTCCAGCGTCACGCTGGTCAGGGGGTCAAGGGGGGTGAAACCCCCT